>NZ_JBJGYU010000011.1:0-142077 GCF_054050155.1 Geodermatophilus sp. SYSU D00703 | reverse complement strand
CCCCCCCCCCCCCCCCCCCCCCCCCCCCCCCCCCCCCCCCCCCCCCCCCCCCCCCCCCCCCCCCCCCCCCCCCCCCCCCCCCCCCCCCCCCCCCCCCCCACGACCGGTCAGGCCGAGGCGGCGAGGGCGGCCCGGGAGAGCGCGTCGATCCGCTCGGCCACCTGCCAGGCGGTCGCCGGCCGCTGCCCGACCGGGGCGAGGCAGTCGCGCACCAGCGCCTCCTCCTCCGGCGCCATGCCCGGGGCGATCCGCGGCTCGGCGCTCATCACCTTGCGGATGGCCAGCAGCGGCTCGCTGTCGGGCAGCTCGCCGTAGAGCCCGTTGCCGGTGAGCGCCCGGTGCAGCGTCGCGCCGACCGCGAACACCTCGGTGGCGCGGGAGGGCCGCTCGCCGCGCAGCAGGGCCGGGTCGAGGAACTCCACCGAGGAGGCGCTGGCCATCCCGGTGAGCGTGACGCCCGGGGTCAGGAAGCGGGCGAGGCCGAGGTCGGAGAGCTTCCCGCCGTCCTCGGTGAGCAGGATGTTGCCCGGCTTGAGGTCGCCGTGGGTCAGGCCGGCCTCGTGCAGCGCGTGCAGCGCCTGGACGGCGTGGCCGATCGCCCGCAGCACCTCGGCGCGGCTCAGCGGGCGGGCCGGGGCGGCCAGCGAGCCCAGCGGGCAGTACTCCATGGCGTACAGGAAGCTGTCCTGCAGGACGGCGTCGTAGACCCGCACCAGGTACGGCGAGGTCACCTGGGCGAAGGCCCGCAGCTCCCGGACGCCGCGGTCGTAGGCCTGCTCGCTGTGGGTGCCGGTGAACACCTTCACCGCGACGTACTCGTCGGGCAGGCCGAGCCGCGCGGGCGGGCGGGCCAGGTAGAAGCGGCCGTTGTTGCCCTCGCCGAGCACCCGGATCACCTGGTAGTCAGCGATGGTCGCGGGCGCCGCGCCCACCAGGCCGACGGCATCCATCAGTGGTCCTCCCGGGAACGTGTCTGCCCGCGAGCGACCGCGGGTGCCGCGGTACCGGCGGCAGCAGCGGCCCAGTCTGCCGGGGCGCGCCGTCCGCCGGAACCCCGTCGGCCCCCGCGCACGCAGAGCCCCGCAGGTGACGGCGCCGCCGCTACCATCCGCGCCCGGCCCGCCCGCTGCCGGCGGCCCGCCCGGGTCCACCGGGCGACCCGTCGCCTCCCGGCCTGCGCAGGCCGGCCGCACCCCGGAGCGCCCGTGGCCCACAGCATCGCCGAGATCGTCGCGTTCGTATTCCTCGACCTCGCGGTGATCGTGGTCCTCGCGCGGCTGATCGGGCGGCTGGCCGTGCGGCTCGGCCAGCCCGCGGTGGTCGGCGAGATCATCGCCGGGATCCTGCTCGGCCCGACGCTGCTCGGTGCGCTGCCCGGCGACCTGGACACGCTGCTGTTCCCGCCGGACGTGCGGCCGTTCCTCGACGTGCTCGCCCAGCTCGGCCTGGTGCTGTTCATGTTCCTCGTGGGCCTCGAGGTCGACCTGTCGTTCATCCGCGGCCGGGAGCGGATCGCGGTCTCGGTGTCGCTGGCCTCGATCGTGCTGCCGTTCGGGCTCGGCTTCCTGCTCGCCGGGGTGCTGCACGACCGGCACGACGTCGTCGGCGGGGAGGAGGTCGGCTTCCTGGCCTTCGCGCTCTTCCTCGGCGTGGCCATGTCGATCACCGCGTTCCCGGTGCTGGCGCGGATCCTCGCCGAGCGCGGCATGCACAAGGTGCCCACCGGGGTGCTCAGCCTGGCCTGCGCCGCGGTGGACGACGTCCTCGCGTGGGCGCTGCTGGCGATCGTCGTCGCCGTGGTCGCCGCGACCTCGCTGGCCGGCGTGGCGCAGATCCTGGTGTTCTCCGCGGTGTTCGCCGCGGTCGCGTTCGGCGTCGTCCGCCCGCTGCTGAAGCGGCTGGTCGACCGCTTCGAGCGGTTCGGGCAGCTGACCCCGGACATGCTGGCGCTGGTGCTCGTCGGCATCCTGGCCAGCGCCTGGGTGACCGAGCAGATCGGCATCCACTTCATCTTCGGCGCGTTCGTCTTCGGCATCGTCATGCCGCGGCAGGGCGCGGCCGCGCTCACCCACGAGATCACCGACCGGCTCGAGCAGGTGAGCGTGCTGCTCCTGCTGCCGGTCTTCTTCGTCGTCACCGGGCTGGGGGTCGACGTCGGCGCGATCGGCCTCACCGGCCTCGGCGAGCTGGCCCTGATCCTGCTCGTCGCGATCGCCGGCAAGTTCCTCGGCGCGTTCGCCGCGGCCCGCACCCAGCGGGTGCCGCGCCGCCAGGCGACTGCGCTGGGCGTGCTGATGAACACCCGGGGATTGACCGAGCTGGTCATCCTCACCATCGGCGTCCAGCTGGGCGTGCTCGACGGCGAGGTGTTCACCCTGCTGGTGGTCATGGCCGTCGTCACGACGGTGATGACCGCGCCGCTGCTGCGCCTGGTCTACCCGCCGCGGGTGCTGGAGCGGGACATCGCCGCGGCGGAGAAGGCGGCCCTCGGGCTGGCCGACGCCTACACCGTGCTGGTCGTGGTCGAGGACCCGCAGCGCGACGTGCCCCTGGTGCACCTGGCCTGCGACCTGGTGGGCCGGGAGTCCCCGGCGCAGGTGGTGCTCACCCGGGTGGTCCGCCGCTCCCGGCCGAAGCCGGAGGTGGCCAGCGGGCTGGGCGCCGACCTCGCGCTGATCGCCTCGGCGGGCGTCGAGCTGCGCGACCTGGCCCGCGTCGTGGCGGCGCGCGGGCCGGCCGCCTCGGTGGCCTCCCGGTTCAGCGACGACCCGTGGTCCGACGTCACCGACGTGGCCACCAGCGCCGACGCCGACGTCGTGGTGGTCCCGGCCGGCTGGGCCGGTGGGGCGTCCGCGCCGGAGCGGCTGGCCGCGTCCGTGGTCGAGGTCGGCGGCGAGCTGGACGGCGCCGCGCCCGGGGCGCCGGTCGCGCTGGTGCAGGACGGCGGCCCCGACGGGCGCGCCGCCCTGCGGCTCGCCGCGCAGGCGGCCCTGGGGCGGTCGGTGCCGCTGCAGCTGCGCGCCGGCTCCGGCTGGCGGGCCGAGCGCCGGGCGACGGCGGTGGCCGAGGGCCTGCGGCGCGGCGGGGTCGAGGTCGTGGAGGACGACGGTCGAACGCCGCCCGCCCTGCTCGTGACCGCCGGGGACTCCCCCGCCGACCCGCTGACCCCGGTGCTGCGGGTGCACGCCGGCCCGGCCGACCGCGACCGGGACGTGGACGAGACGCTGGCCGGCATCAGCGCCGGCCCGTCGGGCAGCTGAACCGAGGGGCAGGAGTGGCCACTTCTGCCCCTCGACTCAGTAGCCGCCGTGCGGTGACTCGAAGGCGAACTGCCGGCTGCCCATCCGGACCGCCATCCCCGGCAGGAGCTGCACCGGCTGGCCGGGCACGAGCGAGGCCCACGCGGGGGCGCCGCGCGGCGCGACGAGGGTGCCGTTGGCCGAGCCGGTGTCGACGAGGACGACGTCCCAGCCCTCCAGCCGGATCTCCGCGTGCCGCCGGCTCACCCCGCCGGTCGCATCGACCACCAGCAGCGGGCGGAGCTGCCCCGAGCGCACCCGCTCGTCGGTCTCCGGCTCCCGGCCGAGCAGGTAGTCCGCGTCGAGGCTGACCGTCGCGCCGTTGTCGAAGACCAGCAGGCCCAGCGGCGGCCGCACGCCCTCGACGAGGACGCCGGTCTGCTGCGCCATCCGGACCCCGCACAGCGCGCAGAACTGCACCCGCGGGTCGTTGAGGTGGCCCCGCGCGCAGAGGAAGCCCTTGACCTTGGGGCGCGGGTCCTCCGGCTCCCTGGCCAGCGCGGCCGGGGGCTGCTCGGTGGACACGATCGGCAGCGGCGCGCGCGGGGGCTCCACCTCGTCGGGGTCGTGGGCCAGCAGCGACCGGGCGTGCAGCGGCGGGGGCAGCTCGACCGGCGGGGGGACGGCCTCCGGCTGCGGTGCGGCGGGCGCGTGCGGGTGCCCGGCGTGCGCGGGACCGGCGGAGGCGTGGTCGTGCGGGGCCGGGGCCGGCCGGACCAGCGCGGCCGGGGGCACCGGCGGGACCCCGGTGCCCGCGAGCGGCGGCATCTCCGCGCCGGTGGCCGGCGGAGACGGGGGCATCGGCGGGAGCCCGTCGGGCGCCGGCAGCCGCACCTGCGCGGTGGGCGGCGGGGCCTCCGGCAGCGATGTCCGCGCGGCGGCAGGGGCCGGGGAGAGCACGGCGGCCGCGCCCGGCACCGCGCCGCCCTCCAGGTCGGCCAGCGGGTGCGGGGCCGTGCCCAGCGGCCCGCCGGCGGACAGCCGCAGCGCGGCGGGGGGCCAGTCGACCAGCCGGTCGAGGAACGCCGTCCCGTCGGGCAGCCGCTCCCCGTCGGCCGGGGTCAGCCGCAGCCCGAGGTCGGGCACCTCGGCCACGCCCTCGCCGGCCAGCCCGATGGCCAGCCCCTCCTCGGTCGCGGCGGCCACGGCGAAGGAGGGCAGGCCGGACGCCGCCTGCAGCCAGGCGCGCAGCTCGTCGTGCAGCCGCCGTCCCGGGGCCCGGGTGCCGGCGGCCGACACCCGCCGGCACAGGTCGACCAGCTCACCGACCCGCCGGTCCCCGGCCGGGACCGGCGGGGCGGCCACCGGGGGCGCGCCCCAGCCGCCCAGCCGCGGCCCGGGCGGCGGTGCCGCGGCCGCGGTCTCGACGGCGACGACCAGCAGGATGCCCGGCAGCCGGACGACGAGGTCCTCCCCGGGCGCGACCGCGACGGCGACCTGGTCGAACGCGGGCACCGTGGCGGCGGAGCGGCCCGTCATCAGACGATCCTCCCGCCCCGGTTGCGCCAGTGGACGAAGGGCACGCGCAGCGGCCCGTTCGCCACCAGCCACACCACGAGCCAGGTCGTGACCAGGTGCAGCACGAAGGCGGGGCCGGGCACGCCGTCGAGCCAGGTGGCACCGCCGGCGACGAGGAACCAGACCAGCAGCCCCTCCGGCACGATCGTGACCAGCCCGAACAGCGTCGGCCAGTCCTTCTCCCACCGGAACTGCTGGAGGCCGTGGTAGACGAGCTCCCAGAGGACGCCGAGGACGGTGACCAGCAGCAGGACCGACAGGGTCGCCCCGTAGGAGGCGCCGACCGGTGCGCCGGTGGGCAGGACCGGCGTGACGAGCAGGGTCCAGAGCAGGCCGACGGTCAGCAGCAGGAGGACGCGGGTCTGGATGCGGCCGTTGAGCGTGGGGGTCACAGGGGGTCTCTCTCGGTCGTCGCGGCGGGGGCGGAGGGTCAGATCGGCGTGTTGCGGACCCACTTCCACCACTGGCTGGTCGACCGTCCCGGGGTCAGCCGGGCGCAGAAGCCCTGGCGGGCCAGGTCGTCGGAGATCTCCTGCGCCGCGACCAGCAGGCCCAGGAAGCTGTCCACGCCGGCGAAGTAGCCGCCCAGGGTCGCGCTGCCCGAGGCGTAGAGCTTGCCGCCGTTGCGGGTGCCGCGGACCTCGAAGTCCCGCTCGACGTCCAGCCGGCCCAGCGGGTTGCGCCGGGCGTTCGAGTGGTCGAGCAGGTCGGCCAGCACCCGGTGCTCCCGGATGTCGGCCTCCAGGCCGGTGCAGTCGATGACCGCGTCGAAGGTGCCGACGTGTGCGCCCTGGTCGGTGTCGGCCGTGACCTCGACCAGCTCCCCGGCCGGCCGCATGTCCCGGATGGTCCCGCGCACCACCCGGTACCAGCCCTGGGCCCGGCCGCGGGCCAGCTGTTCCTGCCAGTCCCTGCGCACGGGGGTGTTGGTGCCGCCCATCGTCTTGTAGAGGGCGGCGCGCTCCTCGCCCTCGAGCCGGGCCATCCGCACGCGCAGCTGCCCGCCCCAGGTCGCCTTGGGGCCGTTGAAGCCCTGGTAGGCCCAGCCGTCGGCGCCCTTGCGGCGCATGAAAAGGCTGGGGCCGTGCGGCTCGTCCACGTAGGTGCGGAACAGGTGCACGATCTGGGTGTCGAGGCCACGGCGGTCGCGGTCGTCGATCAGCCGCTGCAGCACCCGCGAGGCCACGATGCCCCCGCCGCGGACCAGCACCGTCCCGGGGCGGACGGAGAGCTTCTGGTAGACGTGCTCGTGCGGCTCGTAGGCGTTGACCACGCGCCCGTAGTCGTCGTACTCCGCGCGGTACCGCTGCAGGTCGGGGAGGAAGCGCAGGCCCGGGTAGCCGACGGCGAGGTGCACCCACTGGCTGCGGTAGGCGATCCGCCGCGTGGCGGTGGCGCCCTCCGGCGGGGTCAGGATCGTGAAGTAGCCGCCGCCGACCCGCCGCCGCACCATCCGGACCTGGCCGGGGACGACCATCTCCGGGTACCCGATCCGGTGCACCTCCTTCTCGATCGACTCGAAGACCTGCCCGGCCTTGGGCGTGTAGTAGGTGGCGAAGACCGGTTCGACCAGGACGTTCCAGGCCGCTCGCCAGTTGCCCTGCAGCGCCTCGCGGATCGCGTAGCCGGGGAAGCCCCAGATGTTGTCGGGGGTGCCCGTGGAGTCCGACCGCAGCCGCTCGCCGCGCGGGATCTGGGAGACGGCCGTGAGGTACTCGTAGCTCTGCCACGGGGTGCGCTGCGGCGTCAGCACCCGGATCGCCTCGGGCGGCACCCCGCAGATGCGCAGGTAGTCGACGAGGACGAACGAGCCGATGCCGCCGCCGACGGTCACCAGCGGGACGTCGACCACAGGGATGCCGTCGTCGGCGACCATCTGGTCGGTCCACAGGTCGGCGGCGATCAGGTGGTCGGTGAGGTCCCCGGGGAACCGGTGCTGGACGTGCTGGTCTGCGGTGGCGCGCTCGCTCACGGTGCGTGTTCCGTCCTCACTCCGGGGAGCCGCCACTGTCGGGGCGCCCCGCCACCGGTGTCAACGGGGTGGGTCCCCGCGGACGAAACCGTTGCGGACGACCCGGCTAGGCGGACCCGAAGCGGCGCTGGCGCGACGCGTACTCCTCGCAGGCGGACCACAGGTGCCGGCGGTCGAAGTCCGGCCACAGGGTGTCGAGGAAGACGAACTCGGCATAGGCGGACTGCCACAGCAGGAAGTTGCTGGTGCGGTTCTCCCCGGAGCTGCGGACGAACAGGTCGACGTCGGGCAGGTCGGGCTCGTCGAGGAAGCGGGCGACGGTCCGCTCGTCGACCTTGTCGGGGTCCAACCGGCCGGCGGCGGCCTCCCGGGCGATCGCGGCGGCGGCGTCGGCGATCTCGGCGCGTCCGCCGTAGTTGACGCACATGGTGAGGGTGAGGACGTCGTTGTCCCTCGTCAGCGCCTCGGCCACCTCCAGCTCCTTGATGACGCTGCGCCACAGCCGCGGACGGCGGCCGGCCCAGCGCACCCGGACCCCGAGCTCGTGCATCTCGTCACGGCGGCGGCGGATGACGTCGCGGTTGAAGCCCATGAGGAAGCGGACCTCGTCCGGGCTGCGCCGCCAGTTCTCCGTGGAGAAGGCGTAGGCGCTGATGGCGCCGATCCCCAGCTCGATGGCGCCCTCGACGCAGTCGAACAGCGAGGACTCCCCCGCCTCGTGGCCGGCGGTGCGCGGCAGCCCGCGCTGCTTGGCCCAGCGGCCGTTGCCGTCCATCACGATCGCGACGTGCCGCGGGACCTTGTCGGCCGGGAGCTCCGGCGGGCGGGCCCCGGACGGGTGCGGGTTCGGGGCCTTGACCTCACGCCTCACCGGTGCAGGCTCGCTTCCCGGCGGGGTGCGGACTCGCCCCGGTCGACCAGCGGCAGCGAGCGCAGGCCGCGCTCGAGGTGCCACTGCAGCAGCGCGGCGACCAGGCCGCTGCCCTCCCGGCGCGTGGTGCCCTGGCTGGCCTCGGCGGTCTCCCAGTCCCCGCTGAGCAGGGCGTCGAGCAGCTCGATGGTCACCGGGTTCGGCATCGCCGACCCGGCGGGCCGGCAGGGCGGGCAGACCATGCCCCCGGCGGGCACCGAGAAGTGCCGGTGCGGGCCCTCCTCGCCGCAGCGGGCGCAGCCGGAGAGGGCCGGCTCCCAGCCGGCCACCGACATGGCGCGCAGCAGGAAGGCGTCGAGCACCAGCCCGGCCGGGTGGCTGCGCTCGGAGAGCGCCCGCAGCGCGCCGATCACCAGGAGGAACAGCCGCAGCGAGGGTTCCTTCTCCTCGGCGGTGAGCCGGTCGGCGGTCTCCAGCACCGCGGTGCCGGCGGTGTAGGCCGGGTAGTCGCCGGCGATCGGCTGGCCGTAGGAGCGGATCGTCTCGGCCTGGCTGACGATGTCGAGGTTGCGCCCGGTGTAGAGCTGCAGGTCCACGTGGGTGAACGGCTCCAGCCGCGCGCCGAACTTGCTCTTGGTGCGGCGCACGCCCTTGGCCACCGCCCGCACCTTGCCGTGCCGGCGGGTGAGCACCGTGACGATCCGGTCGGCCTCGCCCAGCTTCTGGGTGCGCAGGACGACCCCCTCGTCGCGGTACAGCGACTTCGGTGTCGTGGACATCAGTACCCGAGCCTGTTCAGCTTCTTCGGGTCGTCCTGCCACTCCCCGAGCACGGTGACGTGCAGGTCGAGGTGCACGCGGGCGCCGAGCAGCGTCTCGATCCCCTGCCGCGCCTCGGTGCCGATCGCCCTGATGACCTCCCCGCCGCGGCCGAGCAGCATCGGCTTCTGGCTCGGGCGCTCGCAGTGCAGCAGCGCGTGCACCTCGACCAGCTCGCCGTCCGGCCGCTTCGGGTCGGGCCGGCGGGCCATCTCCTCCACCGTGACGGCGAGGGAGTGCGGCACCTCCTGGAACACCTTCTCCAGCGCGGCCTCGCGCACCAGCTCGGCGATCTGCCGCTCGACGTCCTCGTCGGTGGTCTGCTCCTCCGGGTAGAGCGGCGGGCCCTCGGGCAGCAGGCCGACCAGCAGGTCCTCGAGCAGCTCGACCTGGTCGCCGGCGACCGCGCTGACCGGCACGACCTCGGCGGCCTCGACCAGCTCGCTGGCGGCCACCAGCTGCTCGGCGACCTGCTTCCTGCTCGCGGCGTCGGTCTTGGTGACGACCACGACGACCGGCGCCGTGATCTCGCGCAGCTGCCGGGCGATGAACCGGTCGCCGGCGCCGACGGGCTGGTCGGCCGGCACGCAGAAGACCACCACGTCGACCTCGGACAGCGTGTCGCGGACGACGTCGTTGAGCCGGCGGCCGAGCAGGCTCTTGGGCTTGTGCAGCCCGGGGGTGTCGACGAGCACCAGCTGCCCGCCCGGCCGGTGGACGACGCCACGGATGGCGTGCCGCGTCGTCTGCGGGCGGTTGCTGACGATGCCGACCTTCTCGCCGACCAGCGCGTTCGTGAGCGTGGTCTTGCCGGCGTTGGGACGGCCCACCAGGCAGGCGAAGCCGCTGCGGTACGACTGGTCCGGCGAGGTCACCCGACCAGTCTCCCACCGCCGGACGACAGCCCCGGGACGCCGTGGCCGACGTCGCCCCGCCTGGGAGGATGCAGGTGTGGCGGGTCGGCGGCGGCGGGAGCAGGACGAGCCCCTCGCGGTGCGGGTGCTGCGGGAACGCCAGCGGCACGCCACCCAGGTCGGCGCGTACGGCTTCTTCCCCGGTCGCGGCCCGCGCCGGTCGGCCACGGTGGTGCCGGCGCCGCTGCGCTACTGGCAGTACGCCCCCGCCCGGCTGTGGCTGGTCGTGGCGGTGGTCCTCGGGGTCGGGCTCTGGCTCGGACTGGCCGCCTGGCAGGGCGGGGCCGCCGCCGTCGCGGGCGAGGTGCCGCTGGCCGCCGTCCTGGGGGTGGCGGTGCTCGTCCTGTCCACGACCCGGCTGACCGTCTCCGACGCCGGGCTCTCCACCGACGTCGCCGGGCTGCGGGCCACGTCGGCCCTGCACGTGGTCGCCCGCAGCGCCGTGCAGGAGGTCCGCCGCGGCGCGCCCCCGCGGGGCTGGCCGAAGGCCCGGCGCCGGGGCGGCTGGTGGCCGGGGCGCACGCGGGTCGCCGTCCGGCACCTGGCGGCCGACGGCACGACCGAGCAGTCCTTCACCGCGTGGGTGCGCGACCCCGAGGCGTTCGCCGAGGCCCTGGACCGGCCGCTGTCCTGACTGCGGCCGCTGGCTACGCCGTCGACCGGACGGCGCCGTCCGGGCCGGCGAGGAACACCGGGGCGGACGGTGTGAGGTCGTGGACGGCGGCCAGCCCTTCCTGCTCGACCGCGTCGGCGGACGAGACGACCGCCGCGGCCTCGAGCCCCTCCACCCCGCTGGAGACGGCGGCGGCGACGGCGGCCTGCAGCGCGGAGAGCCCGAGCGACGGGAGCGCCACGGTCGCCGCGACGTAGGTGCGCCCGTCGGTGTCCCGCACGGCCGCGCCCTCGGCGGCGCCGGTGCGGCCCCGGGCGGAGCGGGCGAGGGTGACGAGCTTGGCGTCCTCGGGCTGCAGCTGCTCTGCGGGGGAGCTCACGAGCGGTCAGCTTTCCACGGCCGCCGGCACGTCCGCCCGGGTGACCCCCGACTCCTCGGTCTCCTCCGGCTCGGGCTCGGGCACGCGGCAGACCAGGATCGTGTCGATCCGGTTGCGCCGTCCCCCGGTGCTCTCGGCCACCAGCCGCAGCCCGGCGACCTCCGCCTCCGAGCCCTCGATCGGCACCCGGCCGAGCTCGCGGGCGAGCAGGCCGCCGACGGTCTCCACGTCGTCGTCGCGCGGCAGCTCGACGTCGAACAGCTCGGCGAGGTCCTCGACGGGCAGCCGCGCGGTGATCCGCACCGCCCCGTCCTCCAGCTGCTCGACCGGCGGCCGCTGGAACGCGTCGTGCTCGTCGGCGATCTCGCCGACGATCTCCTCGAGGATGTCCTCGATCGTCACCAGCCCGGCGAAGCCGCCGTACTCGTCGACGACGATCGCGATGTGGATGCGCTGGGCCTGCATGTCCCGCAGCAGCTCGTCGACCGGCTTGGACTCCGGGACGAACGTCGGCGGGCGCATGATCTCCTCGACCCGGAGGCCGTTCTTCGGGTCGTGGGCGCCCTGCGTCCGGCGGATGAGGTCCTTGAGGTAGACGACCCCGACGACGTCGTCCACGTTCTCGCCGATGACGGGGATGCGGCTGAAGCCGCTGCGCATGGCCAGGGCGAGGGCCTGCCGGACGGTCTTGGTGCGCTCGATCCACACCACGTCGGTGCGCGGCACCATGACCTCGCGGGCGATCGTGTCGCCCAGCTCGAACACCGAGTGGATCATGTTGCGCTCGCCGGACTCCACGACGCCGCGCTCCTCGGCCATGTCGACCAGCTCCCGCAGCTCGACCTCGGAGGAGAACGGCCCGTCGCGATAGCCGCGGCCCGGGGTGATCATGTTGCCGACGAGGATCAGCAGGGTCGCCACCGGCCCCAGCACCCGGCCCAGCAGGCGCACCACGCCGGCGCTGGCCAGGGCGACGCCGTAGGCGTGCTGGCGGCCGAGGGTGCGCGGCCCGACGCCGACGAGCACGTAACTGACGACGGTCATGACGCCGGCCGCGGTGAGCACGGTCTGCCAGACCCCGCCCCACGTCCGGTACAGCACGACGGCGACCAGCACCGCGGCGACCATCTCGCAGGCGATCCGCAGCAGGAGCAGCAGCGCCACGTGGCGGGCGCGCTCGGCGACGACGTCGGCCAGCACACCGGCGCGCTTGACGCCGTCCCGCCGCATCTCGTCGACCCGCGCCTTGGAGACCCGCTGCAGAGCGGCGTCCATCGCGCCGAACAGGCCCGCGAGCGGGATGAGCAGGACGGCGATCACCAGGAGGGTGATCTCGCCGGAGGTCATCGCTGGTCCGGCCCCCGGTCGACGGCGTTCCCGGTCATCGGCGCCCGGGGTGCCGAGCGCCAGCCCTCCAGCAGCGAGGACTGCAGACCGAACATCTCCTTCTCCTCCTCGGGCTCCATGTGGTCGTAGCCCAGGATGTGGAGCACCCCGTGCGTGGCGAGCAGGATCAGCTCGTCGTCCATGGTGTGGCCGGCCGCGCGCGCCTGGCGGATGGCGACCTCGGGGCAGAGCACGACGTCCCCGAGCAGCGCCGGGCCGGGGTCGGGCTCGTCGGGACGGCCGGTGTCCAGCTCGTCCATGGGGAAGGCGAGGACGTCGGTCGGTCCCTTCTCCCCCATCCACCGCTCGTGCAGCGTGCTCATGTAGTCGGTGTCGACGCACAGCACCGACAGCTCGGCCATGGGGTTGACCCCCATCTCGGCGAGCACGTAGGTGCAGATCGCGGCGAGGGAGGACTCGTCGACGGCGATCTCGGACTCGTTGGCGACCTCGACGGGCATGCCGGTCAGCTCCCCTGCCGGCGCGGCCGGGACGGGCGCACCGGTGGTTGCTGCGGACCGGCCGGGGTGCTCCGGCTCTGCGCGGCGTCCCAGCGGTCGTAGGCGTCGACGATGTCGCCCACCAGACGGTGCCGGACGACGTCGGAGCTGGTCAGGTTCGCGAAGTGGACGTCCTCGATCCCGTCGAGGATCTCGCGGACGATCTTCAGCCCGCTCGGCGCACCGCCGGGGAGGTCGATCTGGGTGATGTCCCCGGTGACCACGATCTTGGACCCGAAGCCGAGCCGGGTGAGGAACATCTTCATCTGCTCGGCGGTGGTGTTCTGCGCCTCGTCGAGGATCACGAACGCGTCGTTCAACGTCCGGCCGCGCATGTAGGCCAGCGGCGCGACCTCGATCGTGCCGGACTGCATCAGCCGCGGGATGGACTCGGGGTCGACCATGTCGTGCAGCGCGTCGTACAGCGGCCGCAGGTAGGGGTCGATCTTCTCGCTCAGCGTGCCGGGCAGGTAGCCCAGCCGCTCGCCGGCCTCGACCGCCGGCCGGGTCAGGATGATCCGGTTGACCTGCTTGGTGTGCAGCGCCTGCACCGCCTTGGCCATCGCCAGGTAGGTCTTGCCGGTACCCGCTGGGCCGATGCCGAAGACGATGGTGTGGGCGTCGATCGCGTCGACGTAGCGCTTCTGGTTCAGCGTCTTGGGCCGGATCGTGCGGCCCCGCCGGCTGATGATGTCGAGGCTGAGGACGTCGGCCGGCCGCTCGGAGCCACCGGCGCGCAGCATGCCGATGACCCGGCGCACCGAGTCCGGGCGCAGCGTCTGGCCGGTGCCGATGAGGGCGATGAGCTCGTCGAACACGGCGACGGCGAAGGCGTTGTCGGCCGGCTGCCCGGTCACGGCGATCTCGTTGCCGCGCACGTGGACGTCGGTGTCGACCTCGTTCTCGACCAGCCGGAGCAGCTCGTCGCCGGTGCCGAGCAGGGCGACCATCGGGACCGAGTCGGGGACGGTGATCGTGGTCCGGACCGCGGCCGGGGCGGCGTCCCCCAGGCCGGGAACGGACGGGGCGGGCGCGCCGAGGTGGCCGTCCGCCGCTGCGGCCTGCGCCGAGGCCTCACGGGACGTGGGGGCACCCGGCACGGGGACGTTCGGGGAGGAGTCGGGCAAGAACCCTCGACCCTGCCTTCCTGCTACGGCGATGCGGACCCGTCGAGTCTACCCGTGGGAGGACCCCGGGAACCCCGCGTCGAGCAGGCCCTCACCGTCCGGAGTAGGTCGCCCGCCCCGGGCCCTCGGCGAGGAAGGACGCGACCGCGCCGCGCAGGTCCTCGGTGCCGAACAGCGCGCCGGAGACCTCCGGGACCAGGTCGTCGGCGGCCCGCGCGCCCTGCCGGACGGCGGTGGTGACCAGGGCCTTGGTGGCCGCGTGCGCGACGGTCGGCCCGGCGGCGACCCGCCGGGCGTACGCGCGGGCGGCCTCGGCGAAGCCGTCGTCGGGCAGGACCCGGTTGACCACGTTCCACCGCTCCAGCACCGCGGCCGGGTAGCGCTCGCCGGTGAAGACCAGCTCCTTGGCCCGCGCCGGCCCGGCCCGCTCGGCCAGCCGCTGCGGGCCGCCCATCGACGGGGTCAGGCCGACGACGATCTCGACCAGCCCGAAGCCCGCGCTCTCCGCGGCGAGCAGCACGTCGCAGGCCAGCGCCAGCTCGAAGGCGGCGGTGAGGGTGAGCCCGTGCGCGGCGAAGACCGTGGGCACCGGGAGGTCCTCGAACGCCTGGGCGACGCGCAGCAGCCGCCGCCACAGCTCGGCGCCGCGCTGCGTCGGGTCCGGGCCCTCGGCGATGTCGCGGAAGAAGGTGACGTCGACCCCGCCGGAGACCACCTTCCCCCGCGCCTCGACCAGCACCGCGCGGGCACGGCCGGCGTCGGCGGGGTCGGTGAGCACGCCCAGCTCGTCGGCGACCCGCTCGATCGCGTCGAACACCGGGGCGTCGAAGAGGTTGAGCGGCGGGTTGTCCAGGACGACGACGGCGACGTCGCCGTTCCGCTCGATGCGCACGGGCTCGGTCATGCGGCCACCTTCGTCGCCGAGTGGGCCCCGGGGCCACCCCGGCCGCTCAGGACCCCGACGGGGCAGGTCAGCCGGGCGGCCAGTTCAGGTGCCGGCCGCCGAGGACGTGCAGGTGCACGTGGTGCACCGTCTGCCCGGCCGCCGGGCCGGTGTTGGTCACCACCCGGTAGCCGGGCTCGACGTCGAACTCGGTCGCCAGCCCCTCCTGAACCGCCACCTCGTGGGCCGTGCGGACGACGGCGGCGAGCAGGTCGGGGTCGGCCGCGGCGAGGGAGGCGACGGTCGGGTGGTGGTCCCGCGGGACCACGAGCACGTGCGTCGGGGCCTGCGGGTTGATGTCCCGGAAGGCGAACGTGCGGTCGGTCTCGTGCACCACGGTGGCCGGGACCTCGCCGGCGACCATGCGGCAGAAGAGGCAATCCACGTCCCGGACCCTAGGGGTGGCGGAGACCGCCCCGCCCGCCGCGCCCTGCGCCGAGCGGAGTGGGACGGGCGCGGGTGTGCCGCGACGCGGGGCCCGGAGGGCTCCCGGCGCGGTGCACGGACGGGTCAGCGCAGGCCGAGGACGGCACGTGGCCGCGGTGCGGTCCGGGAGGACCGCAGTGTCATTGCCAGCGGGTGCGGACCGACACGGCGGCCAGCGCCGCCGCGCCCGCGGTGGAGGTGCGCAGCACCTCGGGGCCCAGCCGCACCGGGCGGGCACCGGCGGCGGCCAGGGCGACGACCTCGCCGTCGGAGAGGCCGCCCTCGGGCCCGACGACCACGGCGACCGTGCCCTCCGCGGGCAGGTCGAGCCGGGCCAGCGGGTGGCGGGCCTGCTCGTGCAGCACCAGCGCCAGGTCGACGTCGGCCAGCCCCCCGCACACCTGCCGGGTGGTCATCAGCTCGGTGACCTCCGGCACCCGCGGACGCCGCGACTGCTTGCTGGCCGCGCGCGCGGCGGCCCGCCACTTGGCCACCCCCTTGGCGGCGCGGTCCTCGCGCCAGCGGGTGACGCAGCGGGAGGCCGCCCACGGCACGATCCGGTCGACGCCGAGCTCGGTGGCCAGCTCCACCGCCAGCGGACCGCGCTCCCCCTTGGGCAGCGCCTGCACCAGGACCAGCTCCAGCGCCGGCGGGGGCACCTCGTGCCGCGCGGAGACCGCCACCCGCAGCCCCTCGGGGCCGGCGGAACGCACCGCCCCCTCGGCGACGGTCCCCCGGCCGTCGCCGACGCGCACCCGCTCGCCGGGGCTGAGCCGCAGGACGTCGACCGCGTGCCGGCCCTCGGCGCCGTCGACCAGCAGCTCCTCGGCGTCGGGCAGCTCGTCGAGCAGGAACAGCGGCGCCCCGTCGAGCTCGGGCACCCGGTCGTCGGTCGCCACGCTCACGCGGCCTCCTCACTGGCGCTCGTCGGCCGCGTCCCCGGCCGTGCCGTGTCCACCGGTGAGCTCGCGAGCTCACTCACTTGAAGACGTCCCGCACGCGGGAGAACAGCCCGCCCTGCCCCTCCGAGGAGGACGCCGCCGGATGGTCCTCGCCGCGCAGGGCGGCCAGCTCCCGGAGCAGCTTCTCCTGCTCGGCGTCCAGCCGGGTGGGCGTCTCGACCTCGACGTGCACGTGCAGGTTGCCGCGCCCGGTGGCCCGCAGCCGCGGCGCGCCCTTGGCGCGGAGGGTCAGCACGCTGCCCGGCTGCGTACCGGCCCGGATGTCGATCTCCTCCTGCCCGTCGAGCGTCTCCAGCGTCAGGGTGGTGCCCAGCGCGGCGGCGGTCATCGGCAGGGTGACCCGGCAGTGCAGGTCCTCGCCGTCCCGGGTGAAGACCGGGTGCGGCAGCTCGTTGATCTCGACGTAGAGGTCGCCGGCCGGGCCCCCGCCGGGGCCGACCTCACCGTGGCCGGTCAGCCGGATGCGCATGCCGTCCTCGACGCCGGCGGGCACCTTGACCGGGATGGTGCGCCGCGCCCGGACCCGGCCGTCGCCGCCGCACTTGAGGCACGGCTCCGGGATGACCTGGCCGGTGCCGCCGCAGGTCGGGCAGGCGCGGGAGGAGACCACCTGGCCCAGGAAGGAGCGCTGCACGCTCTGCACCTCGCCGCGGCCGGCGCAGGTGGTGCAGGTGGTCGGGTGGGTCCCGGGCGCGGTACCGGCACCGGTGCAGGCGTCGCAGAGGATCGCGGTGTCGACCGTGATCTCCCGCGTCGTGCCGAACACCGTCTCGTCGAGGTCGAGGTCGACCTGGATGAGCGCGTCGCCACCGGCCCGGACGCGGCTGCGCGGGCCGCGCGTGGTGGCCCCGCCGCCGAAGAAGGCGTCCATGATGTCGCCGAGGCCGCCGAACCCGGCGCCCGCGAACGGCCCGCCCGCACCCGCGCCGGCGCCGTTGTCGAACGGGTCGCCACCGAGGTCGACGATGCGGCGCTTGTCCGGGTCGGTCAGGGCCTGGTACGCCCGGCTGACCTCCTGGAAGCGCTCCTTGGCCGCCGGGTCGGGGTTGACGTCGGGGTGCAGGTCCCGCGCCAGCCGCCGGTAGGCCTTCTTGATCTCGGCGTCCGTGGCGCCGCGGGACAGCCCGAGCACGCCGTAGTAGTCGGTTGCCATCGAGTAGCTCTTACCTCAGCTCTCGGCCAGGATCTGGCCGACGTAGCGGGCCACGGCTCGCACCGCGGCCATGTTCATCGGGTAGTCCATGCGGGTGGGGCCGACGATGCCCAGGCCCCCGAGCGCGTGGTCCCCGGAGCCGTACCCCACGGACACCACCGACGCACCGGTGAGCGCCTCGTGCGCGTTCTCCTCGCCGATGCGCACGAGCACCGCGCCGCCGGTGTCCACCTCACTGATCAACCGCAGGACCACGACTTGTTCTTCCAGCGCCTCCAGCAGCAGCCGGAGGCTGCCGGGGAAGTCGCGAGCCTCGCGGGCCAGGTTCGCCGTCCCGCCGACGACCAGCCGGTCCTCCCGGGGCTCGACGAGGGTCTCGATCAGCGCGGCGCTGACCGCCGCCACCAGCGGGCGCAGCTGCGGCGGGGCGGTCTCCAGCAGGTCGGGCACCCTGTTCCCGGCGTCGGCGAGCCGCGCGCCGCTGAACGCCGTGTTCAGCAGGCCGCGCAGGTCGGCGACGTCGTCCCGGTCGACGTCGACCGGGCACTCGACGACGCGCTGCTCGACCCGGCCGGTGTCGGTGATCAGCACCAGCAGCAGCCGGGAGCTGGCCACCTGCACCACCTCGAGGTGGCGCACCGCGCTGCGCGACAGCGTCGGGTACTGGACGACGGCGACCTGGTGGGTCAGCTGCGCGAGGAGGCGGACCGTCCGGTTGAGGACGTCGTGCAGGTCGAGGGCGCCGTCGAGGAAGCGCTCGATGGCCTTGCGCTCGGCGACCGAGAGCGGCCTGACCGCCGAGAGCCGGTCGACGAAGAGCCGGTAACCCTTGTCGGTGGGCACCCGGCCGGCGCTCGTGTGCGGCTGGGTGATGTAGCCCTGCTCCTCGAGCACGGCCATGTCGTTGCGGATGGTGGCCGGCGAGACGCCGAGGTCGTGCCGTTCGGCGAGGGCCTTGCTGCCCACCGGGTCGTTGGTCGAGACGTAGTCCTGGACGATCGCCCGCAGGACCTGCAGGCGACGCTCGTCGTGCGCCACGGTGACACCTCCCCGTACCGGTCGACGCGTCGTGCGACCCCCGCGCGGAGGCGCCCGGGCGTTCCCGGCACCGGCCGCTCGGACGGCTGGCACTCGCACGGACAGAGTGCCAGTCCAGCATACGTCGCAGGCGGTCCCCGGGTCGTGTGGCTCGCGCGACCGGGGGACGTCGCAGACCGGGGCACGGCCCTCGGCCCCGGCGCGGCGGCCGATAGGCTCGACGCGGTTCGGCCCTCTCGGGGGCTCGCAGCGAGGAGGTCGGTGCCCTGATCTTCAAAGCGGTCCGCAACGGCCGGCCCTATCCCGACCACGGCCTCTCCACGCGGGACTGGGCCATGATCCCGCCCCGGCAGATCCGGCTCGACACGCTGGTCACGACCAAGAGCGAACTGGCGCTCGACACCCTGCTCGCCGACGACTCCACCTTCTACGGCGACCTGTTCCCCCACGCCGTGCAGTGGCACGGGGACCTCTACCTCGAGGACGGCCTGCACCGCGCGCTGCGGGCGGCCCTGCAGCAGCGCAACGTCATCCACGTGCGGGTGCTCGACCTCGACGCCCTCATGCCGGCCGAGTCCGCCGGCCCCACCACCGCGGCCATCCCGGCCCAGCCCCCGGTCCCCGGCCGGACGCGGGAGTAGCGGCCCCTCGCGCCCCGCGGCCCCGTCCCGAGGCTCGCCCCGAGCGTGCGAGGGGTGAGGAGGACGGGGTCCTCTCACAGCCAGCCCTTCTCCTCGGCGACGCGCGCGGCCTCCACGCGGGTGCGGGCGCCGGTCTTGCCGATCGCCGAGGACAGGTAGTTGCGCACCGTCCCCTCGGACAGGAACAGCCGCCGGGCGATGTCGGCGACAGTGGCGCCGTCCGCGGCCGCCCGGAGGACGTCGGCCTCCCGCGTCGACAGCGGCGTCGCGCCCAGGGCGAGCGCCGCCGCGGCGAGGTCGCGGTCGATGACCCGCTCCCCCGCCACCACGGCGCGGATGGCCCGGGCCAGCTCGGCGACCGGCGCGTCCTTGACCAGAAACCCGGCGGCGCCGACCTCCATGGCCCGGCGCAGGAACCCCGGCCGGCCGAACGTGGTGAGCACGACCGCCCGGCAGTCCGGGACCGCGCCGGCCAGTTCGCGGGCGGCCTCGATGCCGTCCCCGCCGGGCATCTCGATGTCGAGCAGGGCGACGTCCGGCCGGTGCTCCCGGGCCGCGCCGACCACCTGGTCACCGCGCCCGACCTCGGCGACGACGTCGATGTCCTCCTCCAGCTCCAGCAGGGCCCGCAGCGCGCCCCGGACCATCGTCTGGTCCTCGGCGATGAGCACCCGGATCACGACGCGCCGACCCGGGCCGCGACCGGCACCTCCGCGCCGAGCCGGAACCCTCCCCCGGGGGCGGCGCCGGCCTCCAGCCGGCCGTCGAGCCCGGCCAGCCGCTCCTCGAGCCCGGCCAGGCCCGCGCCCTCGCCACGGTCCGGCTGCGCGGGGCCGCGGCCGTCGTCGGTCATGGTCAGCGCCGCCCGTCCGCCGGTCACCGCCACGTCCACGGTGACCGTGCGCGCGCCGCTGTGCCGCAGCACGTTCGTCGTCCCCTCGCGGACCACCCAGCCCAGGACGGCGTCCACCGGGCCGGGCAGCGGCGGCACGCTCCGTGGCGCCCGCAGCGCGATCCCGGCGGCGGAGAGCGCGGAGCGGGCCTCGGCGAGGGCGAGCCCGACACCGATCTGCCGGTAGCCGCTCACCGCCTCGCGCACCTCGGCCAGCGCCCGGCGGGCGGCGGTCTCGACGTCGGCCATCTCCGCGCGCGCCCGCGCGGGGTCCCGCTCGGCCAGCCGGCCGGCGAGCTCGCTCTTGAGCGCGATGAGCGACAGGCTGTGGCCGAGCAGGTCGTGCAGGTCGCGGGCGAAGCGCAGCCGTTCCTCGGCGACCGCCGCGCGGGCCTGCTCCTCCCGGGCCTCCACCAGTTCGGCGTTGACCGACACGAGGTAGCGCGTGCCGCGCAGGGCGAAGCCGGTGAGCACGCAGATCACCGGGAGGATGAACAGCTCCGGGAACATGCCGTGCGCCGCGACCACCGAGGCGCAGACCGCCGCCGAGCCCCCGACCGCCGGCCAGACCCAGCGCTCGGGCAGGCCGCCCGACGACGCCGCCGCCACGTAGATCATCAGGCCCGCCCAGGACGGCCCCAGCCAGGCCGACAGCGCGACCCCGAGCACGGCGACGACGAGCAGCGCCCGCCACGGCCAGGCGCTGCCGCGGCGGCCGAAGATGCTGCTGAACACGACCAGGTACGCCGCGGTGAAGACCAGCAGTCCCACCAGTGCGACCACCCGGACCCAGGTCGGCCGCGGCGTGGTGACCAGGTCGGCGAGCGGGAAGACCTGGAACAGCAGCCACGGCACGGCCCAGCCGAGCCGCTGCCAGGGAGTGCGCGGGTCCACGGCGCGGAACGCTAACCCGATCAGCCCGCGACGGCGTGCAGCGGACGACGCCGCGCCACCGCCGTCGCCAGGACGCCGAAGGCCGCGGCGAACCCGGCCACCGCCAGGACCGTCAGCATCGCCGGCGCCCCCTCGACGACCACGTCCCGGCCCAGCTCGGCGTACCAGTACGAGGGCAGGGTGTGCGCCAGCGCCCGCAGCGCCTCCGGGAACACCTGCACCGGCACCCACAGCCCGCCCAGCGCGGCCAGGACGACGCCCAGGATCCCGATCGCGCCGCCCGCGGCCTTCTCCTCGAGGGCGAATCCGACCAGCAGTCCGAGCGCGACGAAGGCCGCCGACCCGACCCAGAGCACCGCCACCAGACCGGCCCACGTCCCCAGGCCGAGGTCGACGCCGTTGACGACCCGGCCGACCAGCGCGACGACCAGCAGGCTGGGCAGGGTCAGCAGCATGCCGACCAGCACGTCGACGGCGACGACCGACGACGTCGGCACGGGGGTGATCCGCAGCTGGCGCAGCCACCCGGAGGCCCGGTCGAAGGAGATCCGGATGGTCGCGCCGAGCGCGGCACCCAGGGCGCCGTAGGCCATCATCGAGACCATCGACGTGGTGGCGTACGCCTGGTACTGCGCCCCGCTGCCCGCCTGGGCGCCGAAGACCTTGGTGAAGAAGACGGTGAACAGGGCCGGCAGCAGCACGGTGAAGAACAGGTACTGCCGGTTGCGGCAGACCCGGCGCAGCTGGAAGGCGAACAGGGTGCTCATCGGTCGGCTCCGATCGGCGTCGCGGCGCGGGCGGTGAGGGACAGGACGGCCTCCTCGAGGCTGGCGCCGCGGACCTGCAGGTCGGGCAGCCGGCCCCCGTCGGCCAGGAGCGCGCCCAGGGTCGCCTCGACGTCGTCGGTGGCGAGGCCGACCCGCTCCCCGAGCCGCTCGACGGCCGTCACGCCGGGCAGCCCGTCGAGGCGCGTCCCCGCGGCGGGGACGAAGCTCACCGTGCGGCCGGAGATCCCGGCCTTGACCTGCGCGGCGGTGCCGTCGGCGACCACCCGCCCGCCGGCGACCACCACCACGCGGTCGGCGACGGCGTCGGCCTCGTCGAGGTGGTGGGTGGCGAAGACGACGGTCGTGCCGCGGGCGGCCAGCCCGCGCATCGTCGTCCAGACGGCACGGCGGCCCTCGACGTCCATGGCCGAGGTGGGTTCGTCGAGCAGCAGCAGCGGTGGCTCGCCGGCCAGGGCCAGGGCGAGCAGGACCCGCTGCCGCTGGCCGCCGGAGAGCGAGTCGACCGGGCGGGCCAGCAGGCCGTCGATGCCGGCGGTCGCCGCGAGGTCGTCGAGCGGCCACGAGCGCGGGTGGCTGCGCCGGACCAGCTCGAGCACCTCGCCGACGCGGCTCTCCCCGGGCAGCCCGCCGTGCTGCAGCATCGCGCCGACGCAGCCGGCCCGGACCGCGGCGGCCGGCGTCCGGCCGAGTACGCGCACCGTGCCGGACGAGCGCACCAGACCCAGCACGGCGTTGACGATCGTGGACTTGCCGGCCCCGTTCAGGCCGAGGAGGGCGACCGTCTCACCGGCACGCAGCTGCAGGTCGAGGCCGTCGACGGCGACGGTGTCGCCGTAGCGGACGGTCAGGTCCTGGACGTCGAGGGCGGTCTCCCGGGGCACGCGCCCAGCCTGCGGACGCCGGCCGCCGGCCAGTAGTGCGGGACGTCGGGAGTCCGGTCTGACATCCGTCAGGTGCGCTGGGAGCAGCGCACGCAACTCGTGGCGAACGGGCGCAGCTCCAGCCGCTCCTCGGGGATCTCGGTGCCGCAGCCGGTGCACCGCCCGTAGGTGCCGGCCGCGATGCGGGACAGCGCGGCGTCGATGTCCTCGATGGTGCGGCGCAGGCTCGCCGCCCGGGTCATCGCGACGTCGTCGGGCAGGGACTGCACGGTCTCGGCGAGCGCCAGTTCCCGTTCGTGGACGCAGTCGGCGCGCTGGCTCTCCAGCCGGAGTCGGAAGTGGTCCCAGCGGGGATCGCCGGTGTCGGCGGGACTGCTCGGGATGCTGCTGGTGGTCACAGCGGGCCCCCTTCCTGCCCTGGCCGCTGCTTCGCCCGGGAAGCCGGACGATATCCCGCACCGGGGGGTTGCGGAACGGGTCCGTCGGCCCTACCGGGCTAGTCGGTGAGCTCCCGGACGACGGCGTCGGCGAGCAGTCGCCCCCGGTCGGTCAGGACGGCGCGCCCGGCCTCGTGCGCCGCCGGATCCAGCAGGCCGCGTACCACGGCGGAGGCGGCGCCGGCCCGGCCCTCGGGTGACAGCGCGGTCAGCGGCAGACCCTCCCGCAGCCGCAACCCGAGCATGACCGTCTCCAGTGCGCGGTCGGCCGCGTCGAGGAGCTCGGAGTCCTGGGCGGGGCTCTCCCCGCGCAGCAGCCGGCCGGCGTAGGCCGCCGGGTGCTTGACGTTCCACCAACGCAGCCCGCCCACGTGGCTGTGCGCGCCCGGACCGATCCCCCACCAGTTCGCGTTGGCCCAGTACAGCTCGTTGTGCCGGCAGCGGGCGGCGTCGCCACGGGCCCAGTTCGACACCTCGTACCAGTCGAAGCCCCCGGCGTGCAGCGTCGCGTCGGCCTGCTCGTAGCGGTCGGCGAGGACGTCGTCGTCGGGCACCGGCAGCTCCCCGCGGCCGATCCGGCGGGCCAGCCGCGTGCCCTCCTCGACGATGAGGGCGTAGGCGCTGACGTGGTCGACCGGCGCGGAGAGGACGGCGTCGAGCGAGGCGGCCCAGTCGGCGTCGGTCTCCCCGGGCGTGCCGTAGATGAGGTCGAGGTTGACGTGCTCGAAGCCGGCCGCCCGTGCCTCCCGCGCCGCCTCGACCGCCCGGCCGGGCGTGTGCCGGCGGTCGAGCACCGCGAGCACGTGCTCGGCCGCGGACTGCATGCCCAGGCTGACCCGGGTGAAGCCGGCCGCGCGCAGCCGGGCGAGGCCGGCCGGCGTCACCGTCTCCGGGTTGGCCTCGGTGGTGACCTCGACGTCGCCGGCGACCGGGAACAGCTCCCGGACGGCGGCCAGGACCGCGGCCAGGTCGTCGGCGGGCAGCAGGGTGGGGGTCCCGCCACCGACGAAGACGGTCTCGACGGTCGGGAGGTCGGGGCCCAGCACCTCGGCGGCCCGGCGCAGCTCGGCGATCGCGGTGCCGGCGTACTCGGCGCGGCTCGCGCCGGGGCCCAGCTCGTCGGCGGTGTAGGTGTTGAAGTCGCAGTAGCCGCAGCGGGTCGCGCAGAACGGCACGTGCACGTACAGCCCGAAGGGCGTGTCGGCGAGCCCCTCGCGGGCGCTGTCGGGGAGCTGCCACGGGACCGGCGGGGTCGGCAGCAGGGGCAGGACGGTGTTCATCTGCTCCCAGTGTGCCGCGCCCCCGGCCGGAGGCGGCGCGGTACGGGGCGGGACGTCCGCCGGGTGGTCCGGGCCCGGCCGTCCGCGACCCACCTGTCCTCCGGAGAGGTCGGGCCCGCGGCTGGAAGCCCGGGGCGACCACCTGTCCCGGCGATGCTCGTGCTCTGAGTGCGCAGCGCACTCAGAGCACGAGCCTCCGCGGGACATACCTGCCGCGCCGGCCGGCGCGCGGTCCCGGGGTCGCTGCGGCCACGGTCGACGACCTTGCCCGGCACCGGTCGGCGCGGCACGCTGCGGCCATGACCGTCCCGGACGACCGCGAGCGCTTCCGCCGGCTGCCGGACCCGGTGCAGCCGGAGGACGTCGTCGAGACCGTCGACACCTCCCCCGTCCCCGCCCGGGACGCGAGCGACGAGCGCGAGGTGTTCCTGCGCGAGGCGGGCGGCTGACCGCCGGGCTACCGCAGCCGGCGGGTGTCGTCGGGCAGCCGCTCGGTGACCCCGAGGGCGTCCAGCCACTCCATGAGCGGGACGGCGACCCGGCGGGTCGTCCCCCAGGCCGACCGGGCCTGGCTCAGCGTGAACGGCGCCGGCACCCCCGCGAGCCGCTCCCGTGCCGCCTTCTCCACGCCGGGTGCGAGGTAGACGCCGTCGGCGATCTTGACCAGCTGCCCGTCGCGCACCGCGGCCGCCAGCTCCCGCGGTCCCAGGCCCGCCGCGGTCAGGTCCCCGGCCTCCGGGGCGGCGAACGGGTCGGCGGCCAGCCGGGCGCGGACCCCGTCGACGGCCTGCTGCACCCGCGGCGGCAGCCCGGCGACCGCGACGGCCACCCGTCCCTCCCGCAGGGCCAGCGGCGGGCGCACCACCGCCCGGACCACGTCGTCGTCGGGCAGGTCGAGCTCCCGGCGGACGACGGCCACCGGCGGTCCCGCCTCCAACGGGTGCCGCTGGCGGTAGCGGCCCACCAGCAGGGGCAGCGCCGCCGCCAGCTCGTCGACCAGCCCGGGGGCCAGCAGCCACGGCCCGACCTGCGTCGTCCCCTCGGGCACCGGCCAGCCCATCGCGGTGAAGTCCGCCGTCCGGACGACGCGGCGCCGGGTCAGGTCGGCGGCGGCGCCCGCGGCGCCGGAGGGCTGCCCGGCCAGCTCCGCGGCCCGCGCGCGGGCGGCACCGCGGCGGCGCAGCTCGGGCGGGTCGACGTCCCGGACGTCCGCGCCGACCACCCGGCGGGCGCCCGGGTCCCGGAGCACCAGCCGGTCACCGACGCGCAGTGGCAGGGCGGTGGCCAGCCGCAGCCGCACCGCCGTCCCGTCGAGGGGCCGCAGCCGGGCGCCCACCGACGCGGAGCCGACGTGCACCACCGCCTCGGCCGGCAGCCGCTCCGGGACGGCGGCGAGCGTCACGTCGACGTCCCGGGTGGAGCGGAACGCGCCCGGGGTGAGCAGCGCGGCCCCGCGGGTGAGCTCCTCGACCGCGACGCCGCGGAGGTTCAGCGCCACCCGGGCGGTCGCCGTCGCCCGCTCCACCGGCTCGCCGAGCGACTGCACCGCGCGGACGCCGACCTCCCGGTCGCCGACCTGCAGGCGGTCGCCCGCCGCCACGCTCCCGGCGGCGAGGGTGCCGGTGACCACCGTGCCCGCCCCCTTGATCGGGAAGGCCCGGTCGATCCACAACCGCACCGGCGCGGTGCGGTCGGGCGCGGGCAGCCCGGCGAGCACGGTCTCCAGCGCGGCGGCGACGTCCGGCACGCCGGCGCCGGTGACCGCGCTGACGGCCACTCCGGGCACGTCCCCCATCGACGTCCCGGCCAGCCGCTCCCGCGCGTCGGCGAGCACCGCGGCCGGGTCGGCGAGGTCGGCCTTGGTGACGGCGAGCAGGGCGTGCCGCACCCCGAGCGCGTCCAGGACGGCGACGTGCTCGGCCGTCTGCGCCGACCAGCCGTCGTCGGCCGCGACCACCACGAGCGCCGCGGGCACCGAGCCGACGCCGGCGAGCATGTTGCCGATGAACCGCTCGTGACCCGGGACGTCGACCACCGCGAGCCGGCGACCCGAGGGCAGCGTCGTCCAGGCGAAGCCGAGGTCGATGGTCAGGCCGCGGCGGCGCTCCTCCTCCCAGCGGTCGGGCTCCATGCCGGTCAGCGCCCGGACCAGCGTGGACTTGCCGTGGTCGACGTGGCCGGCGGTGGCGACGACGTCCATGCCGGGCGGGCCGGCAGCGGTCACGTCCACCGCGCGGCCACCTCCAGCACCGCGCCGGCCAGCGCCTCGTCGGCCGAGGGCGGCAGGCCGCGCAGGTCGAGCACCGTGCGGTCGTCGGCCACGTAGCCGACCACCGGCGGCGTGCCGGCGCGCAGCGGCTCGGCGAAGACCGCCGGCAGCGAGACGGCGGCGCTGGGCAGCGGGTGCTCCGGCGCCCCGCCCCCGCCGACCCGCGCCTCGGAGTCGACCGCGACCGCGTCGAGACCGGCGGCGGTGAACCGGGCCGCCAGTGCCCCGGCCCGACGGCGCAGGCCCACGACGTCGGCGGCGAGCATCTGCTGCACCGGCGGCAGCGGGCCGCGCAGCGTGGCCTCCAGGGCGGCCAGCGTCGTCTTGTCCACCCGCAGCGCCCGGTAGAGCGGGTGCCGGCGCAGCCGCTTCACCAGGTCGGCCCGGCCGAGCACCAGCCCCGCCTGCGGCCCGCCGAGCAGCTTGTCCCCGCTGGCCAGCACCAGGTGGGCGCCGTCGGCGAGGGTGGTCTGCAGGTCCGGCTCGTCGGGCAGCGCCGGGTGCGGGCGCAGCAGGCCCGAGCCGACGTCGGCCACCAGCGGCACCCCGCTGTTGCCCAGCCCCGCGGCCAGCTCCGCCACCGACACCGACCGGGTGAAGCCACGGACGACGAAGTTCGACGGGTGGACCTTGAGCACCGCTCCGGTCACCTCGTGGAGGGCGTCGCGGTAGTCGTCGAGGGTCACCCGGTTCGTCGTCCCGACCTCGCGCAGCCGGGCGCCGGTGGCGGCCAGCAGCTCGGGGATGCGGAACCCGTCGCCGATCTCGACCAGCTCTCCGCGGGCGATGACCAGCTCCCCGCCGAGGGCGGTGGCGACGAGGGCCAGCGCGGCGGCGCAGTTGTTGACCACGAGCGCGGCCTCCGCGGCCGGCACCGCGTCGAGCAGCGCGGCGATCGCCGCCTCCCCGCGCGGACCGCGGCGGCCGGTGGCCAGGTCCAGCTCGACGTCGGTGGTGCCGCTCGCGGCGGCGATCGCCTCGACCGCGGCCGGCGACAACGGCGAGCGGCCGAGGTTGGTGTGCACGAGCACCCCGGTCGCGTTGAGGACCGGGCGCAGGCTGCTCGCCGTCGCCGGCAGCGCCGTCAGGACGGCGGGAACGGCATCGGCGGGCGCCACGGACCCCTCGCGGACCCGCTGCTGCACCTCCTGGACGGCGGCCTTGACCAGGTCGCGCCCCAGCCGCTCGGCAGCGGCGGCCAGCTGCGGGTCGGCGAGCAGGGTGTCGGTGCGCGGCACCTGCCGCCGCGGGTCGGCGCTCATCGACTGCGGAGCGTATGCGCCGAACGGGCGGGTCGACGGGGCAGTGCGGACGTGTGGCGGAGGCGGACGGGAATCGAACCCGCCTGACCGAGCTGCTCGGCCACGTCGGCTTTAGAGGCCGCGGGGGCCACCAGGCGCCCTGACGCCTCCACCCGGCAGCTTACGTGCCGGGCTCGCGGCGGCATCCCGGGAATGTCGGAGGTCCCTGCCAGCATCCGTTCCGTGAAGCGCACCGAGCCCCGCTCCACCACGCTGCCCCCGGTCACCCTGACCCCGGAGGAGGCGGCGGCCGTCGCGGCCGCGCTCGCCGCCCGGCCCGACGGTCCCTATGCGGCCGCCGGCCGGACGGCGCTGGAGAAGGTCCTCGACGTCCTCGAGCCCGATCCGCGCCGGCGGTCCGCGCTCGGGGCGTCGACCCGGTGGGTGAGCGCGGACGCCCGCCGCGCCGCCGAGGTCCGCTCGGCCGTCGAGCAGGCGCTGACCCGGCGGCGGGTCCTCGTCCTGCGCTACCGCGACGGCGAGGGAGTCGTCTCCCGGCGGTCGGTGGAGCCGCAGCTGCTCGCCCGCAGCGGCCGGCACTGGTTCCTCGTGGCGTGGTGCCGGGAGCGGGAGGCGCTGCGCTGGTTCCGGGAGGACCGCATCGAGGGCGTCGAGCCCACGGAGGAGACCGCCGCCCGCCGCGACCTGACGGGCCTGGGCGCGCCCCCGGCCGACGCGCACCCGGCGGGCAGGAGGCTCGGGGTCTCCCCCGCGGCGGCGCCACCCCGGCTGAGGGTGCTGCCCGGCGGCCGGGCCTAGATTCGCAGCGTGACCACCGCTCCCGCTCGCGTCCGGCTCACCCAGTACGCCCACGGCGGCGGCTGCGCCTGCAAGATCCCGCCCGGTGAGCTCGAGACCGTCGTCGCGGGCCTGACCGCCGCCGGGCCGGTCGACCCGGCCGCCGAGCTGGTGATCGGCCTGGACGACGGCGACGACGCGGCCGTGGTCCGCGTCGCGACGGCGGCCGGGGGCCAGGGAGTGGGCATCGTCCTCACCACCGACTTCTTCACCCCGGTCGTCGACGACGCCCACACCTTCGGCCGGATCGCCGCGGCCAACGCCCTCTCCGACGTCTACGCGATGGGCGGCACCCCGGTCGTCGCGGTCAACCTGCTCGGCTGGCCGCGCGACGTGCTGCCGGCCGAGCTGGCCGCCGAGGTGCTGCGCGGCGGCCTGGAGGTCGCCCAGGAGGCCGGCTGCCACGTCGGCGGCGGGCACTCCATCGACGACCCCGAGCCGAAGTACGGCATGGCCGTCACCGGCGTGGTCGACGTCGACCGGGTGATCACCAACTCCGCGGCTGTGGCCGGCACGCCGCTGTCGCTGACCAAGCCGCTCGGGGTCGGCGTGCTCAACAGCCGGATGAAGGCGACCGGCGAGGTGTCGGAGGAGGCGGTCGCCTCGATGACGACGCTCAACCGGGACGCCGGCCGCGCCGCGGTGGCGGCGGGCATCCGGGCCGGCACCGACGTCACCGGCTTCGGCCTGCTCGGCCACCTGTACAAGATGGCCCGGGCCAGCGGCGTGACCGCGGTGGTCGACGCCGGCGCCGTCCCGTACCTGGCCGGCGCGCGGGAGGCGCTGGCCGACGGCCACGTCTCCGGCGGCACCCGGCGCAACCTCGACTGGGTGCGCCCGCACACCGACCTGTCGGCGGTGTCCGAGGACGAGGCGCTGCTGCTGGCCGACGCGCAGACCTCCGGCGGGCTGCTGCTGGGCGGCGAGGTGCCGGGCGCCCCGGTGATCGGCGAGTTCGTACCGCGGCAGGAGCACGTCGTCATCGTCCGCTGACAGCCACGGGAGCATCGCAGCGGGCGCCGGCGAGCGATCAGGTGGCCGCGCTGCAGGGCCCGGCGCGAGCCTGCGAGCGTCGGGGAGCAGCGGGGTCCTTCAGCGGGGCGCGGAAGCGACCCGAGTCGTCGTGCGGTGAGCTCGGGAGACCCCGTCGCAGCGGGTGCGTGACCTCCGTTACGGTCCGGGCATGCTGGCAGCCTTCGTCTCCACGCCCGCCCCGAAGGACCCGCTCTCCGTGCTCGAGATCGGCGAGCGCCCGGACCCGGAGGTGCCCGACGGCTGGACGACGGTGCAGGTGAAGGCGGCGTCGCTGAACCACCACGACCTGTTCAGCCTGCGCGGCGTCGGCCTCCCGCAGGAGCGGATGCCGATGATCCTCGGCACGGACGCCGCCGGGCTGGACGGGGACGGCAACGAGGTGATCGTCCACGGCGTCGTGGCGAGCCCCGGCTGGACCGGTGACGAGACCCTCGACCCCAGGCGCAGCCTCTTCTCCGAGCTGCACCAGGGCACGATGGCCGAGCGGGTCGCCGTGCCGCGGCGCAACCTGGTGCCCAAGCCGGCCGAGCTGTCCTTCGCCGAGGCCGCCTGCCTGCCCACCGCGTGGCTGACCGCCTACCGGATGCTGTTCGTCAAGTCCGGCCTGCGTCCGGGGTCGACCGTGCTGGTGCAGGGCGCCAGTGGCGGGGTCGCCACGGCCCTGGTCGTGCTCGGCCGCGCCGCCGGCTACCGGATGTGGGTCACCGCGCGCAGCGAGGACAAGCGCGAGGCGGCGCTCGCCCTCGGTGCGGACCAGGCCTTCGAGACCGGCGCGCGGCTGCCGGAGCGCGTGGACGGCGTCATGGAGAGCGTCGGTGAGGCGACCTGGAGCCACAGCGTCAAGTCGTTGCGGCCGGGCGGGGTCATCGTCACCTGCGGCGCGACCACCGGCTTCAACCCCGGCGCCGAGCTCAACCGGGTCTTCTTCACCCAGCTGTCGGTGATCGGCTCGACGATGGGCACCCGCGAGGAGCTGGAGTCGCTGGTGCGGATGTGCGCGGTGACCGGCGTGCGCCCGGTGATCGACGTGGAGCTGCCGCTGGCGAAGGCGCGCGAGGGCTTCGAGCGGATGGACCAGGGCCGGACGGCGGGCAAGATCGTCTTCACCCTGTGACCGGGAGTCCCGTCGACCGCGTGGTGGCCGCCCTGGAGGCCGCGGAGGTCGAGGCGGACGTGCGCCGCCTCGACGTCCCGGTGCCGACGGCGGCGGCCGCGGCCGAGGCACTCGGCTGCGCGGTCGGGGCCATCGCCAACAGCCTGGTCTTCGACGCCGACGGCACCCCCCTGCTCGTGCTCGCCAGCGGCGCGCACCGCGTGGACACCGGCAAGGTCGCGGCACTGGTCGGCGCGCCCCGGGTGCGCCGGGCGAGCGCGGACTTCGTCACCGCGGCGACCGGCCAGGAGGTCGGCGGGGTCGCCCCCGTCGGCCACCCGGCGCCCCTGCGGACCGTCGTGGACGTCGACCTCGCCGCGTACCCGCTGCTCTGGGCCGGCGGCGGCGACCACCACACCATGTTCTCCGTGACCTACACCGACCTGCTGCGGCTGACCGGTGGCGAGGAGGCCACCGTCGCCTGAGGGAGGGGCTGCCGTGATCGCCCGCATCTGGCGTGGCTGGGTCCGCACCGAGGACCGCGAGGCCTACGCCGCCTACATCGACGAGACCGGGATCGCCCACTACCGGCGGACGCCGGGCAACCAGGGCGCGCACATGCTCCTGCGCGACCTCGACGACGGCCGGACCGAGGTCGTCACGCTGAGCTTCTGGGCGTCCTACGACGCCGTCCGCGCGTTCGCCGGGGACGACGTGAGCGCTGCGGTCTTCTACCCCGAGGACGACCGCTACCTGGTCGACCGGGAGGTCACCGTCACCCACTACGAGGTGCACGAGGCCGGCTGACCCACCCCGCTGTGTCAACGTGGGTTGACACTTCCGGTCGAGTCAACCTACGTTGACGGGCATGGCCGACACGACGCAGGTGGCCTCCGCCGCCAGCAGCCGCGATCCCGCCGTCGGGCTGAAGGCGGTGCGCGCGCTCCGCGCGCTGGTGGAGCGGCTGGAGGCCCTCCAGGTGGACAACGCCCGCGACCAGGGCTGGACGTGGGAGCAGATCGCCCAGCTGCTCGGCGTCACGCGCCAGGCGGTGCACAAGAAGTACGCAGGCGGCCGCGGGCCGCTCCGGCGGAAGGACTGACCGTGTTCGAGCGCTTCACCTCCGACGCCCGGGAGACCGTCGTCCTCGCCCAGCGCGAGGCTCGGGAGCTCCGGCACGGGACGATCGGCACCGAGCACCTGCTGCTCGCCCTCATCGACCTGCCGTGGACGCCGACGGCGCGGGTCCTCGGCCGGCACGGCGTGACCCGCGACCAGGTCGTCGCGGCGGTGACCGCGCTGATCGGCAGCGACGACCTGGACGCCGACGCGCTGCGCGCGGTCGGGATCGACCTGGACGCCGTGCGCGACCGGGTCGAGGCGATCTTCGGGCCGGGTGCCCTCGACCGGCCGACGACCGGCCCGGCCCGGGGCGGGCACCTCCCGTTCTCGCCACGCGCGAAGAAGGTGCTCGAGCTGTCGTTGCGCGAGGCGATCGCCCAGCGGTCGAGGAACATCGGCGAGGGGCACATCGCCCTCGGCCTGCTCCGCGAGGGTCGGGGACTGGCGGTCAAGGTGCTGCACGACCGCGGGGTCGACCTGGTCGCGCTGCGGCGGGACCTCGAGGCGACCCTGGCCGCCGCCTGACCGGTCCCGACCTGTCACCCCCCGGTGGGACGGTGCCGGCGTGGAGATCCTCTTCGTCGCCAGCATCGGCGTCATCGCACCCGACCCGGTGGAGAGCCGCCGGCTCTACGTGGACGCCCTGGGGCTGCCCCTCGAGCGCCTCGACGGCGAGTACTTCGCCAGCGAGCACATCGACGGCAGCAGGCACTTCGGGGTGTGGCCGCTCGCTGAGGCCGCGGCAGCCTGTTTCGGTACACCGGACTGGCCGGCCGACCACCCGGTTCCCCAGGCGAGCATCGAGTTCGAGCTGGCCGACGAGGCCGCGGTGGCCAGCGGCGCGGCGGAGCTGGAGGCCGCCGGCCACCGGCTCCTGCACGGGGCCCGGACGGAGCCGTGGGGGCAGACGGTCGCCCGGCTGCAGTCCCCGGAGGGGCTGGTCGTCGGGCTGTCCTTCGCGCCGTGGATGCACTGAGGACAGGGCGCGGTCAGACCCCGGCGCCGGTCCGGGCGGCGATCTTCGCCGCGACCTTGTCCCGGGTGCGCTCGGGCAGGTACCGGACGGCGGGGCTCAGCTCGGGCAGCCGGTGCTTCTGCGTGGTGTACGCGCGGAAGGCCAGCCCGACGGTGACCCCGTGGTCGGGGCGGTGGACGAGGTCGACGGGATCGCCGGCGCCGATCTCACCGGCCTCCAGCACCCGGAGGTAGGCCCCGCTCGCGCCGCGGGCGGTGAACCGCCTGACCAGCTGCGGCACACCCCAGAACCGCGCGAAGTGGGCGCACGGGATCCGCGCGTCGGTCACCTCCAGCAGCGCCGTCCCGACCCGCCACCGCTCGCCCAGCAGCGCGCCGGTGAGATCAAGCCCCGCCGTCCGGAGGTTCTCGCCGAACCGGCCGGGCGGCAGGTCGCGGCCGAGCTCGGCGGCCCACCAGTCGGCGTCCTCCTCGGCGTAGGCGTAGACCGCCTGCCCCTCGCCGCCGTGGTAGCGGCGGTGGACCTGGACGTCGCCGTCCAGGCCGAGGGGGTGGACGGCGACCCGGCCGGCGACCGGGCGCTTGTCGATCCCGCTGCGATTCGGCCGCCGGTCGGGCAGCCGCAGCAGGTCGGGACCGGAGACGCAGACGGCGGTGACGGTCCCGGCGCTCACTTCTTGGAGGCGGTCGACTCGTTGGTCGAGAGGGCGGCGACGAACGCCTCCTGGGGCACCTCGACCCGGCCGACCATCTTCATCCGCTTCTTGCCCTCCTTCTGCTTCTCCAGCAGCTTCCGCTTGCGGGTGATGTCACCGCCGTAGCACTTGGCGAGGACGTCCTTGCGGATGGCGCGGACCGTCTCGCGGGCGATCACCCGGGAGCCGACCGCGGCCTGGATGGGCACCTCGAACTGCTGCCGCGGGATCAGCTCGCGCAGCTTGCCGGCCATCATGACGCCGTAGCTGTAGGCCTTGTCCTTGTGCACGATCGCGCTGAACGCGTCGACGGGCTCGCCCTGCAGCAGGATGTCGACCTTCACCAGCTTCGACTCCTGCTCGCCGGCCTCGGCGTAGTCGAGGCTCGCGTAGCCGCGGGTGCGCGACTTCAGCGCGTCGAAGAAGTCGAAGATGATCTCGCCGAGCGGCAGCGTGTAGCGCAGCTCGACGCGGGACTCCGACAGGTAGTCCATGCCGCCGAGCTGCCCGCGGCGGCTCTGGCAGAGCTCCATGATCGTGCCGGTGTAGTCGCTCGGCGCGATGATCGTGGCGTTGACGACCGGCTCGTAGACCGTGTCGATCTTGCCCTCGGGCCAGTCGCTGGGGTTGGTGACGGTGATCTCCGACCCGTCCTCCATGACCACCCGGTAGACGACGTTCGGCGCGGTGGAGATGAGGCTGATGTTCGCCTCGCGCTCCAGCCGCTCGCGGACGATCTCGAGGTGCAGCAGGCCGAGGAAGCCGACCCGGAAGCCGAAGCCCAGCGCGGCGCTCGTCTCGGGCTCGTAGACCAGCGCGGCGTCGTTGAGCAGCAGCTTGTCCAGCGCCTCGCGCAGCAACGGGTACTCGCTGCCGTCGATCGGGTAGAGACCGGAGTAGACCATCGGCTTTGGGTCCTGGTAGCCGCCCAGGGCCGCGGACGCCTGGTTGTTCTGCAGCGTGACGGTGTCACCGACGCGGGACTGGCGGACGTCCTTCACCCCGGTGATGAAGTAGCCGACCTCGCCGACGCCGAGCGAGTCGACCGGCTTGGGCTCCGGGGAGATGACGCCGATCTCGAGCAACTCGTGGGTGGCGCCGGTGGACATCATCTTGATCCGCTCGCGGGCGGAGATCCGGCCGTCGACGACCCGGACGTAGGTGATGACGCCGCGGTAGATGTCGTAGACGCTGTCGAAGATCATCGCCCGCGCCGGGGCGTCCGCGTCGCCGGTCGGAGCGGGGATCTGGTCGACGATCGCGTCGAGCAGCTCCGGCACGCCCTCGCCGGTCTTCCCGCTGACCCGCAGGACGTCGCCGGGGTCGCAGCCGATGATGTGCGCGAGCTCGGCGGCGTACTTCTCCGGCTGGGCGGCCGGCAGGTCGATCTTGTTGAGCACCGGGATGATCGTGAGGTCGTTCTCCAGCGCCAGGTACAGGTTGGCCAGCGTCTGGGCCTCGATGCCCTGGGCCGCGTCGACGAGCAGGACCGCGCCCTCGCAGGCGGCCAGCGACCGGGACACCTCGTAGGTGAAGTCGACGTGGCCCGGGGTGTCGATCATGTGCAGGACGTGATCGGTGCCCGCGTGCGCGCCGGCCTTCGGCGTCCACGGCAGGCGCACGTTCTGCGCCTTGATCGTGATGCCGCGCTCGCGCTCGATGTCCATGCGGTCGAGGTACTGGGCACGCATCTGCCGCGCCTCGATGATCCCGGTGACCTCGAGCATCCGGTCGGCCAGCGTCGACTTGCCGTGGTCGATGTGCGCGATGATGCAGAAGTTCCGGATGCGGGCCGGGTCGGTGTAGGCGGGAGTCGTCACAGTGCCCCCATCGTCCCACGGCTCGGTGCGTCGTCCAGCGATTGGCCGGTCTGCACCGGTCTACCCGCGGGTTGGGGTCGTACGCCCGACGCTGGTATCTTGGCAGACCGGTCCGCCGACGCACGCCGTCCGGACGCACTGTCAGAAGTACCTCCCTCCCGAGAGACACCCGAGGCTCACGCGTGGCGAACATCAAGTCCCAGATGAAGCGGATCAAGACCAACGAGAAGGCGCGTCAGCGCAACGTTGCCGTCAAGTCCGCCCTGAAGACGGCCGTCCGGCGCGTGCGGACCGCCGCCGCGTCCGGGGACGCCGCGGCCGCGCAGGAGGCCCTGAAGACCGCCAGCAAGGCCCTCGACAAGGCCGCCAGCAAGGGCATCATCCACAAGAACCAGGCCGCCAACCGCAAGTCGGGTCTGGCCAAGCAGGTCGCCGGCCTCTGAGCCGGCGCACCGAGCAGCGCGCGGTCCGCGACGAGCCCCCTCCCCTCGCGGGACGGGGCTCTCGGCGTCTTCGGGGGCTGCCTCTCGGCGTCCTCGGGGACTGTCAGGTGACCGGACCCGCCAGCCGGCCCCGGTAGGACCCGGCCCGGGAAGCCCCGGACGCGCCGCCCAGCCCCGGCGGTGCTGCTCGGACCCGGCCGCGCTGCTCAGACCCGGTGCTGCTCAGACCCGGCCGCGGCCGGTCTCCCGCCGGATGGCGACGATCCGCCGCACGGCGCGCTCCAGCGCGTAGTCCGCGCTGGCCGCTGCGCCCTTGACGTCGGCGTTCAGCTCCGCCGCGACGCCAACCGCCTGCTGCAGGCCCTCGATGCTCCAGCCCCGTGCCTGTGACTGGGCCTTCTTCACCTTCCAGGGCGGCATCTTCAGCGTGCGCGCCAGCTCCCCCGGGTTGGTGCTGCGCAGGGAGGTCACCCGCGCGGCGGTGCGGACGCCGTCGGCGATGGCGTCGGCGATGAGGACGTGGGCGACGCCGCGCTGCAACGCCCAGCGCAGCATCTCCAGCGACCCCTGCCGGTCGCCGACCAGCACCCGCTCCGCGACGGTGAAGCCGGTGACCTCGGCCTGCCCGCGGTGGAAACGGGCGACCGCGTCGGCATCGACGGTGCCGCCGAAGTCGGAGACGAGCTGGCCGGCGGCCGCGGAGAGCTGGCGGAGGTCGGCACCGATCGCCTCCACCAGCGCACTCGCCGCATCCGGGGTGATCCGCCCGCCGACCTGCCGGACCTCGTTGCGCACGAACGCGATGCGGTCCCCCACCGAGGTGACCTTGGGGCAGTCGTCGATCGCGGCACCGGCGGCCCTGAAGGCCTTGAGCAGCGCCTCGTTGCGCTTGCCGCCGTGGTGCACGACCACCAGCGTGAGGTCGGGGTCGGGGTCCTTGGCGTAGCCCACCAGCGCGTCGGCGAGCGCGCCGGCGGCCTCGTGGACCGCGGTCACCACCACGAGCCGGTGCTCGCCGAACAGCGAGGGGGCGAGGACGTCGGCCAGCTGCCCCACCGGCAGGCCCGCCGCGGGCATCTCGTGCAGCTCTGCCTCGGGGTGGCGGTCGAGCACCGCCGACCGGACGGCGGAGACCGCGCGGGCGCGCAGCAGCTCCTCCTCGCCCACCACGGCGCGCAGGCGGGACGTCGGCGCGGGAGGTGCGGCTGCCACACCGGCATGGTCCCACGCGCGGGTGACGGTCCCGGCCAGCCGCGGCCCGTGCCGCGCGGGCCGGTGCCCGGGCCGGTCCGCGGGCCGGTCCGGACGCGAGCGACGGTGGGGTGGTACGCGTTCCGGGCCCCGGCCGTCGTACCGGAGGGCCTCGCCGCTGCACCGGCGGGCCCGGCCGCGGCCGCCCCCGGATCGCGACCACGGGCGGCCACCCCCCACGCGTCGGCGTCCCCGGCGACGGCGAGGTCGCCCTCTCGGTCGGTGCGGTGCACCCGCACCCCGTCCTGGGTCAGCCAGGACAGCATGCGCGCGGTCGGGTGCCCGTACGGGTTGTCGGCCCCGACCGACACCAGCGCCACCCGGGCGCCGGTAGCGGCGAGGAAGCCGTGGTCGGCGTCGGCGCTGCCGTGGTGGGGCACCTTGAGCACGTCGGCCCGCAGGTCCACGCCGCGGGCGACGATGCGGGCCTGTGCCTCACCACCGAGGTCGCCGGTGAGCAGCACGCGCACGCCGTTGCTCGTGACCCGCACGACCAGCGACAGGTCGTTGGCCGCGACCGCAGGCGTGGCCAGCTCCGGCGGCGGGGCCAGCACCTCGACGACGGCGCCCCCCACCGTGCGCCGCTCACCCGGGACGAGCACCGCCCGCTGCGCCCCGGCCTCCCGGGTGGCGTCCGTCAGCCGGCCGGCGCGGTCGTCGGCCGGGGACAGCGTGCCGGTGGCGACCACGCCGACCGACCGCCCGGACAGCGCACCGGCGAGGCCACCGACGTGGTCGGCGTCCAGGTGGGTGAGCAGCACCAGCGGCAGGTGGTCGACGCCGAGCCGGTCGAGGCAGCCGTCGACCGGCCCCACCTCCGGACCCGCGTCGACCAGCACAGCCTCCTCCGGACCGGTCGGCACCACCAGCGCGTCGCCCTGCCCGACGTCGCAGGCGACCACGACCGTCCCGTCAGGGGGCCAGCCCCGGGTCAACTGGCGGACCGGCCAGCCCAGCACCACGGCGCCGACCAGGGCCGCCAGCGCCAGTGGCCGCGAGCGGGGGAACCGCCACAGCAGCCAGCCCGCGGCGAGCAGCAGCAGTGTCAGCAGCACGGCACCGCCCGTACCGACCGGCCAGCCCAGCGCGCCGTCCGGCAGGGTCGCCGCCCGTTCGGCCACGAGGACCAGCCAGCGCACCGGCCACCCGGCCGACCAGACCAGCGCGTCGCCCAGCGGCGGGACGACGACCGCCGCCAGCGCTGCCAGGAGGCCGAGCACGGTGGCCGCCGGGACCGCCGGCGCGGCGAGCAGGTTGGCCGGCAGGGAGACGGGGCTGACCAGCCCGGACAGCGCGGCGACCAGCGGCGCGGTGGCCAGTCCGGCGGCCGCCGCCACGGCCACCGCGTCGGCCACCGATCGCGGCCAGCCGCGGCCGCGGAGCCGCTGTGCCCAGGTCCGCGCGAGCAGCACGATCGCCGCCGTCGCCGCCACCGACAGCGCGAAGCCGGCGTCGCGGGCGAGGTCGGGGTCGACCAGCAGCAGCACGAGCACGGCGCCGAGGAGGGCCGGCAGGGCCACCCGCGACCGCCCGATCGCCAGCGCGAGGAGGGTGACCGCACCCATCGCCGCGGCGCGCACGACGCTGGCGCTCGGCCGGGCCAGCAGGACGAACCCCACCAGGGCCGCGGCCGCCACGAGGGCCTGCACCCGCCGGTCCACCGCCCGGCGACGCAGGGGGGCCAGCACCCCGGTCAGAAGGATGGCCACGTTCGCCCCGGAGACGGCGGTGAGGTGGGCCAGTCCGGCCCGCTGGAAGTCCTCGACGAGCACTGGGTCCATGGCGCGGGTGTCTCCGACGACCAGGCCGGGGAGCAGCCCGCCCGGCCGCGGCCCGAGCATGCGCAGCGAGCTCTCGACGAGACCGTCGCGCAGTGCCCCGGCGGCCCGCTGCTCCCAGGGCGGAGCCCCGAGAACGGCCGGCGGGCCCCGCGTGGACAGCCGGGCCACCAGTCCGTCGGCCGGCTCGGCCGGTGTCACGGTCGCCCGCACCCGCACGGACTGCCCGGGCAGCAGCCCGAGCCACTCCTCCGCGGGCCCGAAGAGCACGACGTCGTCGTCCAGGACGACCGGGATCGCGCCGTCGACCAGCTGGGTGACGGTGGCCTCGGCGAGCACCCGGGCCGGCCCGACGCCGCGCACCGGCCGGGGGTCGCCGGCCAGCACGAGGTCGAGCAGCACGGTCCGCCGTCCCTCGGCGACCGCGGCCAGCGGGGAGCCCTCCCGTGCGGCGGCACGGACGGCGGCGGTCGCCGCGGTGACCGCGACCGCCGCGAGCACGCCGATCAGCACGACCGTCCGCGGAGCGTCGCGACGGCGCGTGGCCAGGGCCGCGGCCGCAGTGGCGACCAGGCCGGCGGCGACCAGGCCGGCGGGACCCACCAGGGGCGCCAGCAGGGTGCTGACCCAGACGGCCGCGGCGACCGGCGCCAACCGCAGGTCGATCCACGCCCACCGCCCGGCAGCGCCGCTCACACGGTCACCAGCTCGGCCAGCTCGGCATAGGTGGTCGGACCGATCCCCGGGACGTCGTCGAGCTGCTCGACGCTGGCGAACCGGCCCTGCTGGTCGCGGTGGTCGACGATCCGCTGGGCGAGGACCGGCCCGATGCCCGGCAGCGCGTCCAGATCGGCGACGGTCGCCGTGTTGAGGTCCACGAGACCGGTTCCGGAGCTCCCCGCCGCGGGGGGACCGGCGGGCGCGGCTCCGGGCACGCCCACCGCGATCTGCTCACCGTCGCTCACGACCGCGGCGAGGTTGATCGAGGCGGGGTCGGCCTCCGGCAACAGGCCACCGGCGGCCGCGACCGCGTCCGCGACGCGCGCCCCGGACGGGAGGGTGACCAGGCCGGGCCGGGACACGAGGCCCACCACGGACACGACGACCGTCGGTGACGCGTCGGCCGCGGTCCCGACCGACGGGGTGGCCGGCGCCGCGCCCGAGGTCGGTGGCGCCGAGGCAGCGACCGACGGCTCCGGCGCCGGCTCCACCCGGGGGCGGTCCAACCAGGTCCCCGCCGCCACCGCGAGCGCGGCGAGCACCCCGGCCACCCACAGCGCCCACACGCCGCGCCGCCCGGGGCCGACGCGGACGGCGGTGCCCGGAGCGCGGTGCCGGCCGATCCCGGCGGGCAGTTCGGCAGCCGGTTCCTCCCCGGGCTCGTCCGGTTCGGGCAACTCGGCGCCATCGGTCTCGTCGCGGTCGTCGTCGGGGACCCAGCCCCGTGCGCGCCCGCCCTCGTCGAGGAGAGCACGCAGGCGCGCGCGGATCAGGTCGGCGTCGTCGCTGCGGCGGGATGGGAGGCGCACCAGCCGGACGCTAGGCAGGGCGGCCCCGGTCCGGCCCCGCCCAGGGTGGTCTGTGGACAGGACCCCGGCCTGTGGACGGACCGCCCGGCGATCCTCGGGCCGGAGGGCACGCTGCGCGGGTGCCTCCGTTCCGCGCCTCAGTCCGCCGGCTGCTCGTCGTCCTCGTCGGGCTGCTGCAGAAGCGGGAGCGACCGCGCCGGCGCGACGACCAGGCCGACGGCCCCCGGCCCGACGTGCGCCCCGATCGCCGCCCCGAGTTCGCTGACGTACAGCTCCCGCAGCCCCGGGAGCCGGTCCCGGAGGTCAGCGGCCAGGCGCTCGGCGCGCTCGGGGGCGGCGAGGTGGTGGACGGCGACCGACACCGGCCCCCCGTCGGTGGCCTCCACCCCGCGCTGGACGAGCCGGCTCAACGCCCGGGCCGTGGTGCGCACCTTCTCCAGGGGAACGACCCGGCCCTCCGCGACGTGCAGCACCGGCTTGACCGCCAGGGCCGTCCCGATCATCGAGGCCGCGGCTCCGATGCGCCCCCCGCGGCGCAGGTGCTCGAGGGTGTCGACGACGAAGAGCGTCCGCGTCGCGGTGGCCGTCTCCCGCGCCGCGGCCGCGACGGTCGCGGCGTCCTCCCCTGCCGCGGCCGCCCGGGCTGCAGCGACGACGGCGAACCCGCTGCCCATGGCCGCCGACCGCGAGTCGACCACCGTGACGATGTGCTCGCCGACCTGCGCGGCCGCCAGGCGGGCCGCGTCGACGGTGCCCGACAGCTCGGCCGACAGGTGCACGGAGACGATCCGCTCGGCCCCCTCGGCCAGTCGCCGGCGGTAGGCGCTGACGAAGTCCCCGGGCGTCGGCCGGGAGGTGGAGACGGTCTGCCCGCGGACGCCGAGGGCACGCGCGACGTCGGCCGGGCCGATCTCCGCCCCCTCCCGGCCCGAGTGGCCGGCCAGGACCACGTACAGCGGGACGACCTCGACCGAGTACTGCTCGACCAGGCGTGGGGGCAGGTAGGCCGTGGAGTCGGTGACCACGGCGACGGACACGCGGCGAGGCTAGCTGGCCGCGACGGCGCACCGGCGGGGCTCGGTCCCGATCCGCCCCGGAGGACGCCCGGTCAGAGCACGGCGTCGGCGTCCTGCGCCGGAGCGGCGGCCCCCTCCTCGGGGCTGGCACCGGCCTCCAGGGGCCCGGCCGCGGCGCGCGACGGCGGCCGCGGTTCGGCCGGCAGCTGCGGCGCCGAGTTGTTGTGCCGCAGCAGCCGCCAGCGGTCGCTCTGCACGGCCAGCTCGCTCCACGCGCAGTTGCCCAGGGGGCCGAACACCCGGCGGTGTTCCGGTCCGAGCCCGAGCAGTACCTCCATCAGCCGCGCGGCCGTGCCGCCGTGGGTCACCACCACGGCGGCGGGCGCCTCGGGCAGGTCGCCGAGCGCGGCGAGCGCCCGGCGCGGGACGTCGGCCGGGTCCTCGCCACCGCGGCCGCGCACCGGCCGGCCGGCGAGCCAGTCGGCGTACTGCTCGGGGTGGCGCTCGGCGACCTCCTCGCGCGTGAGTCCCTCCCAGGACCCGAGGCCGAACTCGCGCAGCCGCGGATCCAGGCGAAGCGGGACGCCGAGGACGGCGGTGAGCGTCGAGGCGGTCTCGGCGGCCCGGCCCAGGTCGCTGGAGACGACGACGGTCCCCTCGGGCAGCCGGCCGCTCGCCGCCAGGTGGGGCGCGGTCTCGACGGCCTGCCGGCGACCCTCGTCGTCCAGCGGAGGGTCCAGCTGGCCCTGGAACCGCCCGGTGGCGTTCCACTCGGTGCGCCCGTGCCGCCAGACGACCAGCCGGGGCACGGGCAACCGGGAGGCGCCGTCGGTCACCGGCCGGTCGCCTCCGGGGAGGAGTCCCCCGCGCCGGTGTCGTCCCCGGCCGGCTCGGGCGGCAGCGGCGTGGGATCGGCGCTCATCGGGTCGACGTCGTCGGCCGACAGCGTCTCCCGGCTCGCCGGGAGAGGAGCCTCGGTGCCGGCGACGGTGCCGGTGTCGGTGTCGCCGCTGGTGCCGGTGCTGGTGCCGGTGCTGGTGCCCCTGCCGGTGCCGGTGGTCGTCTGCCCGTCCGGCGGCGCAGCCCGGTCGGCGAACGGGATGGTCGGGCAGTCCTTCCAGAGCCGCTCCAGGGCGTAGTAGGCGCGCTCCTCGGCGTGCTGGACGTGCACGACCACGTCGACGAAGTCCAGCAACACCCACCGGGCCTCGGCGACCCCCTCCCGGCGCACCGGCTTGACGCCGTGCTGCCGTAACCGCTCCTCCACCTCGTCGACGATCGCCTGCACCTGGCGCTCGTTGGGCGCCGAGGCGAGCACGAAGGCGTCGGTGATCGCCAGCCGGTCGCTGACGTCCACGATCGAGACGTCGGTGGCCAGCTTGTCGGCGGCGGCCTGCGCCGCCAGCAGTGCGGTCTCCCGCGCCTCGGGCGAGGCGGTCATCGGGGTACCTCCTGGAGATGGGGGGACGGTGGTTCCTGGGGTGGCCCCTCGGGGCCGGCCGCGGCCGGCGGCCGGTCGTAGGTGGGGTGGTCGGCCGACGCGACCGCGCCCTCCCTGCGGGGGACCCCCGCGCGCGCCGCGGGCCGGGCGGCACCGCGCGAGTGGTAGAGCTGCCGCTTCTCGATGTACTGCACGACGCCGTCGGGGACGAGGTACCAGACCGGCATGCCGCGGCCGACCCGCTCGCGGCAGTCGCTGGAGCTGATGGCCAGCGCCGGCACCTCGACCAGGCTGACCACTCCCTCGGGCAGGTGCGCGGCCCCGAGGTCGAAGCCGGGCCGCGTCACGCCGATGAAGTGCGCCAGTTGGAAGCACCGGTCGCTGTCGCGCCAGCTGAGGATCTGGGAGAGCGCGTCGGCTCCGGTGATGAAGAACAGCTCGTCGTCGGGTCGCTGTCGCTGCAGGTCGCTGAGGGTGTCGATGGTGTAGGTCGGGCCGCCGCGGTCGATGTCGACCCGGCTCACGGAGAAGCGGGGGTTGGAGGCGGTGGCGATGACCGTCATGAGGTAGCGGTCCTCGGCGGGGGCCACCTCGCGGTCGCTCTTCTGCCACGGCTGGCCGGTCGGCACGAACACGACCTCGTCCAGCCCGAAGAGGACGGCGACCTCGCTCGCCGCCACGAGGTGCCCGTGGTGGATGGGATCGAACGTCCCACCCATCACCCCGACCCGCCGACCAGCCACTGATCGAGCGTATCCGGGCCGTCCGGGACCGGCCGCGACGACCGGCCCCGGACGGGGTCCGAGCGCCTGCGGCCGGCCCGGCGTGCCCCGGTGCGACCGGCTCCCCCGAGCCGCCGGTCGCGGCCGGCCGCGGGGACCAGCCGGCCGCGGGGAGATCCACGAGACCGACGGGCCCCGCGGTCGGCGCCGGGAACGGTCCCTGCACCCGCACGGCCCAACGACCGCGGCGGTGGCAGGTCACGGCCGGGTCGACATCTCGCTTCGTCGACACGCCGACGTGTCGCTCACAGCGTGGTCACGAAGTCGGCGAGCTGGGCGGCGTTGCGGCACTCGACCATGTCGATGACCTCGCCGTACCGGTTGGCCGCCGAGTCGCCGCTGCCCCACAGCCGCCGCGGCTCGGGGTTGAGCCAGTGCGCCGACCGGGACCGCCGCACGAGGTCGGCCAGCACCGGGACCCCCGGCTGGCGGTAGTTGGTGCGGCCGTCGCCGAGCACCAGCAGCGACGTCTTCGGGCCGACCGCGCCGGGCCACCGGTCGGCGAACACCTCGAAGGCCGTGCCGTAGTCGCTGTGCCCGTCGAAGCCCACCACGTCGGCCTCCCGGCCGATCCGCGCGACCGCGTCGGCCACGTCCGCGCCCGGGCGGAAGAACCAGGTGACCTCGTCGGTGGAGTCCACGAACGCGAAAGCCCGCACACCGGAGAAGTGCTCGCGCAGCGCCTGGGTGAGCATCAGCGTGAAGTGGCTGAAACCGGCCACCGAGCCGCTCACGTCGCAGAGCACCACCAGCTCGGGCTTGTGCACCTTCCGCGGCCGGTGGTGGGTCACCACGGGCACCCCACCGGTCCCCAACGAGGCGCGCACGGTCTTGCGGAAGTCCAGCCAGCCCTCCCGCCCGTGCCGCCGCCGGGCCGCCAGCCGCACCGCGAGGCGCCGCGCCAGGGGGGCCACGGTCCGCCGCAGCTCGGCGAGGTCGGCGGCCTGGGCGCGCAGGAAGTCGACCTGGTCGGCCAGCGGGCGCACCGCGCTGCGCGCCACCTTGTCCCGCCCCCGCTCCGCCGCCGTCCGCCGCCGGACCTCGGCCTCCACCGCCGCCCGGAACGCCGCCAGCCGCTCGCGCACGGTCTGCCGGGCGACCTGCTCGGCCAGCCCGCCGCGCTCGCCGTCCCCCAGGAGACCGGCCAGCAGCTGGGCGACCAGCGTGTCCGGCGACAGCGCCCGCATCACCCGGTAGCTGAAGAACGACTGGCCGGACGGCGAGGGCGTGGCCCGGCCGAGCCGGTCGACGGCCTCGCGGGCGAAGCGGCGCAGCGTCTCCTCGTCGCCCTCGAGCAGCAGCTGGGCCAGCCGGTCGCGCAGCAGCCCCGCCAGGTCCACGCCGTCGGGCAGGTCGAGGGTCGACTCCGGGGTCTCCCCCGCGTCACCGTCCCCCTCGACCTCGTCGGTTCCCACGGGGCGGTCGCCCAGCGGCCACCACAGGTCGAACAGCACGTCGTAGGCCGGTCGCTGCGCCGCCCGCTGCAGCAGCACCGCGGCCAGCCCGTGCCGCAGCTGCTCGCGGTCGAGCAGGTCGACCACGGTGAGGATCTCGGCGGCGTCCACGGCCTGGCTGATCCCGACCGGGATGCCGGCCTCCCGCACCGCCCGGACGAAGCCGTCCAGGTGCCCGGCGAGCCCGCCGGGCCCGGCCGGTGAGGGCGCGGGGACCGGGGCCGCCATCAGTTCAGCCGCAGCTCGGCCGCGGCCCGCTCCTGGTCGCTGGCGTGCTTGAGCACGACCCCCAGGGTGGACCGCACCGCCGTCTCGTCGAGGGTGTCCAGGCCCAGCTCGAGCAGGGTCTGCGCCCAGTCGAGGGTCTCCGAGATCGACGGGGACTTCTTCAACTCCAGCGCCCGCAGCGCCCGGATGGTCCGGACCAGCTGCTCGGCCAGCCCGGGCGCCAGGTCGGGCACCCGGGAGAGCACGATCTCCCGCTCCCGCTCGGCCGACGGATAGTCCAGCGCGAGGTAGAGGCAGCGCCGCTTGAGCGCCTCGGAGAGCTCACGGGTGGCGTTGGAGGTCAGCACCACCATCGGCCGGCGCGCCGCGGCCACGGTGCCGAGCTCGGGGATGGTGACCTGGAAGTCGCTCAGCACCTCCAGCAGCAGGCCCTCCACCTCGACGTCGGCCTTGTCGGTCTCGTCGACGAGCAGGACCGTCGGCTCGGTGCGCCGGATGGCGGTGAGCAGCGGCCGGGAGAGGAGGAACTCCTCGCCGAAGATGTCGTCGTGGACGGAGCCCCAGTCAGCGCCGTCGGTGCCCTGCGCCGCCTGGATGCGCAGCAGCTGCTTCTTGTAGTTCCACTCGTACAGCGCCCGCGCCTCGTCGAGGCCCTCGTAGCACTGCAGCCGGATCAGCTCCGACCCGGTCGCCACGGCCAGCGCCTTGGCCAGCTCGGTCTTGCCGGTCCCGGCCGGCCCCTCGACCAGCAGCGGCTTGCCCAGCCGGTCGGCCAGGAACACCGTGGTCGCGATCTGCGCGTCGGGCAGGTAGCCGGCGGTGGCCAGCCGCTTGCTGACGTCAGCGACCGAGGAGAACTGCAGGGCCTGCGACGGCGGGCGGGGCATGCGGCTCCTGCCTGGGGCGGTGGGGAGGGCGGGGGCTCAGCGGCGGTGGGGCGGGCGGGGGGCTCGGCGGCGGTGGGGCGGGCCGATGACGCAGCAGGAGGGTCAGCGCCGGGTGTGCCCGCTCCCGGTCACGACGTAGGTGGTCGAGGTCAGCTCGGGCAGGCCCAGCGGACCGCGGGCGTGCAGCTTCTGCGTCGAGATGCCGATCTCCGCGCCGAAGCCGAACTCCCCGCCGTCGGTGAACCGGGTCGAGGCGTTGACCAGCACCGCGGCCGCGTCCACCCCGGCGGTGAACTCGGCGACGGCGCGAGCGGAGTCGGCCACGATCGCCTCGCTGTGCCCGCTCCCCCACCGCTCGATGTGGTCGAGCGCGGCGGGCAGGTCGTCGACGACCCGGACGGCCATGTCCATCGACAGGTACTCGGTCGCCCAGTCCTCGTCGGTCGCGGGGACGACCGCCTCGTGCGCGGCCCGCGCCGCGGCGTCCCCGTGCAGCGTGACGCCGGCGTCGGCCAGCGCGGACAGCAACCGCGGCAGGAAGGCGACGTCGCGGTGCACCAGCAGCGTCTCCGCGGAGTTGCAGACGCTCACCCGGTGGGTCTTGGCGTTGAGCACGATCGCCTCGGCCATCGCCGGATCGGCCGACGCGTCGACGTAGACGTGGCAGTTGCCCTCGCCGGTCTCGATCACCGGCACCCGTGCCTCGCGCACCACCCGCTGGATCAGCGACGCCCCGCCGCGCGGGATGACCACGTCCACCAGGCCGCGGGCGTTGAGCAGCTCGCCCACCGAGGCACGGTCGGCGGGCAGCAGCTCGATCGACCCCTCGGGCAGGCCGGCCTTCGCCGCCGCCTCGGTGAGGACGGCGACCAGCGCGGTGTTGGTGCGGAACGCCGACGCCGACCCGCGCAGCAGCGCCGCGTTGCCGCTCTTCAGGCACAGCCCCGCCGCGTCGACGGTGACGTTCGGCCGGGCCTCGTAGACGATGCCGACCACGCCGAGGGGCACCCGCACCTGGCGCAGCTGCAGCCCGTTCGGCAACGTCGAGCCCCGGACGACGTCGCCCACCGGGTCGGGCAGCGCGACCAGCTGGCGCAGCGCGTCGGCCACCCCGGCGATCCGGCCGGCGTCGAGCCGGAGCCGGTCGAGGATCGCCGCCGGCGTGCCGTCGGCCGCCTCGACGTCGGCGGCGTTGGCGGCCAGCACCTCGTCGGCCTGCGCGACCAACGCGTCGGCCATCGCCAGCAGCGCGGCGTCCTTGGTGTCGGTGGGCAGGGTGCGCAGCACCCGGGCGGCGGCGCGGGCACGCAGCGCCGCGGCGCCGATCAGCGGCAGGCCGGAGACGTCGGACACGCAGGGAAGGGTACGCGTGCGCGCCCGCCCCCCGGCCTCTCCGACGGCCACCGGACGTATGCGAGAATGATTCTCATGAACGCGAAGACGGTCGTCATCGCCGCGGCCACCACGCTGCTGCTCGCCGGCTGCGGGGGCTCTGGCACCGGGGGTGGCGACTCGGAGGGGCTGACCGTCGTGGCCGGCTTCTACCCGCTGGAGTGGGCCGCCGAGCGGGTCGGTGGGGACCGGGTCGGCGTCTCCTCGCTGACCCCGCCGGGTGCTGAGGCGCACGACCTGGAGCTCACGCCGCAGGACGTCGCCGCGGTGGCCCAGGCCGACCTGCTGGTCTACCTGGACGGCTTCCAGCCGGCCCTGGACGAGGCCGCCGAGACCGAGGCCGCCGGCTCCGCCTGGGACGCCGGCCAGGCCGCGGACCTCTCCCTCACCAGCGAGGAGCACTCCCACGAGGGCGAGGGAGCCGACGCCGAGGAGCACGCCGCGGACGGGGGCGAGGCGCCGGTCGACCCGCACTTCTGGCTCGACCCCACCCGGCTGGCCGCGGTCGGCGACGCCCTCGCCGACCGGCTGACCGAGCTCGACCCGGACGGCGCGGCCACGTTCGAGGAGAACGCCGCCGCCCTGCGCGCCGACCTGGAGGGCCTCGACGCCGAGGTGCAGGCCGGCCTCGCGAACTGCGCGGTGGACACCCTGGTCACCAGCCACGACGCCTTCGGCTACCTCGCCGACCGCTACGGTCTCCGGGTGGTCGGCATCAGCGGGCTGAGCCCGTCGCAGGAGCCGAGCCCGGCCCAGCTGGCCGAGATCGCGACGCTGGTCCGCGAGGAGGGCGTCACCACGGTGTACACCGAGACCCTGGTCGACCCTGCCGTCGCCGAGACGGTGGCGGCGGAGGCCGGCGTGCGGACCGCCGTCCTGGACCCGCTCGAGGGGCTGACCGACGACTCGGCCGGCGCGGACTACCTGTCGGTGATGCGCGGCAACCTCGCCACCCTCCAGGAGGGCCAGTCCTGCTCATGACACCCGCCATCCGCCTCCGCGGCGCGAGCGTCGGCTACGGCGACGTGCCGATCGTCTGCGGCGTCGACCTCACCGTGCAGCACGGCGAGGCGGTCGCCGTCCTCGGCTCGAACGGGTCGGGCAAGACGACGCTCGCGCGCGGCCTGCTGGGGCTCGCTCCCGTGCTCGACGGCGAGGTGGAGGTGCTCGGCGCCCCGGTCGGCCGGTTGCGCGAGCGGGGCCGGGTCGGCTACGTGCCGCAGCGGCACACGGTCACCGGCGCCGTCCCGGCCACCGTGCGGGAGGTCGTCGGCGTGGGCCGGCTGGCCCGGCTGGGGCTGTCCCGCCGGCTGCGCCCGGCCGACCGCGCCGCCGTGGCGGACGCCGTGGCCGCCGTCGGGCTCGCCGACCGCATCGGCGACCCCGTCGCCTCCCTCTCCGGCGGGCAGCAGCGCCGCGTGCTCGTCGCCCGGGCCCTGGCCGCCGAGCCGGAGCTGCTGATCATGGACGAGCCGACCGCCGGGGTGGACGCCGCCAGCCAGGACGCGCTGGCCGCCGTCCTCGCGGACGTCTCGGCGGCCGGGACGACACTCGTGGTCGTGACCCACGAGACCGGCCCGCTGTCGGGCGTGCTGACCCGCGCGGTCGTCGTCGACCACGGCCGGATCCGGTACGACGGCCTCCTGTCCGGGGCCGAGCCGCACGCCGACGGCGGTCACCACCACGCCGAGGACGCCGGCCAGCCGCCGCGGACCGGCTACCGGATCGACCAGCCGCGGGTGACCGCCGAGGGAGGCCGGTGACCGTGGAGGTCCTCGAGTTCGCCTTCATGCAGCGGGCCCTGCTCGCCTCGCTGATGGTCGGCCTGGTCGCGCCCGCGGTCGGGGTCTTCCTCGTGCAGCGCCGCCTCTCCCTGCTCGGCGACGGGCTCGGCCACGTCGCCCTCACCGGTGTGGCGGTCGGCGTCCTCACCGCCACCGCCCCCGTCGGGACGGCGCTGGTCGCCGCGATCCTGGGCGCGGTGCTCATCGAACTGGTCCGCGCGCGCGGCCGGACCAGCGGGGACGTCGCCCTCGCCGTCCTCTTCTACGGGGGCATCGCCGGCGGCGTGGTGCTGCTGTCGCTGGCGCCCCGGGGCCAGGCGACCAACCTCGAGGCCTACCTGTTCGGGGCGATCACCACCACGAGCACCGCGGACGTCGCCGTCTTCGCCGTCATCACCGTGGTCGTGCTGGGCGTCGTCTGGCTGCTGGGCCAGCGGCTGTACGCGGTGAGCGACGACGAGGAGTACGCGCGCGCCGTCGGCCTGCCCGTGCTCGCCCTCAACATCGTGCTGGCCGCCCTGGTCGCCTCGACGGTGGTCCTCTCCATGCGCGTGGTGGGCCTGCTGCTCATCAGCGCCCTGATGATCATCCCGAGCGCGATCGCGCAGCTGCTGGCGCGCAGCTTCCGCCAGACGGTCCACCTCGCCTGCGCCATCGGCCTGGTGGTCAGCGTCGCCGGGACGACGACCTCCTACTACTCGGGGACGCCGTCGGGCGGGACGATCGTGCTGCTGGCGATCGCCCTGTTCCTGCTGGTCACCGCCACTGCCGCGGTGCGCGGGGCGACGGCCCGGCGCCGCCACCAGCGCCGCGCCGAGGTGCACGCCGCCCACCCGCACGAGCACGGCGAGGGCTGCGGTCACCAGCCGGTGCCGCACGGCGACCACGTGGACTACGACCACGACGGGCACCTGCACGCGCCGCACCGCACCGGCACCGGGGTCCACTACGACGAGCACGGCGAGCACGCCGCCCCGTCCGGAGGGCGGCCGTGAGCCGGCCCCAGCCGGCCGATGTACCCGGCCGCCGGCAGACGCGGCAGCGCAGCGCGGTGCTCGCGCTGCTCGACGACCTCGACGGGTTCCGCACCGCGCAGGACCTGCACGCGCTGCTGCGCGAACGCGGCGACCCGGTGGGGCTGGCGACGGTCTACCGGGCGCTGCAGGCCCTGGTGGACGACGGCCTGGTCGACGTACTGCGGAGCAGCGACGGGGAGGCCGCCTACCGGCGCTGCTCCCCGGTGCACCACCACCACCTGGTGTGCCGCTCCTGCGGTCGGACCGTGGAGGTCGCCGACCCCCCGGTGGAGCGCTGGGCCGCCCGGATCGCCGCCGAGCACGGCTTCGCCGACGTCCAGCACCAGCTCGAGGTCTTCGGCACCTGCTCCAGCTGCACCGCTCCGGCTAGCGGTACGGGTCGGTGATCTCGCGGAGCCGGGTCAGGGCCTCCCTCAACCGTCCGGTGGCCTCCTCCCCCAAGTAGGCCGTCCACTCGGCCTCGACCTCGGCCTCCACCTGCCGGGCCAGCGCCACGACCCGCTCCCCCCGCTCTGCCATCTGCACCAGCCGCGCGCGGGCGTCGGTCGGGTCGGGGGCCCGCCGCACGTAGCCGGCCCGTTCGAGCTGATCGACCAGGTGCCCCGCCGTCTGCTTGGTGACCAGCGCCTGCTCGGCCAGGTCGGTCAGGCGCGTGCCGTGCGGGCCGATCCGGGCGGCGATCCGGCCCTGCGCCAGCGTGATGTCGTCGAACCCGGCCGCGGCCAGGGCCGCGAGGAGGCGGCGCTCCATGGCCCGGTACGGGTAGAAGCACAGCAGGCCCAGGTTCTGCCGGTCCTCGGTCACGAGCCCCCTTGACGATGGTCAGATCTTCTGACGGAATAGTCAGAACATCGTACCGATGCGGGAGGGGTCATGGACCTCGACGACGTGTGGCGCACCATCGACTCCGAGCGGTCGAGCCTCGCCGACCTCTTCGAGGAGCTCTCCCCCGCCGAGTGGGAGACGCCGTCCCTCTGCGACGCCTGGCGGGTCCGGGACGTCGCGGCTCACCTGACACTGGCGCACATGGGGCCACGAGAGGCCCTCGTCGGCGCGATCCGCGCGCGTGGCAGCTTCGACCGGATGATCCGCGACACCGCCCTGCGGGCGGCGCAGCTACCCGTCGAGGAGTACCCCCGGCGGCTACGCGCGATGGTCGGCTCCCGGCGCACAGCACCGTTCATCACCCCGCTGGAGCCGCTCACCGACGTGCTCGTGCACGGCCAGGACGTCGCCGTCCCCTTGGGGCGCGAGCGCGCCGTGCCGCCGGCCGCGGCAGTCGTGGTCGCCCAGCGGGTGTGGGACACGGGCTTCCCGTTCCGGGCCCGGAAGCGGCTGCACGGGTGCCGGCTGACCGCCACCGACGCCGACTGGACCGTGGGGGCCGGCGCCCCGGTGGAGGGTCCGATCTCGGCGCTCCTGCTGCTGCTCACCGGGCGGGAGGAGGCGGCACTCGGCCGGCTCGGCGGCGAGGGCGCACGACGCCTCACCGAGCGCCGGAACCGGGCTGCTGCGGGCAGGTCTCGCTGACAGGAGGAGGCGATCGCCATGACCTGGGGTGTGGTCATCGACGTACCGGCACCTGTGGAGGTGTACGACGCGGTCCACGCAGAGGTGGTCCGCCGGGTCGGCGGCACGGCGGAGGGGCTGCTGGTGCACCTCGCCCGCGCCACCCCGACCGGCTTCCAGGTCGTCGAGGTCTGGGACTCCCGGGAGCAGTACGAGCGCTACGACCGCGAGGTCGTCGCGCCCGTCGTCGCCGAGCTCTCCGCCGGCGGGCCGCCCCCACCCGGTGAGCCGGCGTCCACCGAGTTCGAGGTGCGCGGACTCGTGCTGTCGGGGGCCGCTGTGGCCCTCTGAACGCCGCGGCTCAGCTGAGGGCCCGGGTGCCCGCCGGCAGGGTGCCCCCGGCCACCATCTCGACCGTCGCGTCCTGCAGCGCGGTGAGCGCGACCCGCTGGGTGAACGGGCCGGTGGAGACCCGGGCGACGCCGAGCTCCTGCATCTCCCGCGCGGGCAGCGAGGCGCCGGGCACGCTGATCAGGGTCAGCCTGTTGCGGCCCAGCCCCTCGACCACCGCCGCGATCTCCTCACGGTCGATCAGGCGCGGCACGAAGACCACCGGCGCGCCGGCCTCCAGGAAGGCCCGGCCGCGGCGGACCGCCTCCGCGACGAGCGCCCCGCGGTCGGCGTCCGGGGCCGCGTGGAGAAAGGTGTCGGTCCGGGCGTTGAGCACGAAGTCGATGCCGGCGTCCCGCCCGGCCCGGAGCACCGCCTCGACGGCGGCCACCGCGTCGTCCAGCGGCCTCATCTGGTCCTCGAGGTTGCCGCCGACGACGCCGACCTCGATCGCCCGACGGGCGGTCTCCCCCGGGTCGCCGTAACCGGCCTCCATGTCCATGGACACGGGCAGGTCCACCGCGGCGACGATCCGGCGGACCATGTCCAGGTGCAGGTCCAGCGGGATGTTCTCGCCGTCCTCGTAGCCGAAGGTGGCGGCGATCCCGTGACTCGCCGTGGCCAGGGCGCGCACGCCCTCGGTCGCGGCGACCACCTGCGCCGAGACGACGTCCCACACGTTGGCGAGGACGAGGATCTCCGGCGCGGTGTGCAGGTCGAGCAGGGTGCGGGCGCGGGTGGCGAGATCGGTCACCCGAGCACCGTAGGGCCGGTCAGCCGGCGTGCGGGGCCAGCCGCTGCCGCAGACCGTTGCGGACGGCGGGCCACTCGGCGTCGGTGATGGAGAAGACGACGGTGTCCCGGAGCGACCCGTCGGGCATCCGCCGGTGGTTGCGCAGCACGCCGTCCTGCTTGGCGCCGAGCCGGGCGATCGCCGTCCGGGACTGCAGGTTGTGCCAGTGCGTGCGGAACTCGACGGCCAGGCAGCCGAGCACCTCGAACGCGTGGCCCAGCAGCAGCAGCTTGCTCTCGGCGTTCACCCCCGTGCGCTGCGCCGAGGCGGCGGTCCAGGTCGAGCCGATCTCCAGCCGCGGGACGTCGGCCTCGACGTTCATGTAGGTCGTCATGCCGACGGCGGCCCCACCGGCCCGCCGGACCGTGAACGGCAGCATCGTCCCCGCGGCCTGCTCGGCCAGGCGGCGCTCGATCTCCGCCGGCATCCCCTCCGGTGAGGGCACGGAGGTGTACCACAGCTCCCACAACCGGCCGTCGCGGACCGCGTCGACGAGTTCGTCGTGGTGCTCGGGACGCAGCGGCTCGAGGGTGACCAGGTCGCCGGAGAGGGTCACCGGCTCCAGGCCGGCCATCTCAGCGGTCCCGCAGCGCGCGCAGGGCGTTCTTCCGGGCCTCGCCGGTGAGCCGGTCGAGGAAGACCTTGCCGTCGAGGTGGTCGACCTCGTGCTGCAGCGCCCGGGCCATGAGCCCGGAGCCCTCCAGGCGCAGCGGTTCGCCCGTCACGTCGAACCCCTCGACGACAGCGTGCATCGCCCGGACCGTCGGCGCCCAGATGCCCGGGATGGACAGGCACCCCTCGTCGCCGTCCTGGATCTCCTCGGACAGCTCCACGACCCGCGGGTTGACCATGTGCCCGATGACGCCGTCGACGTTGTAGGAGAACGCGCGCAGCCCCACCCCGATCTGCGGCGCGGCCACCCCGGCGCGACCGGGGTCGGCCACGGTGTCCTCTAGGTCGCGGATCAGCGCGGCCAGCTCCTTGTCGAAGGACCGCACCTCGTCTGCGGGGGTGCGCAGGACCGGGTCTCCGAGTTCGCGGATCGGGCGGATCGTCACGCGGCGAGTCTCTCAGCCGAGGGAGGGACGCCGGACCAGCACCAGTTCGTCGCGGTGCACGATCTCCCGCTGGTACTCCGGGTCCAGCTCGCTGGTCTTGCGGCCGAGCAGCGGCGGCAGCTCCCGGGCGTCGTAGGCGGCCAGGCCCCGCGCGACCACGACGCCGTCCGGGCCGACCAGCTCGACGGGGTCGTCGGCGAGGAAGTCCCCCACCACGTCGGTGATGCCGGCGGCCAGCAGCGAGGCGTGCCGCTCCCGGACCGCCCGCACCGCGCCCTCGTCGATCACCAGCCGGCCCTGGGGCCGGGTGGCGAACCGCAGCCAGAACTGGCGCGCCCGCGGCCGCGGACCCATGACCGTGAATAAGGTGCCGACGGGCTCTCCCGCCAGTGCGGCGGCCGCCCGGGCGGTGGAGGTGACGACGACCGGGACGCCGGCGTGCGCCGCGATCAGCGCGGCCTCCACCTTGGTCGCCATCCCGCCGGTGCCCACGCCGTTGCGGCGCGCGCTGCCGAGGGTCACGACGTCGAGGTCCGCGGGGTCGCGCACGGTGTCCAGCAGCCGGGCCGGGCCCTTGCGGGGATCGCCGTCGTAGACGCCGTCCACGTCGGACAGCAGCAGCATCGCGTCGGCCCGCGCGACGTGCGCCACGAGCGCGGCCAGCCGGTCGTTGTCGCCGAAGCGGATCTCCTCGGTGGCCACCGTGTCGTTCTCGTTGACGATCGGCAGCACGCCGAGGGTGAGCAGCCGGTCGAGGGTCCGCTGGGCGTTGCGGTAGTGGCTGCGGCGGGTGAGGTCGTCGGCGGTCAGCAGCACCTGGCCGACGGTCACCTCGTGCTTCGCGAAGGCGTCGGCGTAGGTCTGCGCCAGCCGGACCTGCCCGACGCTGGCCGCCGCCTGGGCGGTGGCGAGGTCCCGGGGCCGGCCGGTCACGCCCAGCGGGGCCAGCCCCGCCGCGATCGCGCCGGAGGAGACGAGCACGACCTCCTTGCCCTGGGCGCGCAGCCCCCCGAGGACGTCGACCAGCGCGGTGAGCCGCGCCTCGTCCAGGCCGCCGGGCAGGGTGGTCAGCGACGAGGAGCCGACCTTGACCACGACCCGGCGAGCACCGGCGACGGCCTCCCGCCCGGTCACCGCTCCTCCTCGGGCAGGTCCTCGTCGGTCCAGGTCTCGGTGAGCTCGTAGGGCACCCGGCGGGCCCGCTTGGCCGCCAGCCGCTCCTCGGCGCGCACCCGGTGCGGTGCGTCGATCCGCGCGTCGGTGCCCCGGCCGCCGAGGCCGGCGGTCTCCTCCGCGGTGAGCGTGCCGGCGGGCAGGGTCGGCACGAAGTCGAAGGTGACCGCGCCGATGGTGACCGCGTCGCCCTCCTGCGCTCCCGCCTCGGCGAGGGCGTCCTCGACGCCGAGCCGGTTGAGGCGGTCGGCCAGGTAGCCCACGGCCTCGTCGTTGGTGAAGTCGGTCTGCCGCACCCAGCGCTCGGGCTTGACCCCGTGCACGACGAACGCGCCGTCGGCGTCCGGGTCGGGCTCGACGGTGAAGCCGGTGTCGTCCACCGCGCGGGGCGTGAGGGTGATCCGGACCGGCTCGGGCTCGGGCAGCGCGGCGCGGTACTCGTCCACGGCCGCGGCCAGCGCGAAGCCGAGCTCGCGGAGCCCCTCCCCCGTCGCCGCGCTCACCGGGAAGACCCGCAGGCCGCGCTGCTCCAGCGACTCCCGGACCAGGTCGACCAGCTCCCGCGCGTCCGGGACGTCGACCTTGTTGAGGACGGCGAACCGCAGCCGGTCGACCAGGTCCTCCCGGTACTGGGCGAGCTCGTGCACGAGGGCGTCGATGTCGCTCTCCGGGTCCCGCCCGGGCTCCATCGTCGCCATGTCGACGACGTGCACCAGGACGGCGCAGCGCTCGATGTGGCGGAGGAACTCCAGGCCCAGACCCCGGCCCTCGGACGCGCCCGGGATCAGCCCGGGGACGTCGGCCATCGTGAAGACGGTGTCGCCGGCGCGCACCACCCCGAGATTGGGCACCAGCGTGGTGAACGGGTAGTCGGCGATCTTCGGGCGGGCCGCGGACATGGCCGCGATCAGCGATGACTTGCCCGCCGAGGGGAAGCCGACCAGGCCGACGTCGGCGATGCTCTTGAGCTCGATGACCGCGTCGAACGCCTCGCCCGGCTCACCGAGGAGCGCGAAGCCGGGGGCCTTGCGCCGGGTGTTGGCCAGCGCGGCGTTGCCCAGGCCGCCCTTGCCGCCGTGGGCGAGGACGGCGCGGGTCCCGGCGCCGACGAGGTCGGCGATCACCCGGCCGTCGGGGGTGCTGACCACCGTGCCCGCGGGGACGCGCAGCACGCGGTCCTCGCCACGGGCGCCGTTGCGGTTGCCGCCCTCACCGGGACGGCCGTTGCCGGCCTTCTGGTGCGGGCGGTGGTGGAAGTCCAGCAGCGTGTGGACGTTGGGGTCGACCTCGAGGACGACGTTGCCGCCGTCCCCGCCGTTGCCGCCGTCGGGGCCCCCGAGCGGCTTGAACTTCTCGCGGTGGATCGACGCGACGCCGTGACCGCCGTTGCCGGCGGCCACGTGCACGACCACGCGGTCGACGAATGCGGCCATGTCAGTTCACTGTCCTCGAAGCGCCACGAGCGCACGAGCCCGCCGGGCCCGTGCGCTCGTGAGCGTGCGTTCGGTGGTGCTTCAGGCCTCGACGGCGGAGATCGAGACGGTCTTGCGACCCCGTCGCGTGCCGAAGGTCACCGCGCCCGGCTGCAGCGCGAACAGCGTGTCGTCGCCGCCGCGGCCGACGCCGAGACCCGGGTGGAAGTGGGTGCCGCGCTGGCGCACGATGATCTCGCCGGCCTTCACGACCTCGCCACCGAAGCGCTTGACGCCGAGGCGCTGCGCGTTCGAGTCGCGGCCGTTGCGGGAGGACGAGGCGCCCTTCTTGTGAGCCATGTCGGCGTCAGCCCTTCGTGATGTCGCGGATGACCACGTCGGTCAGCGGCTGACGGTGGCCCTGACGCTTGTGGTAGCCGGTCTTGTTCTTGAACTTGTGGATGCGGATCTTCGGGCCCTTGCCGTGGCCGACGATCTCGCCGGTCACGGTGACACCCGCCAGCGCCTGGGCGTCGCTGGTGACGGTGTCCCCGTCGACCAGGAGCAGGGCCGGGAGGGTGACGGTGTCGCCCGCCTCACCAGCGAGACGGTTGACCGTGAACCGGTCGCCCACGGCCACCTTGTGCTGCCGGCCACCGGCCTTCACGACTGCGTACACCACTGACTCCTCGATCGCTTCTACGTGTCCTGCGTGCACCCGGCGTCGGACGCCGGTGCTGGACGGGCTGCTCGCCTCCCAGGCGGCACCATGCGGTGCCCCGCCCGGGGCGGTGCAACCCGACCAGCGTACCCGAGCGGGCAGCACCGGGTCGAACGGGGGACGGGCCTCGTACCTCACACAGCCCCTCCCCGAGCCCGCGAGGCTTGGCAGGAGGGGGTCCTGCCAGAGGGGGACGGACGGGGCCCTCCCGCTCAGGAGGCGGGCGGCCCGGCCGGCCGGCTGGCCGCCCGGCGGCGGCGCGGACGGGTCCCCACCGCGACCGCGGTGCCGGTCCCGTCGTCGGCCGCCGGGGGCGCGTCCTCCGGGGCGGGCTCGTCGTCCATGGGGCCGGCGTCGTCGGGGCCGGCCCCCGCGGGCACCGCCTCCTCGTCCGCCGCACCCTCCGGCGCGGGCGCCTGCTCGGCCTGCGGCTGCTCCGCCGGGGTCTGCTCGGCCCGAGGCTGCTCCGCCCGGGCCCGCTCGGCCCGAGGCTGCTCCGCCGGGGCCGGCTGGGCCGGGACCGGCGCCACCGGGGCCGGCTCGAACGGTGCGGAGGGCTCCCCGGCGTCCTGGTCGGCCGCCGGCGGCTCCGGCGCCGCCGCGGGCACCACCGCGTCGGGCTGGTCGGGCTGGTCGGCGCGGACGTCACCGGCCGCGTCGGCGTCGTCGGCTCGAACGGCCTCGGTCGCCTCGCCGCTCGCCTCGGCCGGCGCGGCAGGGGACAGCCCCCCGGCGGCGGCCAGCACGGCCGCGTCCTCGGCGGCCCGCTCCTCGCCGGACTGGCTGCGGTTGCGGCGGCCGCGGCTGCGGCGCCCGCCGGAACGGGCCTCGCCGTCGGGGTCACCGACACCGGAGGCCTCCGCCACGACCGAGACGCTCTCGCGGACCTCGGCAGCGGCGGCGTCCTTCTGCCCGGCGTCCTTCTGCCCGGCGTCCCGCCCGCCGGAGTCCTTGACGCCCCGGTCGGACCGGCCCTGGTCCCGCCGGTTGTTGCCGCCGCCGCTGCCGGACCCGCCACCGGAGCCGTTGCCGCCCCGCCGCCGCTCGTCCACCGGGTCGGTGTGCACCAGCACGCCGCGCCCGCGGCAGTGCTCGCACGGCTCGGAGAAGACCTCGAGCAGGCCCTGGCCGACCCGCTTGCGGGTCATCTGCACCAGGCCCAGCGAGGTGACCTCGGCGACCTGGTGCTTGGTGCGGTCGCGACCGAGGCACTCGGTGAGCCGCCGCAGCACGAGGTCGCGGTTGCTCTCCAGGACCATGTCGATGAAGTCGATGACGATGATCCCGCCGATGTCGCGCAGCCGGAGCTGGCGGACGATCTCCTCGGCCGCCTCCATGTTGTTGCGCGTGACGGTCTGCTCGAGGTTGCCGCCCGAGCCGGTGAACTTGCCGGTGTTGACGTCGACGACGGTCATCGCCTCGGTGCGGTCGATGACCAGCGACCCGCCGGAGGGCAGCCACACCTTGCGGTCGAGCGCCTTGGCCAGCTGCTCGTCGATCCGCAGGTCGCGGAAGACGTCCCCCTCGCCGGTGTAGCGGGTCAGCCGGTCCACGAGCTCGGGGCTGACGTGCGCGACGTAGGCCTCGACGGTGTCCCAGGCGTCGCCGCCCTGGACGACGAGCTCCTTGAAGTCCTCGTTGAAGACGTCGCGGATGACCCGGATCGCCAGGTCGGGCTCGCCGTAGAGCAGCGTCGGCGCGCTGGACGTCGTCTCGGCCTTCTTCTGGATGACGTCCCACTGCGCCTGCAGCCGGGCGACGTCCCGGGTCAGCTCCTCCTCCGACGCGCCCTCGGCGGCGGTGCGGATGATGACGCCGGCGTCCTCGGGGACGATCTTCTTGAGGACGTCCTTGAGCCGCTGCCGCTCGGTGTCGGGCAGCTTGCGGCTGATGCCGGTCATCGAGCCGCCGGGCACGTAGACCAGGAAACGGCCGGGCAGGTTGATCTGCTGGGTCAGCCGGGCGCCCTTGTGGCCGATCGGGTCCTTGGTGACCTGCACCAGCACCTTGTCGCCGGACTTGAGCGCCTGCTCGATGGAGCGCTGCTTGCCGGTCAGCCCGGCGGCGTCCCAGTTGACCTCGCCGGCGTAGAGGACGGCGTTGCGCCCCTTGCCGATGTCGACGAAGGCCGCCTCCATGCTGGGCAGCACGTTCTGCACGCGGCCGAGGTAGACGTTCCCGGCGAAGGACGTCGCCTGCGCCTGCGTCACGTAGTGCTCGACGAGGACGTCGTCCTCGAGGACGGCGATCTGGGTGCGCTCGCCCCGCTGGCGGATGACCATCGTGCGGTCCACCGCCTCGCGGCGGGCGAGGAACTCGGCCTCGGTGAGGATCGGCGCGCGGCGGCGGCCGTTGTCCCGGCCGTCCCGGCGGCGCTGCCGCTTGGCCTCCAGACGGGTGGAGCCGGTGACGCCCTTGACGTCGTCCTCGCTGGTGGTGCGGCCGTCGCGGCCGGCCCGCTCCGGGCGCTCCTCCTCCGCGCTCTCCGCGCGGTCCTCGCCGGTGCCCCGGCGGCGGCGCCGGCGCCGACGGCGGGTGGTCGAGCCGCCCTCGCCCTCCTCGGCCTCGGCGGTGTCCTCGCCGGCCTCGGTGTCGGTGTCGTCCTCGTCGGAGTCCTCGGCGCCCTCGTCGTCGCCGGTGTCCTCCTCCGCCGACTCGTCGGTGTCCTCGCTGTCGGCGGAGTCCTCGCCGTTGCGGCCCCGGCCCCGGCCGCGCCGGCCCCGCCGGCGGCGACGGCTGCCCCCGCCGTCCTCGCGGTCCTCGGTCGCGGTGTCGGTGTCCGCGTCGACCTCGGTGTCGGCGGTGTCGTCCTCGTCGGCGTCGGTGTCCTCGGCGGTCGCCGGGGCGGCCTCCTCGCCGGAGCGACGCCGCGACCGGCTGCGCCGGGAACGCGGCGCCGGGGTCTCCTCGTCGTCGAGGTCCTCGGCCGGCTCGACGTCGGGCTCCTCGACCGTCGGCGACTCGGCGACGGGACGGCGGCTGCGCCGGCGCGGCGTGGGCGGCGCCTCGGCCTCCGGCGGGGCCACGAAGCTGACGAACGCGGGGACGGGCGGGGCGACCGGCGGCGGAGCCGCGTAGGCGTCGGGGTCGGCGGCGCCGGCCGGGCGGGTGGCCCGCCGGCGCGGGCGGGCGATGACCGCCGTCGGCTCCGGGGAGCTGAACTGCGCGCCGAACCGGGAGGCCGGGTGCTCCTCCGGCTCGGGCTCCTCGGCGGCGGCCTCGGCCTCCTCCGGGTCGGGGGTCGCCGCCTCGAGGTCCTCCTGGGCGTCGTCGACCGCGGAGGGGTCGGCGCCCTCCTCGGGAGCGGGCGGTGCCGCCACGCCCTCGTCGGTCCCGGCCGGGATCGCCGTGGTGGTGTCGTCGTCGTTCTGGTCGGCCACGAGGGCTCGCCTCCTGTGGGTGCTCCCGGGCGCCGATCACGGGGACTGGCGGCCGCGCAGGAGCACGGGTTGGGCGGATCGGGCGGCCGCGCCGGTCCGGGCGGCGAGCTCGACTCGCGAAGTCTGTGTGCCGGCCCCCGGGCGACGGTTGTCGCGGCCGGGCGCCGGTGGTGCCGTGGAGCAGGTCTCGAGGTGGTGCTTCGGGGTGCGTCACGTCTGGCAGTCGTGCCGCGCGACGGCGCGAGGCCCCGGCCCCGCCGGTCAGACCGCCGCGTGCTCCCCCTGGCAGCGGGTGCGCGCTCCGCGGTCCGGACCGAGCGGGTCGGCCACGGTCCCGCTGTCGTCGAGCCGGCCCTGCGCCTCACGCACGGCCCGAGGGGGCGACGGCGGGCGCAGGTCGGCGACGGCAGCCAGAGCGGCCAACACGTCGTCGGGTCGAACGGCGGGCGTCACCTGCCGGACGACCATGGTCAGTATGGCACAACCTGATGTGCCCTCCGCCGCAGCCGAGGCCACGGCGGCGCGCGCGTCGACGTCCCGCAGGCCGTTCTTGGTGCGCTTGGCGACGATGACCTCGTCCCTGGCCAGGAAGGCCGCGACGGCCGTGGCCAGCTGCTGCGGCTCCACGCCGGGCAGCTCCACCCGCCAGGTGGTGGCGTCGATCCGGTCGGCCAGGGAGCCGGTCCCCTCGGCCGCCTCGACGCACTCCAGGACGTCGATCCCTGGGGGCAGGGACGCGTCGAGCGCCGCCCGCACCGCCTCGGGGTCGCACCGCTGCGCCAGGCCGATCTCGACGTACTCGGCCTCGCTGGCCGCGCCGGTGGGCGCCGCACCGACGTAGCTGATCTTCGGGTGCGGGGTGAACCCGGCGGAGAACGCCATCGGGACCCGCGCGCGGCGCAGCGCCCGCTCCAGGGCCCGGGCGAGGTCGCGGTGCGAGGCGAAGCGCAGCGGGCCGCGCTTGGCGTAGCGCAGCCGCAGCTTCTGGACGGTGGGCGGCGGGGGCGGCCCCTCGGGCTGGCGGGCCACTACCGGCCGACGACCGTGAGCGGGAGCAGGCTGCGACCGGTCGGGCCGATCTGGATGTCGGTGCCGTTGGTGGGGCAGACGCCGCAGTCGTAGCAGGGGGTCCACCGGCAGTCGGCGACCTCCTCCTCCGACAGCGCGTCCTGCCAGTCGTCCCAGAGCCACTCCTTGTCCAGCCCGGAGTCCAGGTGGTCCCAGGGCAGGACCTCGCCCTGCGTGCGCTCGCGGGTGGTGAACCAGTCCAGGTCGACGCCGAACCGCACGAGCTCCTCGGCGGCCGCGGCCGTCCAGCGCTCGAAGGAGAAGTGCTCGCTCCAGCCGTCGAACCGGCCGCCCTCGCGCCAGACCCGCTCGATCACCCGGCCCACGCGGCGGTCACCGCGGGAGAGCAGGCCCTCGACGATCCCGGGCTGGCCGTCGTGGTAGCGCAGGCCGATGGACCGGCCGACCCGCCTGTCGGCGTTGATCTTCTGCCGGAGCAGCCTCAGCCGGGCGTCGATCGTCTCGGCGCTCGCCTGGCCGGCCCACTGGAACGGCGTGTGCGGCTTGGGCACGAACCCGCCGATCGAGACGGTGCAGCGGATGTCCTTGCGGCCGCTGGCCTCGCGGCCGGCGCGGATCACCTCGACCGCGAGGTCGGCGATCTCCAACACGTCCTCGTCGGTCTCGGTCGGCAGGCCGCACATGAAGTAGAGCTTCACCTGCTGCCAGCCGTTGGCGTAGGCGGTGGTGACGGTACGGACCAGGTCGTCCTTGGAGACGGTCTTGTTGATGACCCGGCGGATCCGCTCGCTGCCGCCCTCGGGGGCGAAGGTCAGCCCGCTGCGCCGCCCGTTGCGGGAGAGCTCGTTGGCCAGCGTCACGTTGAACGCGTCGACGCGCGTGGACGGCAGCGACAGGCCGGTGTTGGTGCCCTCGTAGCGGTCGGCGAGCTCCTTGGCGATCTGGCCGATCTCGGAGTGGTCGGCGCTGGACAGTGACAGCAGCCCGACCTCCTCGTAGCCGGTCGCCCGCAGGCCCTGGTCGACCATGGAGCCGATCCCGGTGATGGTCCGCTCGCGCACCGGGCGGGTGATCATCCCGGCCTGGCAGAACCGGCACCCCCGCGTGCAGCCGCGGAAGATCTCCACGCTCATCCGCTCGTGCACGCTCTCGGCCAGCGGCACCAGCGGCGTCTTCGGGTAGGGCCACTCGTCGAGGTCCATGACGGTGCGCTTGCCGACCCGCGCGGGGACGTCGTCCCGGGTGCGGGTCACGGCCACGATCGCGCCGTCCGGGCCGTAGGAGACCGCGTAGAAGCGCGGGACGTAGACCCCCTCGACGCGGGCGAGGCGGGCCAGCAGCTCGACCCGCCCGCCGGGCCGGCCCTGCTCCTTCCACGCCTTGACCACGTCGGTGACGTCCCCGACGACCTGCTCGCCGTCGCCCAGGACGGCGCAGTCCACGAAGTCGGCGATCGGCTCGGGGTTGAACGCGGCGTGCCCGCCCGCGACGACCACGGGGTGGGTCTCGTCCCGGTCGACCGCGTGCAGCGGGACGCCGGCGAGGTCGAGGGCCTCGAGCAGGTTCGTGTAGCCCAGCTCGGTGGCGAAGCTGACCCCGAGCAGGTCGAAGTCGGCCACGGCGCGGTGCGCGTCGACGGTGAACTGGCCGACGCCGTGCTCGCGCATCAGCGCGGCGAGGTCGGGCCAGACGGCGTAGGTGCGCTCGGCCAGGGCGTCAGGGCGCTCGTTGAGCACCTCGTACAGGATCATCAGGCCCTGGTTGGGCAGCCCGACCTCGTAGGCGTCGGGGTACATGAGCGCCCAGTGGACGGCGACGTCGTCCCACGCCTTGACCTGCGCGTTGAGCTCGCCGCCGACGTACTGGATCGGCTTCTGCACCTGCGCGAGGAGCGGTTCGAGACGGGGGTAGAGCGATGCACCGTTCATGACCCGTCCAGGGTAGACGTGCGTCTCCCGCGGCGAGATCGGCGATGTCGCACGGTTCCGGAGCCGGATCCGGGTGAGATCGCCGATCTCGCCGCCGGTGCGCTCAGCCCAGGTCGGGGAAGAACAGCTTGACCTCGCGGTCGGCGGACTCGGGCGAGTCAGAGCCGTGCACGATGTTGCTCTGCACCTCGAGGGCGAAGTCGCCGCGGATGGTCCCGGGCGCGGCCTTGACCGGGTCGGTGGCGCCGGCCAGGGCGCGGAAGGCCTCGATGGCGCGCGGACCCTCCACGACCAGGGCCACCAGCGGGCCGCTGGTGATGAACTCGACCAGCGAGGCGAAGAACGGTCGCTCGCGGTGCTCCGCGTAGTGCGTCTCGGCGACCTCGGCGTCCAGGGTGCGCAGCTCGGCGGCGACCAGGCGCAGCCCCTTGCGCTCGAGGCGGGTGATGACCTCGCCGACCAGGCCGCGGGCGACGCCGTCGGGCTTGACGAGGACGAGAGTGCGTTCAGTCACGGGGCCGGAGCCTACGGGGACGCCGGATCACCCGAGGGGGTGGACCGGCAACGGGACCTCGGCGCCCGTGCCGATGACGTCTCCATGCCGTCCCGCTCGTGGTCCGCCCCCCTGGCCCTCGCCGCCGCGCTCCTCCCCGCCCTGTCCGTGGTCGTCGCCGCTCCCGCGCACGCGGAGGAGACCGCGACCGTGGACGTGCCGCCGGTGCTCGACGCGGACCTCTCGGCCGCGGAGGAGCAGACGCTGGCGGACCTGACGACCGGCTCGGGGGTCGGGCTCGAGGCCTTCGTCGTCACCCCCGACGGTCCGCAGATCGTCGCCCTGGACGCCGACTCCCGGGCGGACGCCGCCGCCGCGGCCCGGCTGCTGGACGGGCAGCCGTCGGTGGAGGCGGCGAACCCGGCCGTGCCGATCCGAGCGGTCGGCGGCGCCGAGTACCAGTACGGCAACGCGCTGGTCCGCTCGGAGGCAGCCCGGACCGAGGTGGGCTCACCGCTGTCGGACGTCGTCGTCGCGGTCCTCGACACGGGGATCGCCCCCCACCCCGAGCTGGCCGCCGCGCTGGTGCCGGGGCGGAACTTCACCACGTCCACCGCGACCGACACGACCGACCGCCACGGTCACGGCACCCACGTGGCCGGGACCGTCGCCGCCGACGCCGGCTCGCTGGTCGAGGGCGTCGCCCCTGGTGCGCGGCTGATGCCGGTGAAGGTGCTCTCCGACTCCGGCGGCGGCACCTCGACGTGGGCGAACGCCGGCATCGTCTGGGCCGCCGACCACGGTGCCGACGTCATCAACATGTCGCTGGGCGGAGCCGGGAACTCGACCGTCTACGCCGCGGCCGTCGACTACGCGCGCGCCAAGGGCGTGACGGTCGTCGCCGCGGCGGGCAACGAGGGCAGCTCGGTGCCCTCCTACCCGGCGGCCACCCCGGGCGTCGTCAGCGTCGCCGCGGTCGACTCGTCGAGCCGGCGGGCGAGCTTCTCCAACTACGGGCCCACCGTCGACCTGAGCGCCCCGGGGGTCGGCATCCGCTCCACCCTCGCCTCCGGCGGGTCCGGCGCCATGAGCGGGACGTCGATGGCCTCACCCCACGTCGCCGGCGTCGCCGCGCTCGTCGCGGCCGCCGCTCCCGGGCTGACCCCCGACGAGGTGGAGCAGGTCCTCGCCGGGAGCGCCACCGACCTCGGGAGCCCCGGCCGCGACGACCTCTACGGCTCCGGCCTGGTCGACGCCGTCCGTGCCGTGCGGGCGGGCGCCGCGCTGGTGGCCGCCGCCGGCGCCCCCACGAGCCGGCCCCCGTCGGCCCCCGCCATCGGCACCCCGACGCCGTCCGCAGGCGCCGTGCGGGTCGCCTGGTCGGCCCCGGCCGACGACGGCGGTGCGCCGATCACCGGGTACCGGGTCGCCACCTACCGGTCCGCGACCCCCGTCGGCGTCACGACCTTCCCCGCCACCGCCCGGAGCGCCACGATCCCAGGTCTCGCGAACGGGACCGCGTACACCTTCACCGTCACGGCGGTCAACGGGGCCGGCGTCGGGCCGAGGTCTGCGCGCAGCGCCGCGGTCACGCCGCGCACCGTGCCCGGGAAGCCGTCCATCGGCCGGCCGACCGTGGGCAACGCCGCGGTGACCGTGCGCTGGGCCGCGCCCGCCGCGACCGGCGGCGCCCCGATCACCGGCTACGTCGTCCGCGCCTACCGCGGCACCACCGTCGTCAAGACGGTGACCGCGCGCGCCGGCAGCACGAGCCTCACGGTGACCGGCCTGGTCAACGGCACCGGCTACGTCTTCACCGTGGCCGCGGTCAACGCCGCCGGCACCGGGCGCCAGTCCCCCGCCACCGCCACCCTCAGGCCGCGGCGCTAGAGGAAGGACCACCCTTCCCCCCACGCCCCGCACGCTCGGCGCGCGACCCCGAGGGGTGGCCGAAGGAGGAGCCGAGCAGCTCCTTGCGGATCTGCAGCAGGTACAGCCAGATGAGCACGAACGCGCCGGCGACGAACCACATCACGCTGTTGAGGAAGCCGGTCGCCAGCAGCGGTACCTGCAGCACGGTGCCGGCCACCAGCCCCCACCGGCGGCGCTGCACGCCGGAGGCGAGGACCAGGACCACGGCCAGCACCAGCAGTGCGGTGAGCCGCGGGCCGGTCAGCCCGGGGCCGCTCTGCGCGATGCCCCGCGGCACGAAGAGGACGGCGATCCCCTCCAGGACGAGGACGGCCGCCGCCGCACCCCGCAGCGCGCGGGCGGCGCGGTCCGGGTCGGGTGCGGTCACGGGACCTGGCCGCCCATCAGCGTCCGGGCCTCGCCGGCGGTGATGACGCTGCCGGTCACGAGCACCCCGGAGCCGCCGAGGGCGTCGTCCGGCCCGGCCTCGGCCAGCTCGATCGCCTCGGTGAGGGCCTCGGGCAGCCGCGGGGAGACGCTCACCCGGTCGGCGCCGAAGACGTCGACGGCCAGCGCGCCCAGCTCGTCGGCGGGCAGCGCCCGCGGTGAGCCGTTCTGGGTGACGACGAGCTCGGCGCAGACGCCGTCGAGCTCGCGGAGCATCGCCTCGACGTCCTTCCCCCGCACCACCCCGACCACGCCGACCAGCCGGGTGAAGTCGAACGACTCGCGGATGGCCTCCACCGTCGCGGCCATGCCGGCCGGGTTGTGCGCGGCGTCGACCAGCACCGTGGGGCTGGTGCGCACCCGCTCGAGCCGGCCGGGCGAGCGGACGGCGGCGAACGCGGCGCGCACCGTCTCGACGTCGATCGGCCCGGTCGCCGCCCCGGCGCCGAGGAACGCCTCGACGGCGGCCAGCGCGGTGGCGGCGTTCTGCGCCTGGTGGGCGCCGAACAGCGGGAGGTAGACCTCGCCGTACTCGCCGCCGAGGCCCTGCAGCCGCAGCTGCTGCCCGCCGACGGCGACCCGGCGATCGAGGACGCCGAACTCGGTGCCCTCCCGGGCGACCACGGCCTCCACCTCGACGGCGCGGCGCACCAGCGCGTCGAGCGCCCCCGGCTGCTGGTGGGCGAGGACGGCGATGGAGTCGGACTTGATGATCCCGGCCTTCTCGCCGGCGATCGTGGCGACGTCCGGACCCAGGTACTCGGCGTGGTCGAGCGCCACGGGCGTCACGACGGCGACCCGCGCGTCGACGACGTTGGTCGCGTCCCAGGTGCCGCCCATGCCCACCTCGATGACGGCGACGTCGACCGGCGCGTCGGCGAACAGCGCGTAGGCCATGCCGACCATCACCTCGAAGAAGCTCATCGGGTGCTCGCCGGCGGTGTCGACCATCTGCACGTAGGGCGCGATGTCGTCGTAGGTCTCGACGAACCGCTCGGCGCTGACCGGTTCGCCGTCGAGCACGACCCGCTCGCGCACCGACTGCAGGTGCGGGCTGGTGAAGCGGCCGACCCGCAGGCCGAAGCCGCGCAGCAGCTCGTCGACCATCCGGGCCGTCGTCGTCTTGCCGTTGGTGCCGGCGACCTGGACCACCGGGTAGGCCCGCTGCGGGGCGCCGAGCAGGTCGAGCAGGGCGGAGATCCGGCCGAGGGACGGTTCCAGCCGGCTCTCCGGCCAGCGGGCCAGCAGTTCCTTCTCGACGCGGGCGAGGTCGCCGTCCCCGGGCGTGCGCCCGTCGGACCCGGTGGTGCTCATCCTGTCCAGGATGCCAGCCGACCGGTTCCTAGGATGAGCGACATGGTTCCCGACATCGCGACCCCGGACACCGCTGCCCCGGGAGCGGCCGTCGGCGCACCCGACAAGCCGTCACTGGACGGGCTCGAGGACAAGTGGATCGCCCGCTGGGCGGCCGAGGACACCTACGCCTTCGACCGCGCGGCCGCGCTGCAGGTGCCCCGCGAGCAGGTCTACTCGATCGACACTCCCCCGCCGACCGCCAGCGGCTCGCTGCACGTGGGGCACGTGTTCAGCTACACACACACCGACATCGTCGCCCGCTACCAGCGGATGCGCGGCAAGCACGTCTTCTACCCGATGGGCTGGGACGACAACGGCCTGCCGACCGAGCGGCGGGTGCAGAACTACTACGGGGTGCGCTGCGACCCCTCGCTGCACCACGACCCCGACTTCGAGCCCCCGGCCAAGCCGGGCAAGGACCAGCAGCCGGTCTCCCGGCGCAACTTCGTCGAGCTCTGCGAGCGGCTGACCGCCGAGGACGAACTGGCGTTCGAACAGCTGTGGCGCCGGGTCGGCCTGTCGGTGGACTGGAACAACGTCTACCGGACGATCTCGGCGTCCTCCCGCGCCACCGCGCAGCGCGCGTTCCTGCACAACCTCGCCCGCGGCGAGGCCTACGCGCAGGAGGCGCCGACGCTGTGGGACGTCACCTTCCGGACGGCGGTCGCCCAGGCCGAGCTCGAGGACCGCGAGCGGCCCGGCGCCTACCACCGGATCTCCTTCCACGCCCCGCACGGCCCGGTCTTCATCGAGACCACCCGCCCCGAGCTGCTGCCCGCCTGCGTCGCGCTGGTCGCCCACCCGGACGACGAGCGCTACCAGTCGCTGTTCGGCCAGACGGTGCGGACGCCGGTGTTCGACGTCGAGGTCCCGGTCGTGGCGCACCGCCTCGCCGAGCCGGACAAGGGCTCGGGCATCGCGATGATCTGCACGTTCGGCGACCTCAACGACGTCACCTGGTGGCGGGAGCTGCAGCTGCCGACCCGTGCGGTCATCGGCTGGGACGGCCGGCTGGTCGCCGACCCGCCGCCCGGGCTCGACGGCGACGGCGCCGCCTCCGCCTACCGGGAGCTGGCCGGCAGGACCGCGCACGCTGCCCGCGAGCGGATGGTGCAGCTGCTGCGCGAGTCCGGCGACCTGCACGGCGACCCGAAGCCGATCACCCACCCGGTCAAGTTCTTCGAGAAGGGCGACCGGCCGCTGGAGATCGTCACCACGCGGCAGTGGTACATCCGCAACGGCGGCCGGGACGCCGACCTGCGCGACGCGCTGCTGGCCCGGGGCCGGGAGATCCAGTGGGTGCCCGAGCACATGCGGCACCGGTACGACAACTGGGTCGAGGGGCTCAACGGCGACTGGCTGATCAGCCGGCAGCGGTTCTTCGGCGTCCCGTTCCCGGTCTGGTACCGGCTCGACGGCGAGGGCGAGCCGATCTACTCCGACCCGATCCTGGCCCCCGAGTCCGCGCTGCCGGTCGACCCGTCGTCCGACGTCCCGGAGGGGTACACCGAGGAGCAGCGCGGCGTGCCCGGCGGGTTCATGGCCGACCCCGACGTCATGGACACCTGGGCGACCTCGTCGCTGTCGCCGCAGGTGGCCTCGGGCTGGGACACCGACCCGGAGCTGTTCGCGCACGTCTTCCCGATGGACCTGCGCCCGCAGGCGCACGACATCATCCGGACCTGGCTGTTCTCGACGGTCGTCCGCTCGCACTACGAGCACGGCACCGTGCCGTGGTCGCACGCGGCGATCTCCGGCTTCGTCGTGGACCCCGACCGGAAGAAGATGTCGAAGTCGAAGGGCAACGTGGTCACGCCCATCGACGTGCTCGACCGCTTCGGCACCGACGCGGTCCGGTGGCGGGCCGCCGGGGCACGGCCCGGCGCGGACTCGCCGTTCGACGAGGCACAGATGAAGGTCGGCCGGCGGCTGGCCATCAAGATCCTCAACGTCGGCAAGTTCGTGCTGGGCCTGGGTGCCTCGTCGGCGGCGTCGGTCGACCAGGTGACCGAGCCGATCGACCTGGGGCTGCTGGCCGGGCTCGCCGCCGCCGTCAACGAGGCGACCGAGGCGATGGAGGCCTACAACTACACCCGCTCCCTCGAGGTGGCCGAGGCGTTCTTCTGGTCGTTCTGCGACGACTACGTGGAGCTGGTGAAGTCCCGGGCCTACGGGTCGGACGACGCCGCGCGGTCCGCGCAGGCCGCCCTGGCGATCGCGCTGTCGGTGCAGCTGCGGCTGTTCGCGCCGGTGCTGCCGTTCGTCACCGAGGAGGTCTGGTCCTGGTGGCAGTCGGGGTCCGTGCACCGCGCACCGTGGCCGGCCGCGGCCGACCTGCCGACCGCGGGCGACCCGGCGGTGGTCACGGCCGTGGCGGGGGCGCTGGCCGGCGTCCGCAAGGCCAAGTCCGACGCCAAGGTCTCGATGCGGGCGGACGTCGAGACCGCCGTCGTCCGGACGCCGGACGTCGCGCTGGTCGAGGCCGGCCGGGGTGACCTGGTGGACGCCGGGCGGATCCGGTCGCTGACGATCGAGCCGACCGACGGCGCGGTGACCGTGGACGTCGTCCTCGCCCCGTCGGCTGAGTAGCCGCCCGACTCCCTGCGGGCGTCGCTCCTCCCCCGGCGCCGCGTCCTGCGACCGCTCGAGGACCTATCGCGGTCGCGGGACGAGGCGCCGGTGGAGGCGACGGCTGATCGGTGCCTCGACGAATCGGAAGGACGCCCACGCCACGGGCACGGTCAGGAGGAGCCCCAGCACGACCAGTCCCACCGGCGGGACGTGCGCCGTCCGGAGGAACGCCAGGACCGGGAAGTGCCACAGGTAGAAGCCGTAGGATATCTTCCCCAGCCACACCATGGCCGGGAGGGTGAGGGCTCGTCCGGCGCGGGATCCCGGTCGGAGGGCCACGTGCCCGACGACGACGGCCGAGCTGACCGCCATGACCGTGTAGCCGGCCGTCCACACCAGGTCGTTGCCGGGCCCGTGGAACAGCAGCCAGGCGACCGCCACCAGCGCGGCGGCGGGGAACGCCCGGCCCATCCACCGGGCCAGCCGCCGGACTCCCACCGTCCGGGTGAGGCAGCTCAGCAGGCAGCCGAAGAGCAGGAAGTCCATCCGGGTGTCGGTGCCGTTGTAGATGCGGACGGTGTCGCCGTCGACGAGGAGCACGCGCAGCAGGAGCGCCAGCGCGCACCCGCCGGCGCTGATCCAGGCGAGCAGCCGGGCTCCCTCGGCGCCGCGGCGTGCGGCGACGGCGAGAACGACCAGGCAGATCAGCGGCCAGACGAGGTAGAACTGCTCCTCCACGCTGAGCGACCACGTGTGGGTGAGTGTCCCCAGCTCCCCGCCGAGCGCGCGGACCCAGTTGCCCACGTAGAAGAGGACGGACACCACGGCCGTCCAGGACGGGCCGGTGGGCGTCAGCGCCGTGAGCACCGCGACGGCGGCCAGGAGCAGCAGCAGCGCGGGCAGCAGCCGGACGGCGCGCCGGCCGTAGAAGCGCGGCAGGTCGATCGTGCCGTTCGAGTCCGCCTCGGTGAGCAGCAGACTGGTGATCAGGTAGCCGCTCAGCGCGAAGAACAGGTCCAGGCCGAGGTCACCTCCGGGGAGGACGCCCGGTACCGCGTGGGAACCGAAGACGATGAGCGCCGCGGTCCCGCGGAGACCGTCCAGTGCCGGCTTGTACCCGAAGCGGGCGACCACCCGGTCCTCGTGCGCGTGCCGGCGGGGCAGGGGCTCGGCATCGACCCGCGGGGGGTTCCCCCGTCCTCCCTCCACGCCGGGCGATCCTGCCTGCGCAGGGACGGTGCAGCAAGCGATCGGCGGCGAGCCCCCCACCACTGGGGGGAGGAGCGGGCAACCGGGCCCGGACACGGGAACGGCCCGCTCCCCATCGGGGAGCGGGCCGTTCGACCGTGCCGGGGTGGTTCTCAGGCGGACTTCTCCCGGGGGGCCCGGGCGGGCTTGCGGGGCACGATCGTCGGGTTGACGTGCTCGAGCACGACCTCCTTGGTGATCACCACCGAAGCGACGTCCTCACGGCTGGGCACCTCGTACATCACCGACTGGAGGACCTCCTCCATGATCGCCCGCAGCCCCCGGGCGCCGGTGCCCCGCAGGATGGCCTGGTCGGCGATCGACTCGAGCGCGTCGTCGGTGAACTCGAGGTCCACGCCGTCGAGCTCGAACAGCCGCCGGTACTGGCGCACCAGGGCGTTCTTCGGCTCGGTGAGGATGTTGATCAGCGCCTGGCGGTCCAGCTTCTCGACGCTGGTGATCACCGGGAGGCGGCCGATGAACTCGGGGATCATCCCGAACTTCAGCAGGTCCTCGGGCATGACCTCGGAGAAGACGTTGGCCTCGTCCATCTCCTTCTTGCTGCGGATCTCCGAGCCGAAGCCGATGCCCTGCTTGCCGGCCCGCGCCTCGATGATCTTCTCCAGCCCAGCGAAGGCACCGCCCACGATGAACAGCACGTTCGTCGTGTCGATCTGGATGAACTCCTGGTGCGGGTGCTTGCGGCCGCCCTGCGGGGGCACCGAGGCCGTCGTCCCCTCGAGGATCTTCAGCAGCGCCTGCTGCACGCCCTCGCCGGAGACGTCGCGGGTGATCGACGGGTTCTCGCTCTTGCGGGCGATCTTGTCGACCTCGTCGATGTAGATGATCCCGGTCTCGGCCCGCTTCACGTCGTAGTCGGCGGCCTGGATCAGCTTGAGCAGGATGTTCTCGACGTCCTCACCGACGTAGCCGGCCTCGGTGAGTGCGGTGGCGTCGGCGATGGCGAAGGGGACGTTGAGCATCCGGGCGAGGGTCTGCGCGAGGTGGGTCTTGCCGCAGCCGGTCGGGCCCATCAGCAGGATGTTGGACTTGGCCAGCTCGACCGACTCGTCCCGGCTGCCGGCGTTGCCGGCCTGCACCCGCTTGTAGTGGTTGTAGACCGCCACCGAGAGCGCGCGCTTGGCCTTGTCCTGGCCGATCACGTACTGCTCGAGGAAGTCGTGGATCTCCTTGGGCTTCGGCAGCTCGTCGAACTTCAGGTCCGACGACTCCGAGAGCTCTTCCTCGATGATCTCGTTGCAGAGGTCGATGCACTCGTCGCAGATGTAGACCCCGGGGCCCGCGATGAGCTTCTTGACCTGCTTCTGGCTCTTGCCGCAGAACGAGCACTTGAGCAGATCACCGCTCTCACCGATACGTGCCACCTGCTGACCTCCACCTCGGGGAATCAGGCCCTGGTCTCAGGTACCTGCGTGTGAACTCTGCCGATGTCCCATGTCCGGCCTCGCCTGTCGTGCTGTTCCGCGAGGCTCTCCTCCCGGCGCTGGAGGGCCGGGGATCGGGCGCTCGCCGACGGTACCTGGCGGCACCGGACCCGTCGGGCGATGACTCGCCCGCCGGCCCGACGCCAACCACATGCGTCCCGTGTCCCTCGACGGTACGGGTCGAGGGCGCGACGCGCGCCCCCTCGACCCGTACCGAATTCAGGGGATCAGGCCGGGAGCGCGTTCAGCTTCCGGCTCTGGATGACCTGGTCGACGATGCCGTAGGCCTTGGCCTCGTCGGCGGTGAGGATCTTGTCGCGCTCGATGTCGAGGCGGACCTGGTCGACGGTCTGGCCGGTGTGGCGGGCCAGGATCTCCTCCATCTGCGACCGCACCCGCTGGATCTCCGCGGCGTGGATCTCCAGGTCCGACACCTGGCCACCGGACTCACCCGAGGGCTGGTGGATCAGCACGCGGGAGTACGGCAGCGCCAGGCGCTTGCCCGGCGTCCCGGCCGCGAGCAGGACGGCGGCGGCGGAGGCGGCCTGGCCCATGCAGACGGTCTGGATGTCGGGCCGGACGAACATCATCGTGTCGTAGATCGCCATCAGCGAGGTGAACGAGCCACCGGGCGAGTTGATGTAGATCGTGATGTCGCGGTCCGGGTCGGCCGACTCGAGGGTGATGAGCTGCGCCATCACGTCGTTGGCCGACGCGTCGTCGATCTGCACCCCGAGGAAGATGATCCGCTCCTCGAAGAGCTTGTTGTACGGGTTGGACTCCTTCATGCCGTAGCTGGTCCGCTCCACGAAGGAGGGCAGCACGTAACGGCTGGAGGGCATCTGGAAGCTCATCGCTGTTCTCTCCGAACCGTCAGTTGTCGGTGACCGGGTTGGCGCTGTCGGTCATGGCCGCGCGGCTGACCACGTGGTCGACGAAGCCGTACTCGAGGGCCTCCTGCGCGGTGAACCACCGGTCGCGGTCGGAGTCCTTCTCGATCTGCTCGATGCTCTGCCCGGTGTGCAGCGACTGCAGCTCGTTGAGCTCGCGCTTCGTCCGCCGGAACAGGTCGGCCTGGATGGCGATGTCCGACGCGGTGCCACCGACGCCGGCCGACGGCTGGTGCATCATGATCCGCGCGTGCGGCAGGGCGTAGCGCTTGCCCTTGGTGCCGGCGGTGAGCAGGAACTGGCCCATCGAGGCGGCCAGACCCATGCCGTAGGTGGCGACGTCGCAGTCGATGAACTGCATCGTGTCGTAGATGGCCATGCCGGCCGTCACGGAGCCACCGGGCGAGTTGATGTAGAGGTGGATGTCGCGCTTGGGGTCCTCAGCCGACAGCAGCAGCATCTGGGCGGCCAGCTGGTTGGCGATGACGTCGTCCACCTGGCTGCCCAGGAAGATGATGCGCTCGCGCAGCAGGCGCTCGTAGACCGAGTCGTTGAGGTTCATCCCCCCGGCAGCGGCACGCATGAGCGGCGCGCCGGCCAGGTTCGGGTTGGTGCTCACGGGTGCGGTGACCTCCGTTGGACTGTCGTGCAGGCTCGGTGGGCGGGCGGGGTGGTGCGGGGCCCGGGAGGGCCCTTGGGACGTGGCGCCCCGGTGCTCGCCAGAGTCTGCGTCGACCCTAACGCGCAGGCGTGGGGTGACAGTCCCGGCGCGGGGGGTGTTCGCCGTGGGCGCAGCGGCGGTCGCCGATCCGCCCGGGACGACCGACGCCGCCCCTCCCCGCAGCTCGGGGTGGGACGGCGTCGGTCGTCGGGCTCGGCCGGCCCCGTTCAGAGGCTCGCCCCGAGCGTGCTCAAGGTGAGGCGGACGGGGTCCTTCTTCAGCTCTTGGCGACGCCCTCGGTGTCCTCGGACGTGCCGTCGGCGGTCCCGGCCGCGGGGGCCTCGGCCGTCGTCTCGGTCGCGGGGGTCTCCGCCGCGGTCTCGTCCGCGGGAGCCCCGTCCGTGGCCTCGGCCGCGGGAGTCTCCTCCGTGGCGTCCGCCGCGGCTGTCTCCTCCGTGGCCTCGGCGGCCAGCGCGGGGGTCTCCTCCGTGGCCTCGGCGGCCGGCGCCTGGACGGTCCGCGGACGTGCGCCCTCGAGGTCGACGACGTTGCCCGAGGCGTCGGTGATCGTCGTCTGCTCGAGCAGCTGGGCGAGGGCCTTGGTGCGGCGGACGTCGGCGACGAACTCGGCGATGTTGCCGCCCTGCTGCAGCTGCTGGGCGTACTGCTCCGGGCTCATCCGGTTGCGCGCGGCCTGGGCCATGATCTGCGCCGACAGGTCCTCGTTGTCGACGGTGATCTCGCGGGCGTCGGCGATCGCGTCCAGGACGAACTGGGTGCGCACCGCCTCCTCGATGTTCTTGCGCTGGTCGGCCTCGTAGGCCTCCCGGTCCTCCACGCCGGACATCTCCAGGAAGCTGTCCCAGTCCATGCCGGCCTGCTGCAGCTGGCCGCCCATGGCCTGGTTGCGCCACTCGATCTCGCGCTCGACCAGCTTCTCCGGAACCGGCACCTCGACCGCCGCGAGCAGGTGCTCGACCAGCTTGTCGCGGGCCTGGGCGCCCTGCTGCATGACCTTGGTGCGCGCCAGGCGGGTGCGCACGTCCTCGCGGAGCTCCTCGAGGGTGTCGAACTCGCTGGCGGTGGAGGCGAACTCGTCGTCCAGCTCCGGCAGCTCCTTGGTCTTGACCGAGCGGACGGTCACGGTGACCTCGGCGGTCTGCCCGGCCTGCGGGCCGTTGAGCAGCGGCGTCTCGAAGGTCTTCGACTCGTCGGCGGACAGCCCGCGGAGGGCGTCGTCCAGGCCCTCCATGAGGTTGCCGGAGCCCACCTCGTAGGACATGCCGGTGGTCGAGCCGTCCTCCAGGACCTCGCCGTCCACCTTCGCCTCGAGGTCGATGGAGACGAAGTCGCCGTCCTCGACCGCGCGGTCGACGGCGGTCAGCATGGCGAAGCGCTCGCGCATGACCGAGACCTGCTCGTCGATCTCCTCGTCGGTGACCTCGACGTCGTCGACGGTCACGGCCAGGTCGTCCAGCGACGGAAGCTCCAGCTTGGGGGCGACGTCGACCTCGGCGGTGAAGGCGAGGGTGTCGTTGTCGTCGAGGCGGGTCACCTCGATGTCGGGCTGCCCCAGGACGCGGACCTGGTTCTCCCGCACGACCTCGGAGTAGACCTCCGGGATGGCGTGCTGGACGACCTGCTCGAGCACCAGGGGGCGGCCGACGCGGGTGTCGATGACCCGATTGGGCACCTTGCCGGGGCGGAAGCCAGGCACGCGCACCTGGCGGCCGAGCTCCTTGTAGACCTCACCGAAGGCGTGGTCCAGGTCCCCCCAGGGCACCTCGATCGCCATCCGGACCCGCGTGGGGCCCAGTTCCTCGATGGTGCTCTTCACAGCGGCAGTGCTCCTCGATCGAAAGTCAGGGACGGGCGCCGGGCCGGTCCGACGGCGCCGGGTCGACCCACGAGTCTAGAGACACGCGGGGGACGGCCGGGGCGGCGGTACGAGAGCCCACGGCAGCCCCGCGACGTCGGGGTGGCGGGATTTGAACCCACGGCCCCCCGCTCCCAAAGCGGGTGCGCTACCAAGCTGCGCCACACCCCGTGGCGCACCGAGTCTAGGTGGACGCCGTGGCGGACGAGCGCCCGGCGGCGGTTACGCTGTCGGGGCACCACTGCGGGTGTAGCTCAATGGCAGAGCCCCAGCCTTCCAAGCTGGCCATGCCGGTTCGATCCCGGTCACCCGCTCCACGCGTTTCCGCAGGTCACTGGCCTGCCAGGTCTTCTGGAGGACTACTGGAGGACCCTCCGAAGGTCCCGATTTCGACCCCTAGAGACCCCTGTTTTCCGCTCCATTGGTCATGAATTGGTCACGCCGGCCGGGCTCATGCGGCCAGGCGAAGGGCCATGTTCCCCCCTCCCGCGTGAGCACAACTGGTCACGCGGTGAGCTCAAGGCCGTGCCGAGCGGCAATCTCCCGGCTGTCTCCTCCACCGGGACCTCGAGGCCCTCGACTGCGGCACGGCTGTAGATGGCGACGACAAGAGGACGTACCGCCACATCGAGGTCTGCCACCAGCCTGCGTCGTTCAGCAGACCGGGCTGCAGCCCGCCGCGCATACAGGCGGCGGCGCACAGCGCATACCGGCCGGTGCGGTGCTCGACCGCGCCGCGCAAGCCCACCTGGGCCTCACAGCGCTCTCCAGACGCTCCTCCGAAGCTGCTCGCACTGGGCGGACAGGTCAGCCAGCCCGGTGTCGGCGCCAGCACGTCACGCTTGAGGTAGCCCACAAGGACCGCGATCGCCCGCACGGTCACGTGGCGAGTCAGCGCACACGTACGAGGTCACTGGTAAGCCCTCAGCATCTAGACCTCACCCTGGCCGTCCTCAAACCACCCCTCACGAGCCGCAGTAGTGGCCAGGGGCTCAAGTCGGGAAAGTAGCACCTGCTCATTCCGCCTTTCAGCCGCCGCCACCAACTCCTGCGGATATTCGTCCCGGTTACCTGTGATCAATCGGGCGATCCCCACTGGCATATCCGTTTCGGACCGCCCACTCACGCCACGCCACCAAATATTGCGCGGTTGCGTGAGCCGGAGTAGGTCGAGCATACGGAGCCAGGTCGCATCCTGGCCATCGCGCTGGATACGACGAGCCATAGAGTCAGCACAGAAAGTGAGCACAAGCTCGTCCGATCCTCGGTAGTCCTCGAGGTACCGCGTGTACAAATGCTCCTGAGCCCGCGAGTCCAAGACGCTGGCTATCAAGGCGACGACCCGTGGATGAAGAAGGTCCGGCAACCCTTCGCCATGCAGTCGCCTAGGTCGCGGTCCGCCGAAACCGATTGGCGGCTGCAGAGAGGACCTGAGAACCTGCTCGATGGCCATACACCTACCGACCGACAAACCTGCGACGACGTCAGTGAGGTCTCCGGCCAAGGCTGCTAACGTCCTTGGCCCCGTTGCCAAGAGACCCAGTCCAACGATGAAGGACTTGTCGTTATCGGAGCGGGCGCCAGCCAGCTGCTCGCGCCACCAACCCGGTCGCCCCGAATAGTGACGAGCCAGTCGCGCACGCTCGGAGAGTGCCACGGACGTGTCGAAGAGCCCAACATCTGCGCCACGCCCTGGCATCTCTTTAACACCTGAGGCCAGAATGGCAAGACGCAGCAACGACCATTCGTCACCCATTTCGGCGCGTACGGGCTCCACGACCGCCGACCACAAGGAGACGCTTCGACGCCATTCACCGAGCGGCTGACGACTCCCCCGCTCGAATGCGGCGATCGCCTCTCTGGCATAAGGCGGAACATTCACCCCTTGAGACAATCCCTCAGCGAGTTTGACGTCCCTACCTCCCATCCAGCGGCGGACGACGGAAGCAAGCGTCATGGAGTCAGGGGCGCTCGAGAATACGGTCGCATACATGCTGGCCGACATAGCGATACCGAATGCCTCCAGGGCGCTTGCAGAGTTGCGCAAACGCAGAAGTTCAGAACCGCGACTGGCCAACTGCCGGAACGCCGCCAACTGCGTTTCTGGGCAGTTCTCAATGGGCCGGGAGCGACCGATGACAAGTAGGTGCGACACGAGAGACTCGGCAACACGGGGAGAAAGGGTCGCGAGTTGACTCCGCACATAGTCGTCATCCAAGTGCGCGAGGACACCCGTGAAGTACGCTACACTAATCCAGTCGAGGCGTTGATCGTCGTCGCCTTCGAATCTCGCGACCCAGTCGTCCCTGAGGCGCTGACGCTCAGCGTTCAACTGCACAACCCGGCCTAATTGAATTCTTGTGTCGGCGGGTATCGACTTCTCTCGCAACGCAGCAAAGCCCGCGGTTACAAGCTCTTGCCGGCCACAACCCTCAGGAAGGACCACACTCTCTCGACCGCCGGGAGTATTGCTCATCAGCGCTCGGATCCCGGAGTACGTGAGCAGTAGGTCAATAACGGTTCGCATACTCCTCGGATTTTGACTGAAAACCCAGTCCCCAAGCAATGAAGCCGCAAGGGCTCGTGGATGACCCGTAGCCTCCCATTCAGGATCCTCCATTAGAGCGCGCAGCCGGTCGACAAGGGCTGGGAGTTCCCCCTTGCTTAGGCAGCCACCAAAGAATCGCGTTACATTCAGCCAATAAGGATTGCGGGCGAGGCCGTCAAATCTGTCCGGCATCGTGCCGCCACGTTCTCGTCCGGCAGGACTGTACGGCGACGTGTCATATAGATATCGAGCGGCGAAGTACTCTCGCAGCGGCTGAACTTCGAACTCGAAGGTTCCTTCTACGCGCTCCACGAGAAAGACCACACGTTGAAAGCCGGCGAATAGCGCGTCAGCATGTGAAGTACTACGACCCTCGGCGCTAAGATAGTCCCGCAGGAGTCGCAGGAGAGCTTCCCGGTCGATCCTTCCCATACCCGTAGCGGTTTCTGCGTCTGAATGCAGGACCCAGGCTACATACCTATGAAGGTCGATGAGTAGCTCTTGGTTGTCGCGGACTGCGTCGTCCTTCTCCGACTCCCTCGCAAGGAATAACTCCACGTATATGTCGTAAAGAGCTGTTCTTTTATCGGGAAGCGACGTTCCGCGGGTATGAACTACACTCAGGAGGATCGCTAGCTGCATCGGATTCCTAGCGAGATCCCTGAAGTGGCTTTGCATCATGCGCTCCTGCAGGGTTCGGCGCAGCTCCGCTGCGTCTCTTCCCCGAAGACGCTTAGCCCGTGTCCATCGTTCGGAATACTCGCCAACCAAGTCTTCGTCCAGCGCAATGAGTTCGACGTATTGGAACAGCCTACTGGAGAAATCAGTTAGCCCTGTAAAGGCGGACGGCCGCGTAGTAATTACAAGCTGCAGCTCCGAGTTCAGCTCAGACAGTCGTCTCGCGGCCGAAGTTACTTCCCGGATGACTTCCTGCCGCCGGGCAAGGTTCGCGATTTCGTCCAGGCCGTCGAGAGCGAGGAATATACTACTTTCCCGTAGGGTCGCCCGAAAATCTGCTACGTCGAAGCTGACGCCGCCAGATAAGTCTTGCACAAGAGCTGAGATAAAGCCCTCGAGGTGCCGACTGCTTCCGGAGGGGATGCGCTCCGACTCCTGAGTGGCGAAGGGATTTACGCCTCCGAGCCAGACCGCATACTCGCGGAGGTCGACACGTATAGGAATTTTTGCACCTTGCGGCTGGTGGCGCTCAGCGACCTGCCTGAGTTCCTCGGCCTTGTTGAGCAACCGCATGCGGTGCACCTGGCACACGAATTGCACAAGAGTGGATTTACCCTGACCGGGCCCCCCCTCTATGACTAGGCGAGGAAAGCGCCGCTGCCCCTCTTTGCTTGCGAGCAATGCCGCAGCTCCAACGCTTGGCTCATATTCCGCCAGGCCGCTGATGCCCGATCCGTTTGGAGCCGATCTGTTCTTGATGGACTCCAATAGAAGGCTATTGAGGTGTTTCTCCCTTCGGTCTCCCGGACCTCGACGCAAAGCTGCGGGCACGTCGACGAAGAGCGTGGTCAAATCATGCTGTAGGTCCACTTGCTTGAAGCGGACCTCCTCGTCCGATTCGTATTGCTGGGTCACGAAGGCGCGGATCGCGTCCAGCCTTCGAACTTGCCCCTCGTTTTCCGAGGGTAGACGCATGAGCGCCTCAAGGATATCCGTTGCCCGTAGAATTTCAGGGAAGGCCCACCTTATGGAACTATTGGCATTGACTCTTGCCACAAGGTCATCCCGCCACATCACCTGTGTGGGTAGGGACATTTTGTCGGAGAGGAGTTTATTTAGCTTGTCGATACTTCCCACATCAGGGTGGGCGGTCCCTGAGACATTCGTAAGCAAGTAATAGCCCACCGCGCCCTTGGGGAGGAGGGTTGCTAACTTCGGCGCTTCTTTGCTCATGACGTCAAGAAGCCACTTGTGCGGCGAGTCGAGCTTATCCGGACGGCGCACGAACTTGACCTGAAACACCAGAAATGCGCGCTGAGCCCTATTGCTGCTGTCGAAGTGCTGAACGACATCTCGCCCACCGTCGGGTTGCCCCACGGGAAAGCACTGAATTCCATCCCGCTCGGCCACCAGTACCGCCTGGCATAGTTCCTGAAAGCGTTCATCGCCCAGCTGCTCAAAATGGTAATCCACCGATATCTCCCCCACCTCCCGCTGGAACTGCTCGCTCCCTACTAAGGGAGCTGCGATCCGGCCAGGTTGCGCCGCATGGTCGGTAGGCGCCGCGACACGGAGGGTAACAGCGACCTGGCTGGCGAGCGACCGCTGCAACGGGCAGGGCGACACCGTGCGGATGGCAAGAGTGGGCCGAGTCCGAGACAAGGCTTGCCTACCGGGTCAAGAAGCCGCTGCCGCGAATGGCGCAGGGCTGGCGATCAACGCCGGGCGTGAGGCCGCTGCGTCCTTTTCGCAGGTCGAGGCGGCGACTGGTCGGGCGTGACAGTCCCGCCCGAGCCATTATCGCAGCGATCGAGTCGGCGTGTGTGGGCCTTGTCGTCGTGGCTGGCCCGGCTGGACATAGAGGCTCACCAGTTGCCCGGCGACTCTTCGTGACGAGAAAATGGAGTGCGTCGGCAGTGAGGTGGGTCCTAGCTGGCCCCTCAGCACAGACGACCTGCAGGCGGATGCGGACGTCCCCTACGGCCACAGTGCAAGAAGTCTGTCCCCGTTGATCTTTGAGGTCGGAGATGGCCAGAGGTGAGATCGCGCCAACAGTGCTGCGGCTGTCGCCGGCTACCAGATGACCGCGACTGCGCCGGCTTGACCGTGGTGGTGATGGCGCGGTTCTTGGTGACGAGCGAACCTCGGAGCTCGAACGCCTTGCTCACCCGAGCCTGAACGCCGGCGTGCCGGTGGGCTGGCTGACCAGTCGATGGTCAGACCCTGACGGGCCAGAGCGCACCCCCTTGTCCTCGTTGCATAGCTCCGTCTGGGTCGGAGGGACCCGCGCAATCCCGTGCGCAACGCAACCATCGCAGCCGTCACCCCGAGCATGTGAGCACAAAGCCGCCCTGGAGAAGCTCAAGATCAAGGGGGACACACCTCATGCACCGTCGGGTTCCGGAATTCGTGGTGACAGGTTCTCTGGAGGTCTGCCTGCACTGTCGGGAGCATGACAAGCACGACGAACGGCAGCTACCGAAGCCGACGGCTCCAACGAGAGCGGCAGCGCCGTGAACCACGGACGGATCAACCGCGAGAACATGCAGCAGCGCCACGGCCAGGGGCCGACGGTCGGGCAAGACGTGCCGCCGCGACGCGGTGCGGCTGGTGCGGTGGACCGATCACCGCTGGCAGTCGCGGGCCGATCCCGAAGTGGTGTTCGGCCACCTGTCGACACCGCGCCTGGGAACAGGCACGGGCCGCCGCCTCCGGACGAGTTGCGGTCTAGGTGGTCGAACGAGAGGTCGAGGTCCGCGTCCCAGCCGTCCCCACTCGCCGCGACTGGACCAGACTCCTCGGCGCACTCGCGCGCCAACTGGACGACGGCCGGGTCTACGACCGCGACCTTGCCAACCTCGCCGCGGCGCTGAGCGCCGTCCTCAACGCCTACAGCCGGCGCACCAGCGCCATAGGACGGCCTGCTCATTTGCGGCGCTGATACATAGGCGCTGGCTGGTGTCGTGAGATTGGGCATCCCCGGCCCGTTCGGCCATCAGAGACGGAAGTAGCCAGTGCCCTCGAGCGCCCACCGAGCATGATCACTCTAGCCACGGTCGGCGGCGCGGGCTAGACGCGCGCGTGGGTGGCGGCGACGACCCTCACCGGTCGGGAAATGTCAGACCAGACTCGACGTCCTCTACGGCCAAGCGGCTGGCGGCTTCGAAGTCCTCCCAGGACACCTCAGGAAGCTGTCCGCGGAACGCGCCGTACGCCGGGCGGATCGGCGGACGTTCGGTCTGAGCCACGATGCGGAGGTGCGCGCCCGGCCGGACACCATGGCGCGCCAGCTCCTCGGGTGCGATGTCACCGTCCGCACCCACCACGACCTCGAAGTCCGCGTCCGCACTCATCGCGTCACATGGTCACACGGGCTGGCACGGGCAGGAAGGGACGACCGGAGGCCCACTGGAGAACGCCGGCGACGCTCGATTTCATGACGACGCGAGGGGCACAGGGTCAGAGTCTCGACCGCGATCCGCTGCTGACCGTCACGCAGGCCGGCGAGTACCTCGGTACCGGTGAGCGGTTCATCCGCCGGCTGATAACGGAGCGTCGGATCGGCTACGTGAAAGTCGGCAAGTATGTGCGCCTGGAGCGCTCGATGCTAGACGCCTTTGTGGATTCCCGCCGCGTCCACAGCAAGCGGTGATCGTCGAGGGCGCGAGCTGAGGTACCCGTCAAGGTCTCGACGTGGCCAAGCGGACGTTCGGGTCGGTCGACCGGCTCCCGAGTGGCCGCTACCGCGCCCGGTACCTCGGCCCTGATGGTCGGCGCCACACCAAAATCCTCGACACCAAGGCCGACGCCTGGGCGTGGCTGGCAAGTCAGCAGACGGACCTCCTGCGGAAGAGCTGGCGAGCGCCGAACGCCAGCAGCCGCACCGTCGGCGAGTACGCCGAGGACTACCTCGCCCGCAATGACCTCCGCGAGAGCACCCGCGTCCTCTACGCGGCCCTGTGGCGTCACCACCTCACCGAGCCGTGGGCCGACATTCCCGTCGACGAGGTCACGCCGGCCGCCGTCCGTTCCTGGCACGTCAAGGCCGGCCGGACGACGGGCCCGACTGCTCTGGCCCAGTCGTACCGGCTCCTGCGCGCCATCCTCAACGTGGCAGTCGCCGACGAGGCCATCGCCTCCAACCCGTGCCGGTTGCGTGGCGCCGGCACGCCGAAGGCCACCCGGCCGTCCCGCGCACTCACCGCCGCAGAGGCACTGCAGCTCGCCGAACAACTGGGGAAGGACCGGAGAACCGAGCGCTACCGCGCCCTGCTGCTCGTTCTGGCCTTCGGCGGGCTCCGGTTCGGTGAAGCCACTGCGCTGCGCCGGTCCGACGTTCTGCCCGCCGGCCGGCAGCGCGTCGAGCGGTCGGTGCGCCGCGTGGGCGGACGGTGGGTGGTCGGCAAACCCAAGACGGACGCCGGGCACCGGACCGTGACCCTGCCCACCGCCATCGCGGCGGTACTGGAGGACCACCTGGAGAAGCACGTCCTCGCCGCTCCGGACGCCCTCCTGTTCTCCACCAGTTCCGGCGGCTACCTCGCCCGCAGCAACTGGAACTCGACCTTCCGCCGCGCCGCCGACTCCATCGGCCTGCCCGCCGTCCGGCCGCACGAGCTTCGCCACACCGGCGCCACCCTGGCCGCGGTGACCGGCGCGACCACCAAGGAGCTGATGCGCCGGCTCGGCCACTCCTCCCCCGCCGCCGCCCTCCTCTACCAGCACGCCGCCGACGACCGCGACGCCGACATCGCCCGCGCCCTCGACGCCATGCTGGATGCGATCACCGAGACGCCCGACGACACGGAGCGGCCGGAGTAGCCAAGAGGCGATTGGTCACATAGTGGTCACGCGAGCCCGCCCGGAGACCGAAATGCGGCGCTGACCAGCGCAGACAGACCTACGGTGTCCCGCCTTCCAAGCTGGCCATGCGGGTTCGATTCCCGTCACCCGCTCGATTGCGATGTCGCGGGACACCGTTCACAGGTGTCCCGCGACATCGTTCCCGTCGGGCATGTGGTTGGTAGCCCCGGGTCGGAGGTCAGGATGCGCAGTAGTCGTCCGCCGGTGCTCAGCACGCGGACGTGCAGGTCGTGAACCAGTAACAGCACGGGTCTGCCAGCATGGCAACGGCCGATGCTGATGTGGGGCGACCGGCTGTTGTGGTCGGGCCTACGTGGCCATGATTCCCCTTGCGTGACTCCGCAGAACCGGGCGCGGACCAGTCTCCGGACATGCTGAGCGGTTCCAGGCCGCTGCTCGAGGGACCGGCCTTGAGGGGGGACGCCGCCGTGACGCCGCCGTGACGGCGCCGTGACGGCCTCCGTGAAGCATCGGATGCCTGGCCCGGTTCAGCGCCGAGACGCTGCACAGCGCTTCTGCGGGCCAACGAGAAACGCCCGACCCCGTGGCGGGAGGAACGCCATGAGCGAACTCAACTGGACCGAAGCCCAATGGAGCCGGATCGTCGAGGCCATCGACAGCGAGGTCGAGAACTCCCGCCTGGCTCACAAGGTCATTCCGGAGTACACCCTGCCACACTCGGCGCGCACCGTCGCAAGGAACCGGTTCGACTACGCCGCCGGCACGATCGACGAGACGCACGAGGGTCTGGCCCAGATAACTGAAGACTTCTTCCTCACGAGGCTCCAGACCGAGGACGAAGACCTGGGCAATGCCCGGCTGCGCGTCCGGCGAGCAGCCCAGCAGTTGGCAAGGAAATGTGATTCGGCAGTCTTCCAGAGTGCGATTCGGGACGAGATCGAGAAGAACCAGGGCGTGCCCGGATTTCAGAACAGGGTGGAGATCCCCGCGCCGTTCCCCGACGGTGTCGTCTCGGCGACGTCGCAAGCGGTCGCCCTCCTCGATGGGGAGGGCTATCGGTCAGGTTTCGTCATGGTGGCGGGGCAGGGCGTGTACACGCAGCTCCACACGCGGGCCAACGGCGCGGCGGACTTTCCTCGCAAGGCGGTCGAGGGGCTCCTCGAGGAGGGTCCCGTCCACCGATCCGCCGTCCTCGATCCGGGAGAAGCGCTGATCCTGTCCCTGAGCGGAGAGGAGATCGACCGCGCCGTCGCAGAGGGCCCGACCCTCGAATTCCTGCGGATCGGGCGGGACGAGAACCGGGAGTTCCGCCTCTACGAGCGGTTCCTCACGCGGTTCAAGCAGACCGCCGCGGCTGTGTTGCTCCGACTCGGAGCAGTCGGTTAGCGGTCACTGAAGGCGACCCGAAACCACCGGCGATCTCGGAGGTCGAGGCACCATGTCCCGACACCGGCTGGGGGACCTCGACGTCTGGTTCGGGACCACGGATGCGCCGGCGCCCGAGGGTTCGGAATCGGATGCCAAGCCCGGGATCACGGTCGGGGTCTCGCTGCACGCCCAAGGCGCAGTGGTCGGATTGCGTCACCGTCGGGCCGGGGGGCCGTGGCATCGCATGCGCTTGCAGTACAGCCACCGTACCGACGAGGCCCAGTACTTCACCGGGACCTTTCCCCGGCTACCGCAGGGAGCAGTCCTCGAGTACGAGGTCTACCTACGATGCGACGGCCCTCGGCCGATCCCGGAAGTCAGGGTGGGCGAGCGGGCGTCCTTCCAGGTCCTGCGGAGTGGCGCCGGCCCACTCGTGCCCATGCCGACGCCCCTGCCGCCCGCGCCACTCGTCGGGTGGGAGCCGGATGCCGACACCGGGAGCTCCTGCGGCTCGTTCCTGTCCGACCTGCGGGCCAGGGCTGCGGACAAGCTCCTGTGGGGAGCTCCCGCGGAGCCGGTCGCCGTTCCGTCCGATGTCTTCACCTGCCTGTTTCGCGAGGCCCTGCACCCGCAGCGGATTCCGGAGGGATGGGCCGTCTGGCGGGATCTCGACTCAGAGGTCGCCCTCGATGTGGGGCGGACCCGGGTCGCTCTCCTCCAGGGCTTCGTCGTCTGCGGCCTCCGGATGCGATGCGACCAGGTCATGGACACGTCCGAACTGACGGTGCCGCTGGCCACGGGGACGGAGACGGAGCCGTCGGGGCTGATCATGACCGGGGAGCTGGCCGCGCGAGGGATACCGCTTCTGGTCGACGCCTGGGGCGAGGTCGCCGTCGTGGGGTGCTGGACAGCGGTCGTCGACGTCGCGAGCAAGGTCGCCGCCGCAGCCGGCACCGACATCCGGGGCGGGCCGCTGCTGCCCGGAGCCGTCTGGACGGCGGATGACGTGTTCACCGTGGTTCCGCAGGCCCGGCACGCGATCGACGGCCGCTCGTCACCGGTGGGCCGGGAATGAGCTTCGACGCCCAGGTCATCTCCCCCGAGCTGGTCAAGCTCGGCGTTGCCCTCGGCGTACTGACCCCGGGCCCCGACGGGTACGACCTCAACGGCGCGTTCTTCGCCGACCCGGCCACGACCCTCGGCGCGGTGCTGAAGGACCCGGCCCGACGCCGAGCCCTGCTCGAACTCGCCCGGGCGGCGTTCGGGTCCGGAAACCTCGACTCCGCCTCGCTCCCCGACGCGGCTCTTGGCGTGTCCTGGCTCCCCGTAGCCGAGTACGGCCCGGCGACCGCGTATGTCGTGCTCGAGTCGACCGAGGCCGGCACCACGCTTGCCCTCGCCGCCGGCGTCGAGCACGACGCTGATGGTGTCGGGCTCTCCGGTTCGGTCTGGCTCCCGTTGATCGAGGTGCCCGCCACCGGAGGCCCGCGGCTGCTGCCCGACGGGCCGGATGGCAGGCTCGGACTGCGATTCATCGTCCGCCCGCCGCCCGGGCCGGCCGACCCCGTCGTCCTGGACGCGTTGGTCTGCGAGGCCACCATCCCCACGGCCGGCGACCCGCCTTCCCTCGACGTGAGCGTCGTGGGCCTGAAGGTGAGCGGATGGGCGTCCGCCCGTGATGTCCGACTTCGCTCGAACGCCGAGGCACTCGCGGATGACGCCGCCGACCTCGCCCGCACGCTGCTCGACCTCGTGGCGGCTTCGACGGGCCTCGATCCCGAGGCGGCCACGGCGCTGCACCGCATCCTCACGCTGGTCGGTCTCGGCGACGCCACGCGCATACCGCGGCTTCGGCTGGACGACGTCCGCGACCGGGGGGTCGCGGCGGTGCGGGAATGGGCGGAGGGCATCCTCGCCGACCCGACCGGGGACCGCCAGGAGTCGTGGTTGCGAGTGCTCGCCGAGCTCGCCGGCCTGGACCCGGGCGAGATCCAGGTCGAGGTGTCTCCCACCACCGGGCTCACCGTCCGGCTCACCCCAGCCGGCGTGTCACCGTCGGTGTACGCCCACGTCCGAGTGGCCACCACCGGCGGACACGTCGACGTGGACCTCGGGGTGTCCGTGACCGCCGATGCGCCGAAGCTCGGAACGGGCGCCGCGGCGGTACCCGTGCGTGGTCGCGCCCACATCGACCTGGTCCATGCCGTGCTCACCGGCAGCCCGTCAGTGACCTGGCTGCCCGCCATCGAGCTGGAGACCGTGCTCGGCGATGCGGACCACCCGCTGCTGACGACCGCCGCCACCCACGTCGGCCAGCTACGCCTCGGACTAGTCACCGACGCCGGCCACCGCGTGCGGCCGGTGCTGGGCGCCCAGGACGTGTCGATCGGCCCCAGCCGGTTCCCCGCCCTCGACCTTACGTCGGTCGAGGCACTGACCCAGGCCGCCGGCGACGCCGCCGCCCAGGGCCTGGGCGACCTACTCACGCCCCTGTTCGGCCCGGGCGCCGACGCCAGGGTCGCCGCGCTCCTGGTGCTGCTCGGCATCCAGCGCCCCGCCCAGGTCGACACCACCTGGCCGCCCCTTCCCGGTGCGGCGGCCTTCTTCGCCGACCCACTCACTGCCGTGGGGCGCTACCACGCCCGGGTTCTCGGCGCCGGCGGCTACGACCGGCTGGTCACCGCCGCATGCGTGCTGTTCGGGATCGTCGACGACGTGCCCGGCAGCGGCACCGAGCTCGATCCATGGATGGTCCGGATACCCGTCCACGAACCCGTGGATCTGGGCACGGTCGACGTGCTGGTGCGCGGCACCGGCGGCCAGGCAGCTCCGGTACTGCGGGTGGACGCGCTGATCACGCTGGCCCCGGTACTGCTCGACTCCGGGGACGAGCTGACCATCGCGGGCCTCCACCGCGTAGCCCGGATCGAGCTGCCCGCGGCCGAGCACGCGAGGCTCGCGATGACCGCCTGTGACAGGCACGAAGTGCGGCTGCTGCTGGAGGCTCGGCATCCGACCGGCGTCGCCCCCGAGGACTTCGAGGACATCCGCGACATCGGCCTGCCAGATCCCCCCGCGCCGGGGTTCACCCTCCCGCCACCGCGATTGACGTTCGACGCCGGGCCGGTGCTGTTCAGCTGCCGTGCGTTGGCTGCCGCCCTCTGGTGGGAACGCGGGCCCGGATGGGACGCAACCGTCCGTGTGGAGGACGGGACCGTCCAGGTCGGTGACGTCGACATCGAGCTGCCGGACGGCTTCGGTCTCGACTGGCTCCTCGGCGGACTCGACCTGTCGGCGGCCTGGCCCCTGTTGCGGCTGCTGTTCTCGGCCCGGCTCACCATGCCACGACTGAGGACGCCCGATCTCGATCTGCCTGATCTGCAGTTGCCGGACTTCGCCCTGCCCGACCTCCCGGACCTGAACCTTCCCACGCTGAGCCTGCCCGAGCTGCTGGCGGCCTTCCTGGGATGGACGCCAGCGACGCTGCCGTTCCGGCTGCGGCTGCCCGACGGGCTGTGCCTGGACCTGCAGCTGCCGGAGTTCGGCGGCAACTGGCCGGCGTTCGACCTGCCCGCCTTCCTGCTCTCCCCCCTGCCGACGATCAGACTGTGGCTCGGGAAGCTGTTCTCCGGCGACCTCGACCTGTCGCTGCCGACCATCTCGTTCACCGCTCTGCTCTGCGGGCGGTCCGAGGTCGCCGGTTCTGGCACGCACAACGATCCGTGGGCGATTGCGCTGCCCGGCACGACGAGCACCGCCGGGCCGATCGACGACGCCGGTCCGGCAGGCGGCGGAGCTTCGCTGCTGTTCTGGCTGGACCCCGACGGCCCGACCCTGGCAGGGCTCGAGGACGTCTTCGCCGGCCTGCTCCCGGCCGATCTGGTCCCCGCTGACCCGGAGGATCCTGACACGCCACCGCCGGCCGCCGCCGACCTGCTGGAGGTCCTCGCCGGCGGCGCGCGCATCGACGCAGGACTGGCGGAGCTGCTCGCCGGCCGCGAGCACGTCGCGGAGGCCCTGGAGACCCTCCGCACCGCGTTCGTCGACGGTGACGGCCTGGTCCCGGCAGCACAGCAGGTCCACCCGGGCGACGAAGCGAGCCCCGTCGTCCTTTCCGCCACCCACGTGGACGCGCCGGCCCACTTCGTCCTGTCCGACCACAGCGCAGCCGCCCCCACCACCGTGATGTACCTGTGCGCGCCGCTTCCGGGCGTGTCCCCGTGGCCCGGACAGGACGGCGGTGCACGCCTCGACCTGCGTGGTGCGGGCCGCCCGGCCACCTCCTTCGTGTTCGCCCCGCCTGCCACGGGCCCCTGGTTCGTGCTGATGCCCACCCGGGACGACGCCGGCGGGCACGCCGGAGTCGTCGAGCGGCTCCGGGTCGCCGTCGCCGCCGTCAGCGCGGCCGCAGGAGGGGCCCCGGTCGTGGTGGCCCACTCGATCACCAGCTGGGCGGCGCGCACGCTGCATGCCGACGGCACCGTTCCGGAGCTCGTCACGGTGGCCGCGCCGGGACCCGCGCCGTCGACGACCGGATCGACGGCCGGCGCGGTCGTGGACACCGCGCTGGACGCCGCCCGGTTCGTGCAAGCACTCGCCGGGCGGGTCACCGACGTCCCCGAGCCACTCCGCGGTGTGCTGACGACCATCGCCTCCCGGCTGGGCGACGGCCGGCCCGACAGCGCCGGCATCCCGCGGCAGATCCCGTTCCCGCTCACCGACATGGCCCCTCCACCCGCGGGAGGCGGAACCGCGAGCGCGGCCGCGCCCGTCACCGCCGTAGTTGCCCGGTTGGCATCGGCTGACTTCGACAGGTCCCTGACCACGCTGACCGCGGAGGTCCTCCGGACAGTCCTCGCGCGGCTCCCCGTGCCCGGCGGCCCGCCACGCGAACCCGTCACTCATCTCGGGTTCGGGCTGGGGGTCGACCTCCCCGCGGTCGCCGTACCGGGGGCGGTGAACGCCCTGACATCCGTACGCCTGGACGTCGCTACCGTGCGCCTCCGCAGCGGCGGCACCGCGCGCACGTTGCCGCGGCTGCGGACCCGTGTCGTGCTGCAGCGGCCGGGAGGCTGGCTGCTGGCCAACCCGTCGGCGTCCATCCGACGCGCCGAGATCCTCCTCGACCTCGTCGCACCGTCCCCGGACGGGGCGGGCGCGGCATCGTCCCTGAGGTTCGTCCTTTTCGACGCCGGTCTCGGCGGCATCCTCCGGGAACGGCTCGAGATCCGGGCGGACTCGCTGGACGCCACCGGACGGGAACTGCTCGCCGAGCTGGCTGCAGCCCTCTCGCCGCTACCACCCTCGGGAACGCTCGCGGACCTCGTGGCCGTCCTCGACGCGATCGGGCTGGTGCGGGTGCACACGGACGGCTCGCTCGATTTCGAGCCGGATGCAACGGAGCGTCTCCTCGCGGACCCGCTCGCACACCTGGCGTCGGTCCTGCGGTCGCGCACCGAGGGCTGGTCCGCCGGCGCACGAGCGGCACTGGAGGCGCTGCGGCGACTGCTCGGCGCCCCTGCCAGCAACGGTCAGGTGACCGACCCGATAGTGGCCGAGCCGGTTCCGGGCGTCCGGCTGGTGGTCGATCCCGAGCGGGCGATCCTCCGGATGGTGATCGAGGGCCTGACGGTCGCGGGCGTGGTGAGAGCCGGCGCGGACGTCGTCGCGCCCCTGCCGTTCGGCCGTCCAGTGTCGGAGGCCACCTGGCAGCTCCGGCTCTCACCCGCGCCCGCCGACGGCACCAGCAGCGGCGGTGGGGGGGACACGTTCCCCGCCGTCGTGCTGACCTTCCCACCCGCCGGGGAGCTGGCAGCGGTGATCCAGCCTGGAGCGACGCTGCAGAGCATCCCGCTGCTACCCGAGCCGGATCAGGCGGCGCTGGGGCGCTACGTCCGGTCACTGGCGGTGGATCAGGTTCTGCGCATGGTGCTGTCGGCCGCGACCGACGCCTCCGACGAGCTCAGAACCCTGGTACACAGCGTCGGACTCGTCGATGCCGACGGTGAGATTCACGATGCGCTCGGTCTGTTCACCGATCCCCTCGGCAGGCTGACCGATCCGCGCGCACTGGGCAGCGAGAGCACCCCCGGCCGGATCTCCCCCGCGAAGGTGGCCGCAGTGCTCGACGCCATCGCGGACCTGACCGGCGTGCGCGCCGACGAGGAGCCTGCGCTGCCTGGGCTGCCGCTTCCGCTGGGTGGGCGGATCACCGCCCGCGCCGAGGGCGACGGGCTGCTGCTGGACCTCGCCCTCCGGACGGACGCCGGCCCGGTGGGCGGGCTCGTGGCGGCCGGCGGCCGGCTGAGCCTGGCCGTGCGGATCGACCCCGCGTGGGTGCCGAGCACGTCCGTGACCTGTGCGGTGCGGGTCCACGCAGGCGGGGCCGGCGTCGGGCTGGCGGCAGCAGAGCTCGAGGTCACCGGGGGCGCTGGCAGCGGGCCGGATCCGGCCGGCGGGCTCCAGATGGTCCTCCGCCTCTGGCCGGACGCCACCGGCGCGCCGACGGTCGTGCCGCTGCTGCCCGAGTCGGCCGGTCTCGGCCCGCTCGCCGCCCTGATCGCGCAGCAGGCGGCCCAGCATGTGCTGCCGTTGCTGCTCGATCAGCTCGCCGCGCTCGGCTCGACCAACCCCGCGCTGGCACGGCTCGGCACCGCCATCGAGGCAGCCGGCGAGGCGCTCGGCCTGAGGAGTCCGGCCGGCTCCTTCGATCTCGATGCCCTGCGTCGATTGGCCGCCGATCCTCCCGCATGGCTCGTCGCCCGGTTCCGGGCGAACCCGACCGCGGTGGCCTCCGCGCTGGCCGAGGTGGCGGCGCTCGCCCGGAACCGGCCGGCCGCTCCCGGCGCACTCTGGTCGGGCCTCGCGGACCGGGTCCGATTGGAGATGCACGCCGACGACGCCGGGCGGCCGGTGCTGAGCCTCCTGCTCACGGACCTGCGCCCGCTGAACGGCTTCGTGGTTCGCGGCCGCATCGTCGTCGGCGCCCAAGGCCTCGGCAGTTCCACGCTTGCCCTGCTCGCCGTGCCCCCGGACCGGGCCGCGCCGGACCCGATCGAGCTGCTGCCCGGTGCCTGGCCCTTCGTCGAGCTCCACCTCGGGGGCGCGCCGACGGCGGACCCACCACGGTTCGAGGTCGGCCTGTGGCTCGATCCACCGACCGGAGCGGGCGCCGACGCGCTCGTGCTCCAGGTCCCGTTCGGCGGGAGCACCGAACTCGTGCACCGGCGCGGGACCAGCACGGATGATGACGTGTCCGCCGCCTTCACGGAGCTGATCCTCGAGGTGGTCATCCCGCTCGTCGTCGATGCCGTGCTCGGTCTGCCGGCGGTTCGCGACGCACTCGAGAAGACGAAGGTCGGCGCGGAAGAACTCGTCGACCTCCTGACCGCCGCAGGAGTTCTGATCTCCGGCGTGCCGCCCGGAGCCGCACCACCCCGGCTGGCTCCCGGCGTGCTCTCCGACCCGCTCGGCGCGGCTGTCCCGGCCGTGGTGGCCCTGGTGGACGCCTTCCTGGCGACCGCCGACCTCGGTCCCGTCCACCTGCGACTGCGAAACGTAGACCTCGGCCAGGCGAGGCGATACCTGCTCGGCGTCGTCCTGGAGCAGCCCCTCGACCTCCCGCCACTGGGGGACGTCGCCGTGGCGGTACGCGCCCAGGACGAGACGGGCACCGAGCCGGTCCTGGAGGTCGCTGTCGTGGAGGTCGCCAAGGACCTCCACTCGCCGTCGCCCGTGCGGTTCGCGCCCCGGGTGCGCGTCGACGGGCTCGGGGTCGCGGTGACGGGCGCCGAAGGTCCGCTGAACAAGGACCCGCTGAGGGTGCAGGGGGTTGCCCTCTACGGCCGGTACGAGCATGCGGGCAGCGGGTTCGTCAGCGGCGGCGGCCGGGTGGAGATCGTCGGAATCGAGATCCCCGTCGGCTCCGCCTCCGGGGGCACGAATCCGGTGGCCGGCAAGGTCATCGCCCCGGGTGACCCGCCCGGTGACGGGTCGGGGTCCGGCTCGGCGGTCACCGCCCGCGGCCCCACTCCGGGGATCACCCCGTACGCCGACATCGACAAGCTCGGCACCGGGCCGGTCACTGTCGCGATCGGCCTGGAGGGCGAGGGCTGGATCCCGATCCGCCGGTCGTTCGGCCCCGTGTACGTCGAGCAGATCGGGTTCGACCTCACCGATCCGGCGTCGTTCGCGCTGCTGCTCGACGCCGGCGTGCACATCGGGCCGCTGGCCGCGGGGGTCGACGACCTCGCCGTGGTGATCCCGCTGGCCAGTCCTGCGAACCCGGCCACCTGGCGGCTCGACCTCGCCGGCCTGGCCATCTCGTTCGCCGGGGGTGGGGTGAGCATCGCGGGTGGGCTTCGGAAGCTGGTCCGTGAGGGCGGCGTCGAGTACATCGGGATGCTGGACGTCCGCGCGGCCGGCTACGGGCTGACCGCGCTCGGTGCGTTCGGGTCGTTCCCCGTGCGCGTCGGCAGCAGTGACCGCTACACGTCACTCTTCGTCATCGCCGCCCTCGCCGCGCCGCTCGGCGGCCCGCCGGCGTTCTTCGTGCTCGGCATCGGTGGTGGCGTCGGCCTGAACCGCGCCTTGGTCGCACCCCGGGAGATGACGGAGGTCGCGACCTTTCCACTGATCGCGGCACTGGACCCGGGCAGTCAACTCGTCGCGGACCCGATGGCCGCCCTCGTGAACCTGGGCCGCACCTTTCCACCCCGGCCCGGAGCGTTCTGGCTCGCCGCCGGGGTTCGGTTCAGCAGCTTCACCCTGGTCGAATCGATCGTGGCAGTGACCGTGGCCGTCGGCGACGGGCTGGAGGTGAACGTCCTCGGGCTCGCGAGGGCGGGTCTGCCGAACCCGGGTGCCCCCGTGGTCCAGCTCGAGCTGGCCCTGCAGGCCAGGTTCTCCACCCGCGACGGTGTGCTGTTGATCCGCGCCCAGCTCACCGACAACTCCTGGCTGTTCAACACCGACTGCCGACTGACCGGTGGTTTCGCCTTCGTGATCTGGTTCCGCACCGGGGAGTTCCTCGTCACCATCGGCGGCTACCACCCGCGCTACCCGAGGCGCGACCACTACCCCGACGTACCCCGGGTCGGCTTCTCCTGGCGCGTCTCGTCGGTCATCACGATCAAGGGCGAGTCCTACTTCGCGCTCACGCCGACGGCCATCATGACCGGCGGGCGACTCGAGGCGACCGCGAACTTCGGCATCGTCGGGGCCTGGTTCGCCTGCGGGCTGGACATCCTGCTGTCCTGGGACCCGTTCTATTACGACATCTCGATCTACGTGACCATCGGCGCCTGGCTGAACATCGAGATCAAGATCTGGTTCATCCACATCACCATCCGGATCACGGTGTCGGTGGGGGCGGAGCTGCTGATCCAGGGGCCGCCGATGCACGGCGTCGCCCGGGTGGACCTGGCCGTCACCACCGTGGTCGTCCCGTTCGGAAGCCCCGCCGTTCCGGCGAAGGACTGGCTCGGCTGGGCCGCGTTCCACGACAAGTACCTGGTCGCGGGCGACCCGGCGGGCGCCACCATGGACGTGACGATCACGCGGGGGTCCTTCACCCCGGACCCCGGCTCCGCGACCGGCGCGGCGACCGGGAGCGACCTCCTCCAGGTACTGCCGGAATTCCAGCTCCGGACCACCACCCGCGCCGCGGCCACCGTGCTCAACGGCACCGTCCTCGCCGGGCCTCCGCTGGCGGCCGGCCCGATGGGCCGCGCCAGGATCACCAGCGAGCACCGCATCTCCGTCCGGAAGGGCCCGCCGCCCGGACAGGAATTCGTGCAGCTCCCCCCCGTCGCGCCGGTGATCGGCGCCGTGCCGGACGCCGTGTGGCGGATGCCGACTCCGAACGGCGAAGGCGGCATGCGGGACGCCTTCGTGGGGGGCGACGTCATCGCCGACGTGAAGGTCGCCGGCTCGGTGGAGCCGATCGACCTCCGGCAGTTCCAGGTCGGCGCGCCACGACTGCTGCCCCTGCTGGCGCCGCGCGATCCCGGCGGCACGCTGAGCACCGCCGCGGCCGCCGCCGACGCGTGGGCCGCCGCCGTGGCCGGGCAGGACCCACTGGCGCTCGCCGGCCAGTTGATGGCCGCCACGCGCGGTGCAGCGCTGGTCCGCTGCCTGGGCCGGGCGGCGGTGGCCTCGCTCGGCACCGGGCCCGGCGTGCTCGACGCGTTGCTGCTGTCGGCCGACCGCAGCGCCCCGCCGCGACTCGAACGACCCACTGCCCGGGCCTGCACCCCCGCCGCAACGCCGCACGCGGTGCGGGTGCGGCAGCTGCCGCAACCGCCGGTCCGCACCCCACCCGACGTGCCCGCGCCGCGTCTGATCGGCGCCGCTCGGCTGGACGCCGTCCCCTCCCGGCGGCCACGGGCGCGCACCACGGTCGGGGACTGGGGCGCGGCGTTCCCCCGAACGCACCCCGAGGATCTGAGCTCGGTCCTCGCACGTATTCGTCCGACCGCCGCCCGTCTGTACCGCACGGCCCCCGCCGCAGTCGGCCAGCCACGGAGCGGGGGCCCACCGCTTCCGCAGACCGTCCTGCGGGCCGGCACCCGAGGGGCTCACGCCGTTCCGGGGGGTCGGCTGGAGGCCGTGCCCGGGCTGTTCGCCGACGACCGTGCAGAACTGCTCTTCGCGACGAGGACGGCCGGCCTCACGGCAGCGGGCACCCCGCTCCGCAGCGGGGACATCCAGGTGTGGCGGGTGGCCGTGGCAGCCGACGACTGGAACCCGGAACGCCCCGTTCTCGGCATCGACGGCAACCAGGCCGTCCGGGTCGTCATGCTCGACCTGGCCGGCAGTCCGCTGGCCGACACCACGGTCAGCTCCGGTGAGCTGAAGTTGCCGCCGGGCATCGACAGGCTCGCGATCCTGGGAACCGGGGTGCCCCCGGACCAGAGCTCCGCGACCGCCGCTCCGGCGGCCTGGCCCCTCTCCATCTCCGGGCTGGCCGGCTGGCACGTCGGCGTCCCGGTCCTGCGGACCGGCGAGTACGGGTTCGTCGTGCCGGGTGGGGTCCTGCGCACGACCGGAGTGACCACCCTGCGTGGCCGCCGCCCGGTCGACGTCGCCCTGATCGACCCGGAGCTCGCCGTGGGCGTCGAGGGGCTGGTCAGCACGACGCTGCCGCCAGGGACACGGAGCGTAATCGTCGGCCTCCGGCCCCTCGACCCTGCGGCGAACACCTCGGAATTCCTGATCGGCCTGGACGACGCCACCACCGTGTCCGGCTCCTGCGACCGGGTGCTGACGGCCGGCGGCGACGTGTACCTGATCCGGAACGTCGAACCGGGCAGCCGGGCGCCGGTGGTCACGGTGGGCCGTGCACCGGGCTTCGCCCTGCGTGGTCTGCTCGGCAGCTGCCGCCCTGCCGACGTCGTCGAGACCTTCATCGCCGACCAGGGCGCCCCTTCGCTGGTCGGTGGGCTCGTACCGGGGGCGGTCGATCGCCGGCACCGCACATCAACGCTGACCTGGAGGCGGTCACCATGAGCGTCGCGGTCGGCTCCATCCGCCTGCACAGCGCCGTCCGCCCCAGTCTGCCAGCGGGCGACTACACGCTCCGGCTGGAACACACCATCGACGCCGACGCGGTGCAACCGGTCGACAAGACGCTGCGGGTGGTCGCTCCGCAGTTCGCGCTGCCCGGCACGGAGGTCGCCTCGGTGTTCCCGCCACCCCGGGCCGCGGGCGCCTTCGAGACACGCCTCCCCGAGATCGTCCTCGGCCGGCGCACCCTGCCCTGGGAGCGCCGGCTCGGGACCACGGGCGACGCCGCGAGCGCGCCGTGGCTCGCGCTGATCGTCCTGACCGCCACGGAGGGACGGTTCCGCACCGGGGTCCCGGTCACCGAGGTGATCCCCGCCACGAAGCACGGCGCCCTGGGGGTCTCAGCCACCAGCGGCACCTGCGACTGCCTGGAGACCTCGCTCAACGTCGCGAAAGCCGTGTTCCCGCGGGCTGATGAACTCGCGTGGTTGTGCCACGTGCGCGAGGTCTCGCTCGACGACACCGAACTCGCCGGCACCGATCAGGACGGTTACTTCTCCGTCGTCCTCTCCTCCCGGCTACCCCGCACGCAGCACTCCTACGGGGCATATCTGATCTCCCTGGAGGGCCGCGCGGACGTGCTGCCGGCGCCGTCGCCCGGGACGCCCGCCACCGCGCCAGGACCCGCTGTGGTGGTGCCCGACGGACCGCTCGACCAGCGCTTCCCCGTCCTGGCCCACTGGGACTTCACGGTCGGCGCCGGAAGCGACTTCCAGGCCCTCGCCCAGCAGATCGACGTCGGCTCGTTCGGCACCGCCCCCGACGGCTGCCCCGGGGTGACCCCGACGGGGCACGTGATCACGTCGCACCGCACGCGACTGGGCCGGGAGTCGGCCGCCTGGTACCGCGGCCCGCTCACGCCGAGGGAGGTCGGACGGCGCAGGCCCGTGCCGCTGTTCCACGCCGATCAGGCCCGGCGCATCGCCTCCGACGGCCTCGAGGACCTCTCCGAAGCGGCGGCCTTCGAACTGGGGCGGCTACTGGCCCTGGCCGACCCCACGTTCACGGCGGCCGTGCAGGAATGGCGCCGCGCCGACTTCGCTGATGGGGTGGCGCACGAGACCTTCGGTTTCGTCCCCGGCGTCACCGAGCTCGGTCTGGACAAGGCCGCGCATGCTCTCGCCCTTGCCGCCACGACCGCGCTCGGTGACCCGTCCAGCCCGCTCGGCCGCATCGTCCCTCCCTTCGGTGAGCCCGTCCCGCTCACGTCGACGGACATCGATGTGATCTCGACCGGTCTCGGCCTGATGCCCAAGGTCGTCGCAGACGTCCTGCAGGCCCCGCCCCTCGACCCCGGCGTGCGGATCCCCACGGACGCCGACCCCCTGGCAGCCGCCGAGGGGTTCGACCAGCTCGTCCAGGATCCGCACCTGCTGCGGCACCTCCGCTGGGCGCTGCACCAGCGAGTGGCCGCGACGAAGGCTCGAGCCGGGCTGACGAACGCCCAGTTCGACCCCGCAGCCCCCGCAGGCAGCATCCCCGAGATCTTCGGCGGAGGTGGACCGTGACCGGAATTCCCGAGACCCACCGCGCGGGCACGCACGTCGCCGATGGGATGTTCGACACGGCCGACGCCCTCGTCCGCCTGCGGGCTGCCTCGGTGTCCGATGCCGCCCGCCCGGTCCCCGAGCCCGTGCTCACGTGGCTGGTCCGGCTCCGTCTGCTGCACGGTGTGCCCTTCCAGTACCTGGTCAGCGACAGCCGGCTGCTGCCACCGCCGGAGTCCGTCCGGTTCTTCTACGTGGACCGCAACTGGACCGACGCGGCCTGCGACGGCGCCATGAGCGTGGCGGCCGGGAGCGCGGAACGGGCCCACCTCAAGGCTCGGCACACCGCACTGCGCGACTCCATCGATCGGGCGGAGCGCAACCATCGGCACACGAGCGTGCACTCGGGCGAGGAGCTCGACGCACCGCCGGACACTCCCATCACCGGCTTCCTGCTGCGGTCCCGGCTGGTCTCCGGCTGGCCCGGTCTTCAAATCAGGGCCTCGAGGAAGGCCCAGACCGGCGCGATGTCCGTCTGCCTCCTCCGGCTGGGGCGGCTCGCCCCCGCCGTGCTCCTGGCCATGTTCGACGGCATTCCGGACGTGGTCACCCTCGAGGAACCGCACCAGGGCGTCCAGTTCGGCCTGGACGAGCGGACCTCGGGCGGCGGGTACGAGGTCCCCGCCCGGGACGGCGAGCCCGCGACCGGGCCGGTGCCGTTCCGCCCGGGTGCCCCGGGGGTGATCGACGTCGCCGCCCTGGCCCACCTGCTGGGCGTCTCGGAGTCCGCGCCTCTCGCCCGGCGCCTGCTGCAGTTCCCGTTCCGGCAGGACTTCAGTGCGGTGCCGAAGCCGGGGGACGTCGTCTTCGCGCCCTCCATCACGCTCACGGAACTCGACGCGGCGTTCGGGGACATCCCATGACCGACGCCTCCTTCCACCCGGCGTTCGCGCTGGGAGTCCGGGACCAGCTGACGCGTGACGCCGCCGTCGCCGCCGGCGACGTGACGCCCGAGCCGCGGGTGCTCGTCCCCGTCGACGTGCAGGCACTGGTCGTCCGGCCACCGGACCCCGACACCGGAACGCCCGCGGACGCGGTCCCCACCGCGGACATCGCCGGCCGGGTTCTCGACCCGGTCGAACCAGCGCCGGGGCAGGAGTTCCCTCCGCCCTTCACGGCGGGCGCGGACCGCCGACCCGGCGTGCATCTGCACTGGGCCATGCCAGACGGGCTGACGACCACCCGACCGGACGGCACGTACCGTCCCCTCCCGGACCGGTGGCTCGTCACCCGGCTCAGCGGCGGCACGCCACGGTCGGTCACCTCGTGGGTCGTGGACGCCGATCGGGCCGAAGCTACGCCGCTGGAGGCCTGGACCGATCCGGGGCCCGGTGGCAGTCAGGAACCCCGGCCGTACGTTCCTCCCGATCAGCTGACCGCCGTCACCGGCATGGACCCGGCGTGGGCCGCCGTCTACGACAACGTGCGCAACCGGTTCGCCTTCCACGACCCGTGGCCGAGCGGAGCCGTTCCGAGCGGCCCGCTCACCTACGTCGTCGTGGGGTGGTACAGCCGGGCCGACCTGGACCCGCTCGCCGGCGGCGGCGACGTCGCCGACCTGCTGGCCGGCCTCGGGTGGACGCTGGACCCCGAACGGCTGGCCGCCGTGCGCCGTGAGCGCGCCGCGCAGGCCCGGGTCCTCGTGAACTCGGGTGTGGTGCCGGCGAGCGCGCTGGAACCGGCGCCGACCGTCAACCTCGGCGGGCTCGCCGCCTCCGACGCCACGATCCGCACGGACCCCGACGACTGGTGGCCGCGCCGCACGTGCTGTCACGGGGTCGTGTACGGGGTGCTGCACGGCATCCGGCGCCTCGAAGCCATCCCGTCCGACCGCCCCTGGCCGGGCGCGGTCGACGTCGCGGCCGGGGCCACGTCCATCGAGGCCGCTGCGGCCCTCGTCGCCGGCCGGCTGGTGAAGTCGCCGGACCCACTGGCCAGCGCCACCGCGGAGGTGCAGTATGCCGCCTTCGCGCACGGGATGACCGACGCACTGTCCGCCCCGACCGGTGTGGCGCGGTTGGCCGAGGAACTCCACGCCCGGGCCTTCGACTCCGCTCCCGGCGGGGAGATCACGCAGAAGGTGCTCGCCGGCGACGCCTTCGCGGACCTGCGGGACCCGGTCATGCCGGCGCCGGCCACCACTGCACTGGCCGAGACCTTTCCCGCCGACGCTCCGGGCCGCGTCCGCCTGGCGTTCGTCGGATCCGGCGGGCAGGTCAGCGACCTGCTGGCGATCCGGACCCGGCCGGCAAGGATCACTCCGCCGCCGGAGCCGCGCAAAGTGGAGGAGCAGACCCTTCCCCTGCCCCGGTTCTTCGCCCCCCAGGATCCCGTGATCGTGCTGGGCAATCTGCGGCGGTCGTTGCGGCACGGCTACGACGGCCGGTTCGAGCCGGACGACCGGCTGCGCTGCCGGCTCTCGGGCGACACCGTGGCGACCCTCGCCGGGGTGGACGGGCGGGTGCTCCTGCGGACGGTTCCCGAGCACGGGGCGATCCCGCGCGATGCCGGCGACCTAGTCGTGGAGGCCGCTGTCGAGGATCCCTTCGTGGACTACAGCGAGCACGCAGCAGGCCTGCTCGGGCTTCCGATGTCCGTGGTGGAGCGGGCCTTTCATGCCGAGCGCCGGTTGTTCGTGCACTGGCTCTCCCGACCGGGCGAGGTCACGCCGCTGATGCGGTGCTCGCTCAAGGACGGAGTGTCTGCGTCCCCTGCCGGGATCACGATCTGGCGGCAGCCGTGGGTGCCGCTGCTCATGGAGTGGGAGCTGGACGCCGAGCTCGCCGAGATCCCGCTGGCGGGACTGGAACTGCTCGAGATGGACGTCGAGGCACCAACCCCGGCACAGGTGACCTCCCGCCGGTTCGCCGGGCGCAGCCTCCTCACCCCGGGCACCACCAAGGCCCTGGATGATGCGATCGCCGCCTTCGCCGATGCCGAGGACGTGCTGGACCGCGACGGCAAGGGCGTCCTCGACGAGGCGCAGGAAGCTGTCCTGCGCCGGCTCACGGGCTCGGCCCGGTACACCGACTTCCTCACCGGCTCGCTCACCGACCTGCGGTCGCGGCTGCTCGGGTTCGCAGATCAGATCACCCGGAACGGCGTCCCGCCCGTCCCCGAATCCGAGCCCCTCCTCACGCGCACGGGCCGGATCACCGTGCGGCGGCTGCGGGTCGTGGACGCGTTCGGACGCTATCTCACCCTCGTCGACGCCCCGGCACCCGCGGCCGGAAATCGTGACGTGCTGGTGGGGCGTGGGCTGCGAACCGAGGCCACGCCGCAGCAGGCGGCCGGACGCATCACGCTCGCGCCGCGCATCAATCAGCCGGCGCGGTTGATGATGCGCCTGGTCAGCGCGGCGGACGACGCGGTGGAGGCCGCCGTCGACCAGTCCCGCACCGACCCGCCCAATCCGGTTGCCGGCTGGCTGATGCCGGATCACGCGGACGACGCGGTGGAGTTCTTCGACCCCTCGGGGAACCCGCTCGGGCAGCTGCGCCACGACGGGCTGACCGGCTCGGTCGTGTGGGAGGGACCGCCGGGCGACCGTGGCCCGCTCGGTGCCAGGCCGGCGTGGGACACCCCCGAGCTGCGCCACCTGCGGGCCCTGGCCTACGGGCTGCTGGAGTGCGACGCCGCCGAGCGGCACGGTGCGGCGCGGCGCAGCGACACGCCGCTGCAGGCGCTCATGCGGGTCATCGACACGACCGCGCAGACCGTCGGCGGATCGGGCCGCAACGAGCATCTGGCGCAACTCGTCGGACGCCCGGTCGCGGTGGTCCGGGCAACACTGCGGCTCGACGTCGTCACCGAGCCGCCGTTCCCCTCCCTTTCGGCGGTCCAGCTGGCAGCCCGTGAGCGAGCGTGGCGACGGCTGGCCGCCACGGCCTTGCCGGTGCGGCTCGGCTCTCTGACCCGGATCGACGACGGCCTCTACGCCTACGTCGTCGACGACGACTACACCCGGCTGTGGACCGCGTCCCCCTCCGTGGTGAACGAAGCCACGGACTCCGGCCGGCAGCGGGGCGACCTCGGCAAGCTCGCCGCTCCGAGCGCACCGGCGAGACCTGCGCCCGTCCGACCGATCGACGCGCCGATCGTGGCCGCCGGGGCTTCGACGATCTGGCTGCGGCCCGGGCAGATGCTGCGGCTCACGCTTTTCCTCGATCCCGCCGCGAAGCTGCACGTGACGAGCGGCATCCTCCCCCGCAAGTCCATCGAGCTGGTGCGCGATTGGACGGCGCCGGCGCTCACGCGGCTGATGCCCTCGTTCCGCGTGGGTCCGGTGCTGGTGGACCCGGAGGAGCTGCGCATGCCGATCACCTCCCTCCTCGCAGGTGGCCAGGACTGGACTCGGCGAGGTACGGAGACCACCTGGCGTGAGGACCCGATCGTGGCCGCGACCACCCAGGCGCTGCTCCCGGACGAGGCCGCCGTGCTCGAGGAGGGCTTCATCCGGTTGCGTTCCGCGGACGGGAGGACACAGCGGTGAGCACCGGGCTCGACACGCTGACCGCGACCACCCTCGGCCTCACCCCCCGAGGCCGGCGACGCGTAGCCCCGCCGCTGGGCTTCGCGCGGTTCGTGCTCGATCCCGACGCCCTGGCCGCACTCGAGAGCCCCCTGACGGCGGCCGACGAGCCCTACGCCGAATCACCCGGAGGGAGCGAGACCAGGCCACAGTCGCTGCTGCTCACCGGCCGCCTGCGGGTCGACGCAGCGGTGCAGCCGCTGCACTGCCGGCCGCTGTTCCCGGGCCGGCTGATCTTCCTCGGCGGACCACAGGCCAGTCGACCGAGCGCCGACCAGGTGAGCCGCTCCGCGTATGGAGGCTGGAACACCGAAGGCACACTGATGGTCGACCTGCTGCAGGCCGACCGGCGAGCGGTGAGTCCGGACCTGCTGAGCCGCTGGGCCAGATTGGTGGCCGAGCTGGGCGACGCCATTCCCACGCGCATGTGGTACGGCCCCGTCCGCATCTCCGCGCAATTCCTCTTCGGCGCGATTCCACAACTCTCCCCGAACGACGCACCCCCACCCGCGGGAAACGGTGCGCTGAGCCAACGTCACAGACAGCGCGTCGCTGAGTTCCTGCGCGGCGAGTGGGGACCGGTGATCGGACCGCCGATCCGCAGCGGCCGCATGACCGATGACCCGGTCGCGGCCCAGTGGATGCCGCAGTTCGTGGTCGCCGCAGACCGCAACGTCCGCATCCGCGTTACCGCGGCCCGCTGGGTGGAGCCCTTCGATGGTCCGGCGGCGCACCTCGTCGCAGCCTCGGGAGTGAACGTCGCCCGCGAGCACCCGGCTCATCCGGCGAACGCAGCCGTCCCGGCCCGGTTGGTCTACCAGCACGTCGCCGCCGCCAACGGACTGCGCAAGCCCCTACTCGCTGCCTGCGCGCCGTCGAGCATGCGCTATCACCGCTTGCGGATCACCCGGATCTGGCGGCCGGAACGGGACTGCTCCGTCCACTTCGCCGCCCAGGCAGTGCGCCTCTCGCGGGCCGACGGCACACTCGTCGTCGCGCAGCGGCTACCCGCCCATGGCCTGCTGTTCCACGGTGTCCCGCCGGGCGAGGGTGGCTCCCTGCAACTGGACCTGACTCTCGCGGACCTCTCGGCGAACTCCTCCCATCGACTTCTGTGGCTCCCGGGCGAGCCGAAAAATATCGCCGGACGCACGCAGTCGAACTGGCAGCGAATGAGCGGCGCGTCGCCGATCACGATCGACCTGGCGCCGGCCAACGGCGTCCATGTGGTGGCCCGTCGTCCGATGCCCCAGGCCATGCTGGAAGTCGATCCTCAGCCGTTTCCTGCACCCGGCGAGAATCGCTGCACGTACCTCTCGATGCGGCGCGCGACGCGGGCTCTGGTGGACAACCGCATCACAGGGGGGCGGCTGTCGTTCGAGGACGATGTGACGACGGCGGCCACCTCCCGCCTGATCAATGGTGCAGTGCGCCCGTACCTGAGCTTTTTCGGCCATGCTCTGTCCTCGTTCCGAGCCCAGCGCAACATCCCGGCGGCCCGACGGCTGCGCCCGGCAGACCTGCTCGCGAACGGCAGCCCGGACCCCGGCGAGGTTCCGGGGCGTGCGGGCTGGTTCCTGCCCTTCTGGGAAGCGCTCTTCCCGGACCGGATGCCCGCACAGAAGGTGAACGGAACGCGACGGCGTACCAGGCGGATGACCCGGGGCATGGTCGCCTACGCGATCTGGCAGTCCCAGTCGGAGACCTTCGCTGACCCCGACCTGACGACGAACTTCCCCGATGCGTACATCGCGCGTGGAGCTCCCGGGGCCCTCGTGGTGACCGGCCTGGCGCGGGAATTCTTCCTCGACCCGCCGATCATCGAGGGGCCCGACCTTCCGGATGCCCAGCGGGACGAGATGGTGGCACGCATCGTCGACCGCGCTCTGACGACGGGTTCCATGCTGCAGTACTGGGTCACCCTCGACGGCTACAACTCCGTGCGCACCCGACGGCTAGATCGCCACGTCGGGCACTCACCGGTGTTCCTGCAGGTCGAGCCGGCACAAGGGACCCCGACCGGGATCACCGTCGTCGACCAGTTCGGCCAGCACGCCGTCGCGATCCAAGGTGCTACCGGCAAACGGCGGCTCGGCGGCGCCGAGGTATGGGTCGCCGCTGAGTGGGCGGAGTCCTCGGCTACGCCATCGATTGCTCCAGGAGGGGCAGCCAAGCTCCTGCAGGTGACCATCGACGACGGGCCCGATCCCGTCGCTTCTGCACTCACGCCCATCCTCGCAGAGCTCCGCCGCAGATCTCTGATCGGCGCATTCTTCGTCATCGGACAGGAAGTGGAGGGCAATCCGGGGGCGACGAAAGAGATCCTGAGGGCGGGGCATGCGCTCGGCAATCACTCCTGGGACCACATGGAGCCGTCCACGATGCAATACACCGACGAGCAGGTCAGAGAACAGTTCCGCCGCACGCACGGCAAGGTACAGGCGGTGACGAAGCTAGATATGCGCTATTGGCGCGCGCCCCGCCTCTCCCAGGTCGACAGACTGACGGGCCTTCTGTCCGGTCCAGGGAAGCTGTACACACTCAGCCACTGCGACGTTCATGCCGACAGCAAGGACAGTCAAGGCGTCACATCTGCCGCTGGCATGCTCTCGGCCATAAGGGCGAACATCAAAGCGAAACCCAACCGCCGCATGTTTCGGTTGCTCTTCCACGTCAAGTCGGAGACAGCAGCAGCACTTCCGACCGTCCTGGACGGCCTGGTGGCCGACGGCCACACCTTGGTCGACTTTTCCCAAGCCGGCTGAGCCGGGCTCGCCCGCACCGATGCGGAACCGTCCGCGGGGTGACTCAGGCCAGTCACGTCCTCCGCGCGGTAGCGGTGCTGCCTCCGGCCCACCACCGCGCCCGTCAGGAAGTGTCCGCAGAGGCTGATCACTCGACGATCGAACGAGGATGCACAGCCCTCGGCCGTGACTTGGGGAAGGGCGTCCACGATCGGTGACATCACCGAGGACTCCAGGTAGCCAGCGCCCCTCCTCGCCCCGAGCGACCGACCCCTTGATCCGTTGACCAGGCCCGGTCCTGTCAGGGCGATCGAGGGCAGCATCGTCCGACATGACGGGCCGTGGCTCCCACGAGAGCCGGAGCATCTTCGTTCCCGTCAGGCAACCGCCCCCACTGGCAACCTCGCGCCGCTAGACTGGCGACCAAGTGGGCTTCCGCTGAGGGCAACGCTTCTCTTTGAACCGCCAGGAATCCGATGAGCACAAACGGAGCGGACAGCGGAGAGCAGCGGAGTTTGCTCTACGAACGGGTCTGTGAAAGCTACCACGCCATCAACGATTTTCGCATGAAACTAATGGGGCTCTTGCCTGTCGCAACAGGCACTGGCGTATTCTTGCTGCTGAGCACAAATGCCGATGCAATCGGGGCAGATGACTCGGACCTGCGGCCTTCGCTGATTGCGATCGGCACGTTTGGACTGCTGTTCACACTGGGCCTCTACGCCTACGAGCTATTCGGGATCAAAAAGTGTCACTACCTCATCGGAACTGGCCGCCGCCTGGAGCAGGCGTTTGGGGAACGCGCTCAGTTCCGATCGCGCCCCAATGCGATTGCTCGTTTCGTGAACGAGCCCTTTGCTTCGGCCTTCATCTATCCCGCATCGATCGCTTCGTGGCTATTCCTAGCACTGTCTACGTTTCATATTCTCGTCCCGACCATCGCGGCTGCCACAGTGTTCTTCGTAGGCCTTTTTGGCACACTCGTGGGCGCGTGGCGGATAGGCGAGGCCTATGATTATGAGGAGCAGGTTTTGACCGTGGTAGACGCTGATGGCCCCATCGATGATGCTGCATTGAAAAGCAGAAAGGAACTCGAGGGCGTCCCAGTGGACCGCGCCGTGGCAAGTCTTGTCACGCGAAGTGAGCTCAAGAAGATCGACGGGGGTGACGTCCCCGCTGGTGGTGTAAGTTCAGGTCACTGACCGCGTGGGTGATCGCACGAAGGGGCCATCGTGTGATGGTCAGCGAGACCACGCCAACGGTTCTCGCGGAAGGACACAGCAGTCGAGCCGGGTGAGCACGTGCTCGGCGTCGGGCTGGGCGAAGACGGTGCGGATGGCGGCGGCGACCATCTCGCTGTTGCCCTTGGGACGCGGGCGAGCACGTTGCGCATGAAGTGCACCCGGCAGCGATGCCAACCGGCGCCCAGTAGGCGCCCGGTGCTCCAGTTGGCCGTCCCGGGTGGTGGCGTTGCGGCGCAGCGCCCGCGACACCGTCGACGCCGCGCGGCCGATCTGGAACCACCCGGCGGCTGACCCGCGCCTTGTAGTAGGTGGCGTCGAGGAACACGTACGGGAACGCCTGCTCAGCCAGCTAGCGGTCGCGGAAGGCGGCCACTTCCTCATCGAGGTCGGCGCAGATCCGGGACACCTCGGACCTGCTGATGCCGGTGTCGGCGCCCAGGGCCCGGACCAGATCCCCGACCTTGCGGGTGGAGACGCCGTGCAGATAGGCCTCCCTCACCACCGCAAACAGCGCCTGATCGATCCGCCGGCGCCGCTCCAGCAGCCAGGGGAAGAACGACCCGGCGCGCAGCTTCGGGATCCGCAGCTTCAGATCCCCGGCCGTGGTCGTGAGCGTGCGCGGCCGGGAGCCGTTGCGCTGGGCGGTCCGGGCGTCGGTGCGCTCGTGCGGCGCGGCGCCGATCACCGCGGTGAGCTCGGCCTCGATCAGGGCTTGATAGATCGTGGTGGCCGCCGAGCGGATCCGGTCGTCGACATCGGCGGCTTTCAGTGCCTCCAGCACCTCGAGCAGGGCAGTCCCGACTGGTCCAGGGCCATCGTGTGCTGTGTCCTTCTGCGAGAACCATTGGCGTGGTCTCGCTGACCATCACACGATGGCCCCTTCGTGTGGTCCTCCACGCGAGCGGTGACCGGGACTTACACCACCAGTGGGGACGTCACCCTGCGAGGACATCGATCCTCCCGCCCGTAGGCACCGCCGTCCTGGGCCAACGCCGCAGGCAATGCTGGACCCTTGAGGCACGCAGAAGGCATGACCCGTGGCCTGTAGCTGGCTGACCAGCAGAAAAGTGCGTCAAGAGCCAGCGCCTTCCAAGCTGGCCATGCGGGTTCGATTCCCGTCACCCGCTCCATGCACTCTCACAGGTCAACCGGCCTGTCAGGTTCGCCGGAAAAGGCCTGGAGGACCCTCCGGAGGCCCCGTTTAAACCCTTTCAGGACCCCCGTTCTCCGCTGCGTGGGTCATGAATGGGTCACGCCGCGGTCGTGGATCCGGGCAGGTCGCAGTCCCCGAGCGCTCGTCGCGATCCGCCGCAACCGGGTCATGTCGCCATCTCGTAGGCAAGTCAGGGCGTTCAGCCAGCACTGGACCGGCGAGGGGTGTCTGCAACACGCCAAGTGGATCGAATGTCACTCAAGGCGCCAGCAAGCCGCCTCATGCAGTCCACCGCACGGCCGCCGCTGCCTTCCGCCAGCGTGCACTGTCGCGCCAAGACGGAATCAGATGGCCTGGCGGCAGCGAATCTCCGACTCGAAGGCGGCGTCAGCCGGTCCCCATCGGTTCATCCTCAACCTCGGCCGGCGGCTCATCGATCGAGGTGGTCGCCGGGATGCCAGCCGTCGCCACAGCCACTACGGCTTCGACGCCGTCGGCGAGTACGCGCACGACTTCGTCCTCGTCGGCGTCCACTGGCGGGTCGATCGGCAGAAAGATCCGCCCGTCGGCCGCCTTGAACGCCCTGGGCGGGTCGGCCCGCAGGAGCACCCCGAAAGCCTCTTCCACATACGGACTGGTCCGGTTTCCGGGCTGGAAGTCGACGAAGAACGGCCCCTGCCCAGTCGCAAGCCAGTACTCCGCCGAGATGCAGAAGTGGCCCCACACGGCGGTGCTGACAAACCAGCCGCCGTACCAGCCGCTCGTGCCCATGACGCGCATCCGCCTGCCCGAACTTGGCCGGCGAAAGCTCGGCTGCCTCCCCTCAGCGAGCAGTTTGTCAATCACCCGGTCGACAAAGGCGCAGTAGTCGTTCCACCGGCGCGGCCACTCTAGGTCGGCCAGCTCAGCCGGATGGAGCGGCCGGAAGCTGGTGGCCTCGGTGTAGGCCAATAGGCCGTGCAGCCGCTCGAGATCCGCGTGCAGCAGCCGGTCGCTGACGTCGATCGACCGCTCGAGTGCCTGCAGCAACGCCGACCAAGTCACCAGCCCGACAACGTGGCCGTCCAAGGTCCGGAAGACGTAATCCGAGCCAGCCGGACCAGCCTCTTCGAGCCGCCGATCGTCGAGGCGTCGCTTCGCCGCCTGCCATATGACGTCCTGGCGAGCTTGCGGAACCAGTAACACGAGCGTCCCTGAGCCAGTGCGGAAGCTGTCGAGATACGAAGTGAGCTGGTCACCGTGGAGCTCGGCGACCAGCTTGACCTCGACAATCACTTGAATCTCGTCGGCCGCGTCCAACCCCACAAGGTCGGCTTGGGCGTTGGTCTGACGATCCCGCTGCTGCGTCCGCCACGCCAAGTCCCCGACGCCGACGAGCCGTGGGTCGACCGAGATCAGTAGTGCAGTGAAGGCCCTACTGGCCCGCGGGGAAGCCGTCAGGACGTACGCCAGTGCCTCGGTCGCCTCGTTCTCCTGCTGGCGGGGGCGTAGGCGAGCGAGCGCCCTCGCCAGAACTCCGTAGCTCATGCCACCTCCGGTGAGGACCATGCTCCCCTGACTGTGGCGGTCGGCTTACCAGCACTCACGTCCAGCATTTGAGCCTCCCATCTCGTCAGCGTCACGCACCCTTGGCCCAGACACGTGGATAACCTCTTGACATGGGTCGACGCCTCCTCGTTACACTTCTCCCCTCGCGCTTCTTCTGGGCGAATGACCAACTAACCCACAGCGCCAAGAGACTCCTATTGCGCGTGGCGGTGTGCTTTCTGTTCTCGATTTTTGCCATAATCGCGTTAGGGCTGCTTGACCGCAATAACTGGCGCGAGGTGGCCGCTGGCGCTCTCTTTGCTTGGAGTGTTAGCGGCCTCGCCTGGGCTATCAACTCCTACCGTACAGGTTCGACCGAAGTACTTCAGAGTCTCGAGCGGATCGCAGAGCGCGACCTCATTCATGCCAGACTCAATCATCTGGCCGCACAACTTGGTGCACCCCTCATCAACCTCAACGAGGGCGACCTGAGCAGTGCCATCGCGGTGCGCGTTGAACGGCACGCTCACACGAGCGGGCTGGAGGAGTTCCGCTATGGACTTGTTCACGAAGCCGGCGATCACTTCTGGGACAACATCGCGTGCGGATACAAGCCAAGGTCGTAACGGACATAGCCGGTGACCAGGGGACACCTTGAACTCCTGCAAGTTTTCCTTGAGCCGCTCCGAAGGTTCCTTGAGCCGCGCCCGAAGCGAGTTTCCGTCGCATCGGCCCAAGGGTGCGGCAACGCGCCGGATGTCAGTCCCGGACGGGCTGCAGTGCCGCGTAAGCGCACCGGCCAACGCCCCCCATAGCAGGTGGCAGCGAGCTACCCGCCGCGCAATGAGGCCCTTCGGTAGACGACCTTGAGATCTTGCCCTCCCATCGGCGCTACTTCACTAGAGAAGCCACAAGATCAAATAGGACACACCTTATGCACTGCGGGGCCGGAGACTCGTTGTGACGAGTGCGCCGAGGGCGTCGGGCCGCAGAGCAGGCCTCTGCTTGACGCCTGCGGCGCAGATGGCCTGCGAGGTCGCTAGCGACGCTCCCGGCCGAAATGCAAGACGTGTGTGGCTCTTGACCTTGGACGCTCGGGGACCGCGAGGTCAGCCACGGCGAGGAGTCCTGCGGTCGCACGCCCGCTACCAGATGACTTCAACTGCGCCGGATTGCCCGACGGTCGTGATGGCCCGGTCCTTGGTGACCAGCGGAGTCCCGAGATCGATCGCCGTCGCGGTGATCAGCCGGTCCCAAGGGTCCCGGAGCGCGGCCAGCCCCGCCGAGTCGAAGTACGCCACCACGGAGCCCGTGATCGCAGCCGAGATGATGTTCCAGCTCGGGTCCTCCGTGACCGCCCACCAGCGTTGAACTTCGGCCCGACTGAAGCGACCGGCCCGCCGGAGGTAGTGCAGATCGAGGCGGCTTGCCACCGAGACGACGATGCCGCCGTCGGGGTCCTGCTGGGCTTGCTCGAGCACCTCCCGGGCTCGCGCGCTCAGGCGCTGATCGGCCTGGAGAAACCAGATGAAGGCATGCGTGTCCGCGACGACCCTCACCGGTCGGGGAACGTGGGACCGGACTCAACGTCCTCGACGGCCAGGCGGCTGGCTGCTTCAAAGTCCTCCCAGGACACCTCAGGGAGCTGTCCGCGGAGCGCGCCGTAGGCCTGCCGGATGGGGGGGCGGTCGACCTCGGCCACGATGCGCAGGTGCGCCCCCGGCCGGACGCCATGGCGCGCCAGCTCCTCGGGTGCGATGCCGCCGTCGGCACCCACCACGACCTCGAAGCCCGGGTCCGCGCTCACGCAGATCATGATCACACGGTGAGACAGTGACCGGAAGCAGGACTGGAGGAGCACTGGAGGACGCCGGCGACGCTCGACCCCATGACGACGCGGGCAGCCCAGGGGCGGAACGTAGACCGCGGTCCGCTGCTGACCGTCGCGCAGGCCGGCGACTACCTCGGGACCGGTGAGCGGTTCGTCCGCCGGCTCATCACCGAGCGGCGGATCAGCTACGTGAAAGTCGGCAAGTATTTGCGCCTGGAGCGCGCGACGCTAGACGCCTTTGTGGACGCCGGCCGCGTCCCCAGCCAGCGGTGACGACGGCAGACTCCCGCTGACCCACCCGCGAGGGTCGCGCCGTGGCCAAGCGGACGTTCGGCACGGTCGACCGGCTCCCGAGCGGTCGCTTCCGCGCCCGGTATCGCGGCCCTGACGGTAGACACGCCAAGGTCTTCGGCACGAGGGCCGACGCCTGAGCCTGGCTGGCCACACAGCAGACCGACCTCCTCCGCAATACGCGGGCCTGTGGCGCCACCACCTCGCCGAGCCATGGGCCGACGTTCCCGTCGACGAGGTCACGCCGGCCGCCGTCCGCTCCTGGCACGCCAGGGCCGGCCGGACGACGCGTCCGACGGCACTGGCCCAGTCGTACCGGCTCCTGCGCGCCATCCTCAACATCGCGGTCGTCGACGAGGCCATCGCATCCAACCCGTGCCGACTGCGCGGGGCCGGCACACCGAAGGCATCCCGACCGTCGCGGGCACTCACCGCGGCGGAGGCCCTGCGGCTGGCAGAGCAACTGGGGGGAGACCGGAGGACCGAGCGCTACCGCGCTCTGGTGCTCGTCCTGGCCTTCGGTGGGCTCCGGTTCGGTGAGGCCACCGCGCTGCGGCGGCCCGACGTCCTGCCCGCCGGCCGGCTGCGCGTCGAGCGCTCGGTCCGACGCGTCGGCGGCCGGTGGGTGGTCGGCGAACCCAAGACCGACGCAGGCCACCGGACCGTAACCCTCCCCGCCGCCATCGCGGCAGTACTGGAGGACCACCTGGAGAAGCACGTTGGCGCTTCTCCGGACGCCCTCCTGTTCTCCACCAGTTCCGGTGGCTACCTCGCCCGCAGCAACTGGAACTCGACCTTCCGCCGCGCCGCCGACACCATCGGCCTGCCGGCGGTCCGCCCACACGAGCTCCGCCACACCGGCGCCACGCTCGCCGCGGCCACCGGCGCCACCACCAAGGAGCTGATGCGCCGGCTCGGCCACTCCTCCCCCGCCGCCGCGCTGCACTACCAGCACGCCGCCGACGACCGCGACGCAGACATCGCTCGTTCCCTCGACGCCATGCTGGGCGCAGCCGGCGAATCATCGGACGACTTTCCGGGGCGGGACGCGTAGCACCCCGACCGCCAGCCTGCGCCCTGCTGATGTTGTGCGGCAGCGGCCTTGGGCTGTCCCTGAGCGGACCACTGAGGGACACCCGCACTCGCGCCATCGGGTGGAGACGTCTTCCCGACGGTGGCCCCGCTGTCGCCCCTCATGGGTTGTGCCGCATGACCAGGCGAGCCGAGCGCAACGTCGCCACAAAGCCGTGGTTTCTTGTGCTGGCCGCCCTGATCGTCGTCGGCACCACCGGAGGGGTGGTCCGCGGGATCCTCGCCCAGGACATACATGCTTTGCTCCTCGTAGCAAACGCTGCGACGGCGGTCGGCTGGCTCGTAGTCCTCGTTGTCGGGGTGATTGGCCGTCGTCGCGAGCGGCGAGAACAAGCCGAGGCAGGCGATGACCGTGATGGACGGTGAGCGAATCGCAGTCCTCGGTGTCCCTGGAGCCGCCCCCAGGGCGAGCCAGCGGGACTGTCCCTAAGCGGCCCACTTAGGGACAGGCGGCACGTCCCGCCGAGGCCTTCTTGATGGAGGCCAGTCGCCGTGACACAGACTCTCGGCATGGCCACGTTTGGGTTATCCGCTCCCGGATGATCTCCGACGGGCTCGGCGCCGTTGTGCCGTCCGTCGGTCGCCGATCCCGACCGTCACCGACCCCCGGCTGCCGTCGGGCAGCGCCCGGCCCAGCAGGAGCCCCGCACGTCCGTGGAGACGATGACGTCGTCAGTGCAACGCATCGAGGGTGCCCGGCACGACGAAGACGTGGGCTGCCACGCCAGCATCCTGACGCGACGACGCCCTAGGCACAGCCCTCGGCGTTCGATTTCGGAGCGGCAGCGGCCGCGCCCCGGACGGCCGTGCGACCGTCTGTTCGTGCCTCCGATGACCCCCACGACAGATGTCCTCGTCCGCACCGACGGCGGCAGCTGGCAGCGCCCGACGTCAGAGGGCTACGTCGACGAGTACGAGCTGCAGCGACTTTTGGGCGAGCAGCCGAGCCTCATCGAGGGGATCGGCCGGGAGGCCGTCGCGGTGCGGGAGTTCAGCACCGGCGTGGGACCGGCCGACCTCGTCGTCGTCGACACCGACGGGACGATCACCGTCGTCGAGTGCAAGCTTGCCCGGAACCAGGAGATCCGGCGCACGATCATGGGACAGGTCCTCGACTATGCATCCCGCCTGGCGGAGCTGACCCCCGAGGACTTCCAGCGGCAGTGGTCCGCGCAGAACGGCCCCTCGCTGGACCATCTTTTCGAGGGCTCCCCCACCGGCGCGATCGTCCGCAGCCGCGGCGTCCGCGCGCCGGCGTCTTCACGCTCGTCCTCGCGGTGGACGCGATCAACGAGGACCTCCGGCGCATCGTCCGGTACCTGAACGCCCACACCACGGCCGGCATGCGCCTGCTTGCCATGGACCTGCGGCGTGCAGTCCACGCGTCGACGGAGATCCTCATCCCCACCGTGTACGGCTCCGAGTCCGCGGACGAGAAAGATGCGCAACCAGCCTCGAGTGCCTCCCTACGCGCCTCGACCACATGGACGCAGGTTGACGTCGACTCGTGGCTGCGGGAACGCGACCCCGGCTTGGCCGACTCGGTGGCGTCGCTGACGAGCGAGCTCGTCACCCACGGCTTCCGAGTACAGGAGAAGGGCTCCGGCGTGTTTCCCAGCTACTCGATCTCGGGCACCTCCTCCGGCGCCGACGTCACACCCCTCAGCGTCTACTGCGGGGAACCGGCGGTGCTGGGCTGCAACTTCGCATGGACGACAAGAGCCGGTGAGGAGGCCCTCGGCCGCTACCTCGACGACTTGATCGCCGCCGGCGCACCCCTGAAGCGAGACGTCATCATCCGAGCTGCCTATCGCAAGCGGGTGAGCATCCCCCTTGAACTGGTCACCGACCCCGACCGGCGGGCGGCCTTCGTAGCGGCCGCCCGCCGCCTGTCGGAGCCACTGCCAGCGGGGATGGGAATACGTCATCGCCCGCACGACGTCAGCAGTTGAGGTAGCGACCGGAGTTCTGCGCCCCGTTGGCGAAGTAGCGCGTCACGTCCTTTGCCGAGGACGACCTCAGCAAAGCCGTCCCCGGCAGACGTGGGCGATCCCAGGAATCCCCACGCGGCTCGCCGGCCGCATCCACGTAACCGCAGTCCCCGGCCTGCGGGACGCGCCGCAAATCGGGGACCTACACCGTGACACCAGGGACTTAAGCCCGGCTCCGTGTCCCGTAGCGGCCCATTCCGGGAGACCGCGCGGGGTGGCAACCTGGTGTCGTAGCGCGGAGGCGATGACCTACCCGCCGTCGTCAGACTGTGCCGATGACGGGGACGACCTCGCGGGTCCAGACGCTGGGTGGACCGGCGCTGTTCGTCCTGCTGTGGAGCACCGGTTTCGTCGGCGCCAAGTACGGGCTGCCCTACGCCGAGCCCTTCACCTTTCTGAGCCTGCGCCTGGGCGTCGCCGCGGCCCTGCTCGGCGTCCTGGCCGTCGCACTGCGCTCGGCCGGCATGGCCTCTCGCCAGAAGTACGGCCGCGCTTCGGTCGCCGGGCTGCTGCTGCACGGCGGATACCTGGGCGGCGTCTTCTGCGGGATTTCTCTGGGTGTGCCTGCCGGGGTGTCGGCGGTGATCGTGAGCCTGCAACCGGTGCTCACTGCCGTCCTCGCCGCGCGGGTGCTCGGCGAGCGGCCAACGGCGCGCCAGTGGCTCGGACTGGCGCTCGGCGTCGCGGGCGTCGTGCTGGTCGTCGGCCCGGGCCTCTCCGACGCCGGCTCGGCCGAGCCGCTCCCGGTGGCCGGTGTCGTCGCGTGCCTCGTGGCACTCACCTCAGGGACGCTCGGCACCGTCTACCAGAAGCGGCACGGCGACCGGATCCCTCTGGTCTGGGGGACGGCGGTGCAGTACGCGGCGGCCGCTGCCGTGCTGCTGGCGGTCGCGGTGGCGACCGAGGACACGTCGATCCGGTGGACCGGTGAGTTCATCGCCGCGTTCGTCTGGCTGGTGTTGTTCCTGTCGATCGGTGCGGTCCTGCTGCTGTTCCTGCTGCTGCGCCGGGGAACGGCTGCGGGCGTCTCCAGCCTCTATTACCTCGTGCCGGTGGCCACCGCCGTCGAGGCGTACCTGCTCTTCGGCGAGCAGGTCAGCGGGCTGTCCCTCGTGGGGATCGGGGTGACCGCTCTCGGCGTCGCGCTGGTGGTCGCGCCGCCGCGGAAGCGGTGACGCGCAACCCCTGGAACGGCACGTTCCCGGCCGGGCGGCGCGCCAAGTGAGATGCCTGGGAGGTGTCTTCGAGGCCGCCTCCTGTCCCGAAGCCGCCCACGATGGGGCACTCCGCAGAGATGGCGCGCCTTCCGCCCGGTCGAGCACAGCACGGTTGCGTCAAGCAGTCGCGGCCAATGCGCCACCCAACTCGACGTCGACGACCAGCACGCTGGGGAACCTGTGCAGACGGGCTTCGAGGAGTTCGACCTGTTCCCGATCGGCGATCAGGTCGAGGCTGACTCGCCAGCGCCCAGCGCCCGCTTCCTCGGCATCAAAGCGGGTGAGCACGTAGTTGCGTCCGGTCAGCATGGTGAGGACGCGTTGGGCGCCGAACAGGTCCGTGACGATGACGTGCAGCTTCGCTGCGTTGGGGGTGTGGCTGTGACGGGAGAGCATGTGGTCCTCCGAGCCCCGGGAGGCTCTGGTCGACAGGCGGGCGCCCTCGAGAGCTGTGCCCACGGACCCGCCGGCTCGAGAGTCACACGCCGACGAGTCCGCACCCAATCAGTCGTCCAGCCACGTGAGCAGGCTAGGTGGCGAGACGGCCGGGAACAAGCCGGGGACTCTGCCGGTCATCCGACGGGCCCGGCGACGGCGTGAGGGGCACGTCTGCCGGGCTGTGTCCGAGATGTCCTCGTGCGACTCAGAGGATGCACGGGTCAGAGCCTGCGTCCAGGCGGGGAAGCCCCGCAGTGAGCGCGCGCTCCGTGTCTCTGAAGCCGCCATCTGTCCCAGAGCGGCCCACTCAGGGACACCTGGCCGCCCTCAGCGAGAGCGTGCCGACAGGCCGGGATGGGCTATTCGTCTCTACTGCCACCCCGATGGCCAGGGCCAGAGTGGTCACGTCCTGGAAGCCCAAATCCCCGCCGGTGCTGCTGTGCGCTCGCGGCTCCGTCCCGGTCTGCGACTTCCCCCGCATCCGCATCGAGGACAGGCCATGACCACAGTCGAACAACGAGCCGGCATCCGTCCGTTCCACGTGGAGGTCCCGGAGGAGGCGCTGGCCGACCTGCGCCGCCGCCTCGCGGCGATGCGCTGGCCCTCCCGGGAGCTGGTCGAGGACCGCTCCCAGGGCGTGCAGCTGGCGACGATGCAGGCGCTGGCCCGCTACTGGGCGACCGACTACGACCTGCGCCGGGTCGAGGCCAGGCTGAACGCGGTGCCGCAGTTCACCACCGAGATCGACGGAGTGGACATCCACTTCATCCACGTCAGGTCACGGCACGAGAACGCGTTGCCGCTGATCATGACGCACGGCTGGCCCGGCTCGGTCATCGAGCTGCTGGAGACCGTCGGCCCGCTCACCGACCCAACCTCGCACGGCGGACGTGCCGAGGACGCCTTCGACCTCGTGCTGCCGTCCCTGCCCGGCTACGGCTTCTCCAGCGAGCCCGCCGAGCTCGGCTGGGACGCCGGCCGCACCGCGCTCGCCTGGGCGGAGCTGATGCGCCGCCTCGGCTACACCCGCTACGTCGCGCAGGGCGGCGATCTGGGCGCCATCGTCACTGATGTGATGGCCCGCCAGGCACCCGAGGGGCTGGTAGGCATCCACACGAACTTTCTCGTGACGGTGCTGGCCGACCCCCCGCCGGAGGAGTCCGAGCAAGAACGCGCGGCTGCGGCTGCGCTCGCCGAGTTCCAGGCCACCAGCTTCGCCTACTTCCTGGAGATGACCAATCGGCCGCAGACGATCGGCTACGCCCTGCTGGATTCACCCGTCGCCCTGGCGGCCTGGATGCTCGACCACGACACCGACAGCTACTACAAGATCTCCCGCGCCTTCCTCGACGGGCAGCCCGTGGGCAACCTCACGCGCGAGCACATCGTCGACAACATCACGCTGTACTGGCTGACGGGCACCGGGGCCTCGGCCGCCCGGTGGTACTGGGAGTTCGGACGGTTCGTGGCCGCAGCCCAGGCGTCCGGCCAGGCTCCTCCTGAGGTCTCGGTTCCGGTCGGCTTCACCACTTTCCCTGGTGAGATCTGGCGTACTTCGCGCAGCTGGGCCGAAAGGAGCTACCCCAACCTCACCTACTTCAACGAGGTCGACAGGGGCGGCCACTTCGCCGCCTGGGAGGAGCCGAATCTCTTCTCCGCAGAGGTGCGGGCCGCGTTCCGAACCCTCCGCACACCGGAGATCCCCGAGCCGCGTCGCTGATCAGCGCCCGGCGGCTTCAGGAACACGATCTATCCCTGAAGCCGCCTTCAGGGCGACCCCGCCGAGCGAGGCAGTAGCGAACACCTGCCGCGGTGGGTCACGCGTGGGTCACGCCGACCCCCTGGGTCATGTGTGGGTCACGAGCCAGAGCCGGAGGCCACAGCAAGCCGAGCAGCACAAATGGACCGACGGATCCCGCCTTCCAAGCTGGCCATGCGGGTTCGATTCCCGTCACCCGCTCCACCTAGGGATGTCGCGGGACACCGTTAACACCGGTCCCCCGACATCGTTCACGGTGTAGCCAGTGGTTGGCAGTCCTGGGTTGACATCCTCCGGCTTCTTGCGACCACCTGTGCGACAGCCATGGCGGTGCCGTGGACTTCGCCCGTGTCGACGGCGCCTGAAAACTGACCCCCTGGCGGCAACCGAAAACTGACCCCCTCCGAGACCCTGGCTCGAGCCGAGCCGGGGAGGGAGCGGGTGCTGGCAGTGGAGGACTGGGCGGAGATCCGGCGGCTGCACCGGGCCGAGGGGATGCCGATCAAGGTGATCGCGCGGGTCATGGGGATCTCGAAAGAACACGGTGAAGGCCGCGCTGCGCAGCGACGGCCCACCGAGATACGAACGAGCCCTGCGCGGGTCGGTGGTCGATGAGGTGGAGCCGCGGATCCGGGAGCTGCTGCAGGCATTTCCGACGATGCCGGCCACGGTGATCGCCGAGCGAATCGGCTGGGATCGGTCGATTCGGGTGCTGCGCGACCGGGTGGCCGAGCTGCGACCGGTCTATCTGCCACCCGATCCCGCGTCGCGGACGGCATACGTCCCGGGCGAGATCGCCCAGTTCGACCTGTGGTTCCCGCCGATCACGCTCCCGGTCGGCTTCGGCCAGACCCGCCCGGCCACGCACCTGCCGGTGCTGACGATGGTGTGCGGCTACTCCCGCTGGGCGGTCGCGGTGCTCATCCCCTCCCGCGCTGCGGAGGATCTGTTCGCCGGGTGGTGGCAGCTGCTCGCCGGGCTGGGGGCGGTGCCGCGGGTGCTGGTCTGGGACGGCGAGGGCGCGATCGGCCGTTGGCGCGGCGGGCGCAGCGAGCTCACCGCGGCCTGCTCCGGCTTCCGCGGCACCCTGGCGACGAAGGTGCTGATCTGCCGACCGGCCGATCCGGAGGCCAAGGGCCTGGTCGAGCGGCTGCACGACTACCTGGAGCGCTCCTTCCTGCCCGGCCGCAGCTTCACTGGACCGGCCGACTTCAACGCCCAGCTGAGCTCTTGGCTGGGGCTGGTGAACACCCGCCCGCGGCGGGCGCTGGGCTGCGCACCGACCGAGCGGATCGCCGCCGACCTCGAGCGGATGCTGCCGCTGCCGCCGGTCGCCCCGGCTACCGGCTGGCGGTCCTCAACGCGGCTGGCCCGGGACCACTACCTGCGCCTGGACGGCAATGACTACTCGGTGCACCCGGCGGTGATCGGCCGCCGGATTGAGGTCGTCGCCGACCTGGATCGAGTGCGGGCGCTCTGCGACGGCCGGCTGGTAGCCGACCACGACCGGGTCTGGGCCCGCCACCAGACGATCTCGACCGACGAGCACGTCGCCGCGGCCCGCGCGCTGCGCGCCGAGCGCCTCGGGCTGCTGCGCCCCGCCCCGCCCGCCGGCGAAGTGGAGATCCGCCCGTTGAGCGACTACGACACCGCCCTCGGCCTCACCGACGGAGGCGTGGCGTGAGTCGCGACCTCGGCGCGGAGGTGGCGTTCCTGACCCGCGCGCTAAGGGCCCCCACGCTGCGCGAAGCGGTGCCGCGGCTGGCCGAGCGGGCCCGCGAACAGGCCTGGTCGCACGAGGAGTTCTGATCGCCTGCCTGCAGCGGGAGGTCTCCGCGCGGGAGTCCCACGGTGGGGAGGGCCGCATCCGCGCCGCCCGCTTCCCGGCCCGCAAGAGCCTGGAGGAGTTCGACTTCGACCACGCCCGCGGCCTCAAGCGAGACCTGATCGCGCACCTGGGCACGCTGGACTTCGTCACCGAACGGGAGAACGTGCTGCTGCTCGGGCCGCCCGGCACCGGTAAGACCCACCTGGCCACCGGACTGGCCATTCGCGCCTGCCAGGCCGGGCACCGGGTGCTGTTCGCCACCGCCACCGAGTGGGTCACCCGCCTGGCCGACGCCCACCACGCCGGCCGCCTGCACGACGAGCTGCGCCGGCTCGGCCGCTATCCGCTGCTGGTCGTCGACGAGGTCGGCTACGTGCCCTTCGAGCCCGAGGCCGCCAACCTGTTCTTCCAGCTGGTCTCCTCCCGCTACGAGCGGGCCAGCCTGATCGTCACCAGCAACAAGCCCTTCGGCCGCTGGGGCGAGGTCTTCGGCGACGAGGTCGTCGCCGCCGCCATGATCGACCGCCTCGTCCACCACGCCGAGGTCATCGCCCTCAAGGGCGACAGTTACCGACTCCACAACCGCGACCTCGGCCGCACCACGGCGGCCACCACCGACGACGCATGACCACCAGGGGGTCAACTTTCATCTGCCGCTACGGGGCCAGTTTTCGCCCGCCGTTGACAGCCCGCACGGGAGCGTTTGGGGCCGCTACGGGGCCAGTTTTCGCCCGCCGTTGACAAGACGCCGGTTTGCTCGCGCATGTGGGTCACGCTGGGCTGGGCGGAGCGACGCGATGAGGACCGACGACTCCAGCAGCCGCGTGATCTGCAGTCGCATCAACGCCCTCCGCTCGTTCACCGAGGGCCGCTCCCCCGGGCCGGTCTCATCGAAGTTCTCCAGGTCGTGTCGACGTCGCGATCCGCACCGTCGCCACAGCTCCCCCTCGGACCAGGACCGAGGCCGCCTGATCACGACCCGTCGCATGGTCGGAGGCGGTGACCCGATTTCCCGAGCCAACCGGCCGGCGAGTCGCTCAGCGACGGCTGCCCCCCGTCGGCCTTAGGCGTCCTGCCCACAGGGGCCAGGCGCACGACGCACACAAGACCCGACGTCCCGCTGGGATCCCAGCCGCGTCGGTGTGTGCTCTAGGTGATCTAGTTTCCGGCGGCGCGGAACGCCTTCAGAACCTCGGCCCTGATGCGGCCGCGAGCGGACACGGTGTAGCCGTTCGACGCGGCCCAGGCGCGGACCGCGGCCGGGTCGAAACCGCTGAAGGGCGTGGCCGGCTTCTCCGCAGCGGCCGGAGCGCGACGGTTACCCGAAGCCTTGCGAGCGGCGGCGACGTAGCGAGCAAACGCGTCCCGCAGGTTCGCGGCGTTCGCATCGGTGAGGTCCAACTCGTACTCGCGGGAATCCAGGCCGAAGCGCACCGTGGTGTCGGCCGGCTCGCCGGTCAAGTCGTCGACCAGGGTGACGACAGTCTTCTTGGCCATGGCGATCATGGTTCACGCACCCACACGGATTGCCCATGGAACCGCCGGCACTCTCATCCCATGGTGGCAACACGCGGCCAGGACAGCGCCGCGATCATCCGCAGACGACAGTCCTCCGAAGTGACCCCCGTCGGGCGAAGAAGTGTTCAGCCGGCGGGGATCACTTCACATCACGGCCACCGTGGATCGCTCGAAGCTCGCAACTCCGAAGCATCACGCGGTGGCCGCCCTCACGCCAAAGCCGGACGACAGCCATGCAATTCACAGGCAGAGGGTTCATCGACACGCTCAGCGCTGCAAAACCGGTCGAGGAACTCACCCGCCTGGACGTGACACCAACATCGAACATCGCGAGCCGCGTCGAGGAGGTCACCGACCTCGTCTCTGCTCTCGGCCGTCACTGGCACCGAGACCAGACCATCGCCAATTGTCCGCGCCGGCATCACCGAGGTCGTCGTCGTGCGTTCGGGCGAGCTGGCGGTTCCCGTGAGCACCGGCAAGCCAGCAGGATCAACGGCCGACGGATGCCGCCTTCTCGGCCAGCCGCGCACCGAACTTGTCCAGATCGACGATGAACCGCTCGTGGGTGCCCTTCGCGATGACCTCCTGCTCGTCGCTCACCTCGACGTCGAACAGCAGTCGACGTCGGTCCACCTCGGTCACCGTGACCGTGGCCTTCGCTGTCTGGCCCCGCAGCGTCGCGGCGACGTGCGCGACATCGATCCGTGTTCCGACCGTCGACTGGGTCGCGGGGAGCAGCGGCGTCACTGCCTCGATCGCGGTCTCCTCGATGAACAGGACCAGGTCCGGCGTGGAGAAGATCTGGTACTCACCCCGGCGGGTGCAGTACCGCTCTTCCACCAGCCGCTCCATGGTGAACGAAAGCCCGGGCGTCAACTCGGTCATGACCTTGCTCTCCTCGCATGTCGGGTTGTGATCCCCGGCTGGACGCCGGGGGATGTCGTGCCGGGTGGGTCAGGTCACGCAGGACCTGACCCACCCGGCACGCGTTCGGAGTCAGCCGCAGGCCGAACCGGCGGCCTCGCAGGCGTCGACCAGCTCCTGCGGGGGAGCCTCGTGGAAGACCGTCTCGTAGGCCTCCAGCACGTTGGCCTGGACGACGGGCAGCGACTGGACACCGACCCACGCCGGCGTCTCGTTCCCGATGAGCGCCTGCATCATGGCCAGCGCCTCCGCCACGCCCTGGTCGTAAGGACGCTGGGCTCCCAGGCCCTTCAGCGGACCGCCGCTCGCGATCTCGATCGCCGTCTCCAGCCCGAGGTCGATCGTCGTCAGCGGGACGTCGCTGCCCGCTGCCCGCATGGCCGACAGCGTGTCGAGCGCAGGCGCGTCCCACACGGTGAAGGAACCGTCCAGGTCGGGGTTCGAGGTCAGGAAGTCACCGGCCACCTGGCCGGCTTGGGACGGGTCGGTGAAGGCTGTCTCCTTGATCGTGATGTCCGGCCGGTTCTCAGCCAGCCACTCCTCGACGCCCCGGGTGCGCTCGTTGGTCACGAAGAAGTCGATGCCGAAGTCGATGATCCCCACGGCGCCGTCGTCGGGCACGTACGAGGCGAGGATCTCCGCGGCGATCTGGCCGTTGCCCACGCTGTCCGCCGAGATCATCGAGGCGTAGTCCTCGCCGTGGACCAGACCCTGGGGCACGTTGTCCATCAGCACCAGCTTGATGCCCGCCTGCTGGACCTGCTCGTATGCAGGCGCGGTTGCGGTGTTGTCGACGGGAATGCTGATGATGCCGTCGGGCCGCTGCTGGATGACGTTCTCGATGTCGGAGACCTGCTTGCTGACGTCGTACTCGGCAGCGGTGATGTTGCTGATCCGGACGCCGTACTTGTCGAGGGTGTCCCGGATCCCCTGGATCTGCAGCTGTGACCAGTCCAGGTTCTCCGTGTGCATGACCAGCGCGACCTCGAAGTTGCCCGCTCGCACCTTCTCGGCGTCGGCGTCGCTGAGCTGAATGTCGTCCACCGATGCCGCCGCTGCGCCGTCCGGGCCCTGCCCGACGATCGAGTCCGGCCCGATCTCCGACGGGTCGAGTGCCTCGGCCCCAGGGGCTGCGGACTCGGTGGCCGCTCCGCTGGAACAGGCGGCGGAGAAAAGCAGGAGGCACGAGGCGGACGCCCCGACCAGGGTCTTCCGTCTGTTCGAACTCACGACGTACTCCAATCGACACGGGGTGTGCGGACAGTTCCAGGGCAGGGTGGAGCCACGACGAATCGCGTGAGGAAACGGAATTGCAGGTGCGATCGGGCCAGGAATGCGCCGAGGAGGTCCGGCGCGACCCGTCTACCGCCGGGTGAAGGCCACCGCGGCGACGATGATGACGCCCTTGATGATCAGTTGGAGGGCTGAACTGACGCCGAGGAGGACCAGGCCATTGTTGAGGACGCCGATGATGAGGCTGCCCAGCAGTGTGCCGAGGATCAGGCCGCGCCCCCCGAACAGGCTGGTGCCGCCGAGGATGACCGCTGCGATGACGTCGAGCTCGAGACCGGCGGCGAAGTCCGGCCGAGCGGCGTGGGACCGGGCGGTGAGCACGAGGGCGGCGAGCCCCGCCAGCATGCCCGTGAGGACGAAGGCCGTCGTCGTGGTCCGCTTGGTGTTGATGCCGGAGTAGCGGGCAGCGGTGGCGTTGCCGCCGGTGGCGAAGACCCGCCGGCCGAAGCTGCTGCCGTGGAGGAGCAGTCCGCCAACGACGAAGGCGAGGATCGTCCACGCTATGGGCGCCGGGATCCCGGCGATGTAGCCCTCACCGAAGATGGCGAAGTACTCGGGGTTGGTGATCACGACCGGCTTCGTGTTCGTCAGCAGCAGGGAGACGCCCCTCGCCACGCCGAGCATCCCGAGTGTGACCAGGAATGAGGGGATGAGCAGTCGCGCCGTCAGGACGCCGTTCACCCAGCCCACCAGGCCTCCCGTGACCAGACCGCCGACCGCTCCGACAAGCCAGTTGTTGGAGACGTGTTGCATCGCCAGGGCCGCGACCATGCCGGACAGGGCGAGCGTCGAACCGACGGACAGGTCGATCTGGGCCGACACGATCACGAAGGTCATGCCCACGGCGATGATCGACACCAGTGTCGTCTGGCGCCCGATGTTGAGGAAGTTGTCCACCGACAGGAAGACCGGCGAGGAGATGCTGAACGCCACCAGCAGCACGACGAACGCCAGGTAGAGCACGTACGGCTTGTCCCCGGCGACCAGCGCCTTGATCCTGCTCCGGCCGGTGGCCTGCTGCGAGGCCGGGGCCGGTGTCGTGGCCGGCGTGAGGGTGTGGCTCATGAGGCCTCCTGGGAACGCGCACGGGGCTGCTGGATGATGTGGTGCAGGTCTTCCTCGTTGCCGATCTCGTTTCGGTGCAGGGTCGTGACGACCACACCGTCGGCGACGATCGAGATCCGGTCGCAGATGAGCAGTAGTTCGACGAGGTCCGAGGACGCCACCAGCGCCGCGGAGCCCTCTGCCACCGTGCGACGGACGACGTCGTAGATCTCCTCGCGGGCTCCGACGTCGACGCCGACCGTGGGCTCGTCCAGCAGGAGGAGCGAGGGCCGCGGGTCGCGCCACTTCGCGAAGACGACCTTCTGCTGGTTGCCCCCGGACAGGTTCCCGACGATGGTCGACGGGGCCGGCGCCTTGACCGACAGATCCCGCATCGCCGCGAGGGCCCGCTCCCGCGAGGCGCCCCGCCGGAACCAGCCGGCCCGGGACAGCTCGCGCAGCCGGGGCAGGGCGAGGTTGCGCTCGATCGACTGGTCGAGCACCAGCCCCTCGACGTGGCGGTCCTCGGGCGCCATGGCCAAGCCGAGCCGGATCGCGTCGAGCGGACCGCGCAGCCGCCGGGCCTGGCCCCCGATGCGCACCTCACCGGTCACGGCCTTGCGCAGGCCGAACACCGTCTGGAGGATCTCCGTCCGGCCGCTGCCGACCAGGCCGGCCAGGCCGTGGATCTCCCCCGGCGCCACCACCAGGTCGACCCCGCGCAGCCGGTCGTTGGTGACCCCGGAGAGCTCGAGTACCGGCGGGCCGGACGGCGGGGGTGCGGGAGCGACGCGCGGCGCCTCGGTCACCTCGGACTCCGCGGCCTCGGCCCCGCGCCGCAGCGAGTCGTGGCCGGGGCCGACGATCGCCGCGACGAGGGCCTTCATGTCGGTCTCCGCGGTACGGAACGTCCCGACGTTCGACCCGTCGCGGAGCACGGTCACGCGGTCGGAGATCTGGAAGACCTCGTTGAGCCGGTGCGTGACGTAGATGACGCCGACGCCCTGCGCCGTGACCCGGCGGATGGCCTCGAAGAGGACCTCCTCCTCGCCGCCGGACAGGGCCGACGTCGGCTCGTCGAGGACGAGGACGCGGACGTCCCCCATCAGCGCCTTGCAGATCTCGGTCATCTGCCGGTACGGGAAGGCCAGGTCCTCGACCCGGGCCCGCGGGTCGAGGTCGATGCCGTAGGCGTCAAGGAAGCTGGTCACCTGGTTCATCAGCTCCCGCCGCTTCACGAACCGGAGCGCGTTGCGCGGCTCGCGGCCGAGCAGCAGGTTGGCGGCCACCGAGAGGCTCGGCACCAGGCTCAGCTCCTGGTAGACGACGGCGAGACCGGCCGCCCGGGACTCGGCCGGGGACCGAAAGGTCGCCTCCTCGCCGTCGATCCGGAGGCTGCCTTCGTCCCGGCTGTTGACCCCGGAGAGGATCTTGATCAGGGTCGACTTGCCGGCGCCGTTCTCCCCCAGGAGGGCGTGCACCTCACCGGGCAGGACCTCCAGGCTCACTCCCTTGAGTGCCTGGACGGTCCCGAAGGTCTTGACGACCCCCTCGAGGGCCACGAGCGGCGTCGGGTGGTCGCCACGGGGATGGATCGGCGTCGACAACGGAGCCCCTCCAGTCGCGTTGCAGGTGTTGGCAGCCGAGCTCATGAGGGGACGCCATCGCGGCCGTCCCGCACGACGGCGGGTTCCCTGCCGGCGCCCGGGCCCAGCCGCCGGTGGAGGGCCGCGAGGGCGCGCTCCGGACCGGGCTGGACGAGCAGGCCGGCGATGCTGCTCCCGAAGGCCACGCCGGCCGCGCCGGCGGCGATGTACTCCGCCGCGTTGCCCAAGTCGATGCCGCCCACGGCGATGAACTGCATCGCCGGGAAGGGGCCCCGGATCGCGCCGAGCCAGCTGGTGCCCAGTACGGTGGCCGGGAACATCTTGCAGGTGGTGAGGCCGAGCCTCGTGGCCACGCCGACGTCGGTCGGGGTCATGACCCCCGGCAGCGGAAGCAGCCCGGCCCGGAGCGTCGCCTCGACCACCGTGGCGTCGATGCCGGGGCTGATGACGACCGAGGCCCCCAGGTCCCGGGCCCGCTCGACGTCGGCAACCGTCAGAACCGTCCCCGCGCCGAACGGCCGACCCGCGGCACACGCCGCAACGCTCTCGAGCGCTGACCACCCGCGGTCCCCCTGGACCGGGACCTCGACGAGATCGACTCCGATCTCCCAGCTCCGGCCGGCCATCGCGGCCGTCTCGCCGGGGTCGTGGCCACGCAGGATTGCGACGCTCCGGAAGGTCACGGTCCCCGCCATCCCAATTCCTCCGAGATCTCGTGGGTGGCCTCGAGCAGCGCCGGCGCGAACCCCAGGAGCGTCTCGTCGTCGACTCGGCTGATCGGCGTGGAGATGCTCACCGACCCGGCAACCGCACCGGTGCCGTCGAAGATCGGCGCCGCGACGCAATGGATGCCGATCTCGTTCTCCTCGTCGTCGAGGACGAAGCCGCGCTCCCGGGCCCGGGCCAGATTCGCCTCGAGGGCGTCCACGGTGGTGAGGGTGTGCTCGGTCCGTGAGGTCAGCGCGCGATCGGCGAGCAGGTCCTGGCGCTCCTCTTCCGGGAGGAAGGCGAGGATGGCCTTCCCGACCCCGGCACAGTGGAGGTTGGCGATCGCGCCGACCCGGGAGTGCATGCGGACCGGGTGCTGGGCCTCCACCTTGTCGATGTAGACGACGTTGTCGCCCTCGAGGGTGGCGAGGTGGATCGTCTCCCCCGTCTTGTCGTTCAGCCGCTGCATCGCCGGGTGCGCGGTCTCGCGCAGGTCGATGCCCTCCAGCGCCTGGAAGGCCAGCCGGAAGGTCGCCGCCCCCAGGCGGTAGCGGTGGTCCGGCAGCTCGGCGACGAAGCCGTGCTTGCGCAGGGTGTGCAACAGCCGCAGCGCCGTCGAGTGGTGGACCCCGAGAACGGCGGCCACCTCGCCGATGTGCCGGGGCTGCTCCGCGACGGAGTGCAGGATGGTCAGGGCGCGCTCAAGTGTCTGGCTCATGCTGTGCGTTCCTCACCGGGTGGGGGCATACGGACCGCGTCGAGCAGGCGGTCCCGTTCGGACCGTGTGAGCGTAGGGGCGAGATCGCCGTCGACCGCGATCACGCGGGTGGCGAGCCAGTGGCCCAGGCGGAGCCGTTCCCGCGGCGCCCAGCCCCAGCAGGAGGCCGCAAGGTAGCCGGCCGCGAAGGCGTCCCCGGCGCCGGTCACGTCGACCACGGACGCCGGGCGCGCGGGCTCGGTGACGACCGCATCCCCGGTCAGCAGGCTGGCCGGGCCGGCGCCGCGCTTGAGCACGACCTCCTGGTCGTCGCGAGTCAGCAGCCGCCGGCGGACCTCGTCCTCGTCGCAGGTGCCCAGGAGGCTCCGCGCCTCATCGTCACCTATGAATACGGTGTCGGCCCGGCGGGCCAGAGCGACGAGCACGCGGGCGGCCTCGGCCGCTCCCGACCACAGTGCGGGCCGGTAGTTGACGTCGAAGCTGACCCGGCCGGCCCGATGGGTGCGGCGATCCACGACCTCCTCCGCCAGGGCGGCGCAGGAGTCGGACAGCGCCGGCGTGACGCCGGTGACGTGCACCCATCGCGTGGGGCCGGCCCCCTGGACGTGCGCGGCGGTCAGGGCGCGGGCCGCGCTCTGGCTGCGGTAGTACCGCACCGTGGTGCCGCCGGGCGTCACCTCTTTGACCGCGACGCCGGTGACCCGGGTCTCGTCCCACTCCACCTGCAGATCGACCCCGTGGCCGGACACGGCGGCGGCGACGTGCCGGCCCAGCTCGTCTGCGCCCAGGCGGGAGATCCAGCGCGTGCGGCAGCCCAGCTGGGCCATGCCCACCGCCACGTTGGACTCCGCACCGATCGCGGCCAGCCGGTAGCGACCGTCCTCGCCGTTGCGGATGAACGCCGCCATGGTCTCCCCCAGGGACACCAAGTCGAAGCGGTCGGCTGCACCGACGTCGTGCTTGACGCTCACCCCTGCTCCTCCCTCGGATGTGTCCTTGACCGCATTCCGCGGCATCCCTATGCTGCGACATGTGCACAGTAGCTGCACATGATGAAGAAACGCAAGCGTCTTTGTGACACGCGCTACATCACCCACAGCGACCCGCGAAGGGGGCCTCCGTGCCGTCCCAGCTCCGCATCTACGACATCAAGCGCGACCTGATGGACGAGTGGCTGGCGTTCTTCCAGGCCAAGGTCGTGCCGATGCACGACAAGCACGGCATGCCGGCCTACGCGGCCTGGGTGGACCGGGAGCGCTCCCAGTTCGTCTGGGTCCGAACGTTCACCGGAGAGGGCTCCGTCGAGGAGCAGGAGAAGCGCTACTACGAGTCCGACGAGCGACAGGCCGTCATCGGCGACGAGCCGAAGCGGTTCATCCAGGCCATGCAGGTCCGTGTCGTCGAGCGGGTGCACCCGCTGCCGTAGTCCGACCGGAAAATCCAGCGCGGTCACCCCCGACGAGGAGGCACACAATGAGAGCACGGGTCCTAGGGACCGACCTGCAGGTCTCGGCCCTCGGGCTGGGCTGCATGAGCATGTCCGGCCAGTACGGCGAGTTCGACGACGCGGAGTCCCGCGCGACGCTGGCCCGCGCGGTGGAACTCGGCATCACGTTCTTTGACACGGCGGACGTGTACGGCCCCTTCGCCAACGAGGCCCTCATCGGTCACGCCCTGCGGGACGTGCGCGACCGCGTCGTGCTCTCGACCAAGTTCGGCCTGGTGCGGGCCTCGACCGGACAGCACCTCGGCGTCAACGGCCGCCCCGAGTACGTCCGGCAGAGCTGCGACCTGTCGCTCCAGCGGCTCGGGACCGACCACATCGACGTCTACTGGCAGCACCGGGTAGACCCCGAGACGCCCATCGAGGAGACGGTCGGCGCGATGGCCGGCCTCGTGGAGGCGGGCAAGGTCGGCCACATCGGGCTGTGCGAGGCCGGGCCGGACACCATCCGCCGGGCCCACGCCGTGCACCCGCTCGCCGCGGTGCAGAGCGAGCTGTCCCTGTGGAGCAGGGACGTGGAGCAGGATGTCCTGCCCACCTGCCGCGAGCTCGGCATCGGCTTCGTGGCCTACAGCCCACTGGGCCGTGGCTTCCTCACCGGCGGCATCACCACCACCGCCGACCTCGGTGACGCCGACTACCGACGCAACGACCCGCGCTTCAAGGGCGACGCCCTCGACCACAACCTCGGCCTCGTCGAGCGGGTGCGCGCGGTCGCGGCCGACCTGGGGTGCTCGCCGGCGCAGGTGGCACTCGCCTGGACACTGGCGCAGGGCGATGACGTGGTGCCGATCCCGGGCACGAAGCGGCGCACCCACCTTGAGACCAACGCCGCCGCCGAGGGGATCACCCTGAGCGCCGAACACCTCGCGTCGCTGGACCAGCTCAGTGCCGACGTCCGAGGTGACCGCTACGCCGACATGACGGCCATCGGGCGCTGAACCCGCCGCTCGACGATCGGCCGGCACGCCCCAGCGAGAGGATCCCCCGATGTCCATGCTGTTCGACCAGGTGCTCCCGGACGTCCTGCGCACACGCGCACAGGAGTCCGCGGACCGCCCCTTTCTCCGGTTCGTGGAAGGCCCCTCGGTCACCTACGCCGAGACGTATGCGCGCGCCTGCTCGATCGGCAACGGCCTGGTGGCGGCCGGCGTGGAGCACGGCGAGTGCGTCGTGATCATGGCCGACAACTCCCTCGACTCCATCTGCACGTGGCTGGGCATCCACCTGGCCGGCGCCGTCGAGGTGGCCATCAACCCGGCCTATCGCGGCCAGTCCCTGACGCACGCGCTGCAGAACTCCCAGGCGCGAACGATGTTCGTGGAGGAGGCCCACCTCTCCCGACTCGCCGAGGTCCGCGACACGCTGACCCATCTGCAGACCGTCGTGGTGTTCGGGTCGTCGGCGGTGGACCGGCCGGCACTGCCGGGCATCGATGTCGTCGCCTTCGAGGACGTCCTCGGCGACGGCGGCCGCGCGCCGGACCGGCCGGTGCGCCCGCACCACATCGCCTCGGTCGTGTACACCTCCGGTACGACCGGCCCGTCGAAGGGCGTGATGATGCCCCACGCCCAGGTCGCGCTCTTCGCCCGGCTGGGCGTCGAGGGCGCCGCGATGACCGAGGACGACGTCCACTTCTGCTTCATCCCGCTGTTCCACGTCGCCGGGAAGTTCATGGCGATCCTCGGGTCGATGATCACCGGCGGCACCGTCGTCATCGACACCCGCTTCAGCGCGGAGACGTGGCTGGCCCGAGTACGCGAGTACGGGGCCACCCTGTCCCACGTGCACGGCCCGCTCGTGGAGATGCTGCACAAGCAGCCCGAGCGGCCGGACGACGTGGACAACCCCGTCACCCGGATCATCGCCTCGCCGTTCCCGGCGAAGATCGCCCTTGACTTCGAGCGGCGGTTCGGGCTCCGGGGGATCGAGACCTGGGGCATGACCGAGGTGACGGTCCCGGTCTGGCAGCCGATCGCCGAGCCGCTCCGGCTGGGCTGCTGCGGCCGCGTCCGCGAGGAGCACTTCGATCTGCGGATCGTCGACCCCGACACCGACGAGGAGGTGGAGTCTGGGCGCACCGGCGAGATCGTGGTCCGCCCGCGGGCGCCCTGGACGATCATGGCCGGGTACCTGCGCAACCCCGAGGCAACGCTGCAGGCGTGGCGCAACCTCTGGTTCCACACCGGGGACCTCGGCTACGTCGATGACGAGGGGTACCTCTACTTCGTCGACCGGGCGAAGGAGCGGATCCGGCGCCGCGCCGAGAACATCTCCTCGTACGACATCGAGGCGGCCGCGCTGACCCACCCGCAGGTTAAGGAGTGCGCGGCGGTGGGCGTGCCGTCGGAGTTCGACGGGGACGACGACATCCAGCTCTATGTGATCCCGGCCGACGGCGCTGAGCTGACCCCGGAGGCGCTGCTCGAACACCTCGCCGGGCAGCTGCCGCACTTCATGGTCCCGCGCTACCTCGCGTTCGTCCCCGAGGTCGCCCGTACCCCCACAGGCAAGGCGCAGAAGGCCGCCCTGCGCACCGCCGGCGTCGCCGACGGCGCCTGGGACCGCAAAGCCGCCGGCATCTCGCTGCGCGAGCTGGTCCAGCGCTGAGTTCCACCAGCTCCCCACCCACCCTGCGACAGGAGGCCGGACCACCCGTGACCATCAAGACCATGGAGGACATCGCCGTCGGTGACCGCGCGTCGTGGCGGCGCACGATCACCGAGGCCGATGTCGTGCTCTACGCCGGCATCATCGGCGACCGCGGGCCGCTGCACCTCGACGAGGAGTTCGCGAGCACCACGCACTTCGGCTCGCGGCTGTCCTACGGGATGCTGCACGCCGGCTACATCGGGGCCACGCTGGCCGACCTGCTCGGCGCGGGGAGTGCCTACGTCGGGCAGTCGCTGCGGTTCCGCGCCCCGGTCTTCATCGGCGACACCATCACGGTCGAGACAGTCGTGACCGGGAAGAGCGAGGAGAAGTCGCGGGTGTACGTGCAGACCACGGTCACGCGCAGCGACGGGGTGTGCGCCATCGACGGCGAGGCCGAGCTGCTCATCTTCCCGGTGCCAGCGGCCTCCTGATGGGCTCCGACACCGCCACCACAGTCAGCGCCGAGGAGTTCGACACGGTCTACGCCGCGGTGCGCAACTGGGGCCGCTGGGGGGCGGGCGACCAGCTGGGAACCCTCAACCTCGTGACCCCCGTCGAGGCGGCCGCCGCCGCGGCGCTCGTCCGCGACGGCCGGACGGTGAGCATGGCGCACGACCTCGACGTCCACCCCGCACCGGACAACCACACCCCCGCGCTCCACTTCATGACCCAGCGCGGCGATCTGGGCGCCGGGGAGCCGCGGATCAACACCGACTTCGTCGGCACCGCCTTCCACGGCAAGTCGGTGACGCACCTCGACGCGCTGTGCCACTGCATCTACCGGGGGAGCCTGTACAACGGCGTGGACCCCGCCGAGTGCGTGACGAGCGCGGGCAGCTCGTTCGGCTCGGTCCTCACCGCATCGGCCGGGATCGTGAGCCGGGGTGTGCTCATCGACGCGCCCCGGTTGCGCGACGTCCCGTGGCTGGAGCCGGGGATGGCCCTGCACGCCGAGGACCTGAAGCGGGCCGTGGAGGCCGCCGGGCTGCGGCTGCGGCGCGGGGACGTCGTCCTCGTGCGGACCGGCGCCCGACGACGCAGGAGGGAGCTGGGCCCCTGGGACCCCTCCGACTCCAGCGCCGGTCTGCACCCCGACGCCATGGCGTGGCTGCACGCGCACGACGTGGCCGTGCTCGGGAGCGACGGCGACAGCGACGCACGCCCCAGCCCCGTGGAGGGGGTGCAGTCCCCCATCCACGTCCTGGCGCTCACCGCGATGGGCATGCCGCTACTCGACAACGTCAACCTCGAGGACGTCACGCGCGTGTGCGCCGAGCTTGGGCGCTGGGAGTTCTGCTGCGTGCTCGCACCGCTGCGACTGCCCGGAGGCACCGGCTCCCCGCTGAACCCGCTCGCCCTCTTCTAGCCGTCCCGGCGGTAGACGGCGGCCGGCGGCTCCTGCGGCGGGCCGGCCGGCCGAGACGACCTCCGGAGGCACGGGGCAACCACGGCTACGCCCCGCCCCCGGAGGTCCTCGCACGTCCCATGGACGCCCTCAGCCGCCGCCCGCCAAGACACCGGTGGTCCGGACGCACGCGGCCACATCGGTCCATCCCGGCGCTCCCTGCCTTGCTCGTCTCCCAGGCGTCCCACTAGTAGTGCTTCGTTAGGTCGGCGCTCGAGCCCGGCTGTCGGCGGGGTGTCCGCAGACGATGCAGGTGCCGGTCCAGGTCGCGAGCAGGGTCTGCAGTTCGTGCAGGACCGCGTAGAGGCTCAGACCGGCGCAGCCGCTTTTGGGCTGGTCCGCAGCAGGGTGATGAACAGCTGGGCGGCGGTGACCATGGTGACGTGGCGGTGCCAGCCGGTGAAGGTGCGGCCCTCGAAGTGGTCCAGGCCCAGGGCGGTCTTGAGCTCGCGGTAGTCGTGCTCGATCCGCCAGCGGATCTTGGCCAGCCGGACCAGCTCGGCCAGCGGCGTGTCCGCGGGCAGGGTGGCCAGCCAGTAGTCGGTGGGCTCGGGCTGCTCCGGCGGCCATTCGGCCAGCAGCCACGCCGCCGGCAGCGAGCCGTCGGCGGCCAGCCGGGCGGTGGGCCTGCGCCCGGCCGGGCGGACCCGCAGCGCCACGAAGTGCGAGGTCAACGGCCCCCGGGAGCCCTGCCGCCAGGTCACCTCGACTGCGGCGTCGCGGCCGGCGGCCAGCACGTGCGCCCGCAGGCCGACCGGCGGGGTGCGGTAGCGCGGCAGGGGATGGCGCCCGCGTCCGGTGTAGGGGTTCGTCGGCTACAACCAACTGCAGTCCGGGCAACTGCTGGGTGAGTTCGTGGCGCAGCAGTACAAAGAGACCGGCAAGCCGAAGATCACGGTGATGTACCTGCGCGGCATCATCGGTCACCCCGCGGACACGTCCCGCGCCCAGGGCTTCCAGCAGGCCCTCGACGAGGCCGGCCTGGGCCCCGACCAGGTGGAGATCATTGAGCAGGCGACGACTTCGACTGGGCCAAGGCGGAGTCCGTCGCGACCAACCTGCTCGCGCAGAACCCCGACGTGGACATCATCGTCGGGAACAACGACGACATCGTGCTGGACGCTCTCTCGGCGGCCGAGGCTCGGGGCGTGGAGACCGGGCCCGATGCGGGCCTGCACCTCGTGGGCGTGGACTGCATCCCAGAGATGCTCCAGGCCATCAGCGACGGCACCGTCGACGCCACGGTCTTCCAGAACCCCGTCCCGGAGGCCCGGGCCGCGCTGGAGGCGTGCGTGGCGGTGGCCCGAGGGGACGAGGTCGCTGACGAGGTCCTGGACTTCCGTCTGGTGGACGCGGACGACGCCGCCGCCGCGCTGACCGAGGTCGGACCGGTCTACAGCTGAGGTCCGTGGGCGCCGCTGAGCGCCCGGCGTCGGAGCGGGTCGCCCTCGAGCAGTTCCGGGCGACCCGCTCTCTCGTGGCGGGGGCGGATCGCTTCCTCGTCGACGGGGTGGACGGGGCCGCACCCCGGTCGACCGGCTCCTCCACGGCAGACAGCCGGGGTTTTGGCTCAGCAGGCCCCCCTTCCGGTGGAGGTGTGAGGGCAGAGCACGAGGAGCCGGCCGTCAGCGGCGCGGGGGAGTAAACCGCACCTACGGGGTGCGCTGCACCCCTTCCCGGTACAGCGGCGGCTCGGACGTGCCACGGTCCTGCCTCTCGTGTGCCGCCGCCCAGCCGGCGTCATCGCCGGACTCGTGGCGCTCGTGGCACGGGTCGCACAGCGCGACGAACCAGTCGGCATCCCACGGCAACGCCTGCACCCACTGCGGCGCTTGCACCAGCAGGTGCACGAAGCGCCAGTTCCGGCTGCCGCAGATGATGCAGCTCTGCTCCGCCGCGATCGGGAGCAGTTCCTCCCGCCGCGGTCCACGCCGGCCGTCCACGCCGCGCACACCGAGCGTCGGGGCTGACGTCCCCGCTGGTGGTGTAAGTCCAGGTCACCGCTCGCGTGAGTGATCACGCGAGGGGGCCATCGTGTGATGGTCAGCGAGACCACGCCAATGGTTCTCGCGGAAGGACACAGCACACGATGGCCCTGGACCAGTCTGCCCTGCTCGAGGTGCTGGAGGCACTGAAGGCCGCCGATGTCAACGACCGGATCCGCTCGGCGGCCAGCACGATCTACCAGGCGTTGATCGAGGCCTAGCTCACCGCGGTGATCGGGGCCGGCCCGCACGAGCGCACCGAGGCCCGCACCGCCCAGCGCACCGGCTCGCGGCCGCGGATTCTGACCACCACGGCCGGGGATCTGGAGCTGCGCATCCCGAAGCTGCGCGCCGGGTCGTTCTTCCCCTCGCTGCTGGAACGCCGGCGGCGGATCGATCAGGCGCTGTTCGCGGTGGTGATGGAGGCGTATCTGCACGGGGTGAGCACCCGCAAGGTCGACGACCTGGTGCGCGCGCTGGGCGCCGACACCGGCATCAGCAAGTCCGAGGTCTCCCGGATCTGCGCCGATCTCGACGAGGAGGTGGTCGCGTTCCGCGACCGGAGCCTGGCCGAGACCGCCTTCCCGTACGTGTTCCTGGATGCGGCCTACTGCACGGCGCGGGTCAACCGGCGAGTGGTCTCCCAGGCGGTGGTGATCACCACCGGCGTGGCCGCCGACGGGCACCGCGAGGTGCTCGGCTTCGCCGTCGGCGACTTGCGAGGACGGCGCCTTCTGGACCGCGTTCCTGCGCACGCTGAAGGCCCGCGGCCTGACCGGCACCCAGCTGGTCATCTCCGAGGCGCACACCGGCCTGCAGGCCGCGATCGCCGCGGTGCTGCTTGGCGCCAGTTGGCAGCGCTGTCGGGTGCACTTCATGCGCAACCTGCTCGCCCGCGTCCCCAAGGGCAACGCCGAGATGGTCGCCGCCGCCATCCGCACCATCTTCGCCCAGCCCGACGCCGAGCACGTGCGCTCCCAGCTCGACGTCATCGCCGGCATGCTCGGCCGCCAGTTCCCGCAGGTCGAAGCCATGCTGCGGGACGCCGCCGACGACCTGCTGGCCTTCACCGGCTTTCCGCTCGGGCAGTGGAAGAAGATCTGGTCGACCAATCCGCTGGAGCGGCTGAACAAGGAGATCAAGCGGCGCACCGACGTCGTCGGCGTCTTTCCCAACCCCGCCGCCCTGCTCCGGCTGGCCGGCGCCGTGCTGGTCGAGGCCCACGACGAATGGCAGGTCTCCGACCGCCGCTACCTCTCCGAAGGCTCCATGGCCCTGCTCAACCGGCCCGCCCCGGCCAAGGAGGTGGCGCAGCCGGCCCTGGTCGCGTCATAGTCACCCCACCGCTGACCAGCACGGTGAGGACTACTTCCACCACTCAGCGGGACGTCACCGCGTCGGGTCACGTCGATGGATGCCTTGCCGCACTCGGCCGTCTCACGGGAACCGTGGAGGGGCAGGCAGCCCTGTGCCGGGGGACGCCGAGTCGCGTCGTCCCGACGGCGGCCGGGCCACCGACCCGGTCGGCGAGACGACCTGGGAGGTGTCGTCGTCCACGTTCGGCCGTTCAGGTGGTGGCCGGCCCGAGGCCCGCGTGACCCCACGATCCGTGGAGGCGAGAGAGCGGCGTGGGCCGTGGGCCCACGCCGCTCTCGTGTACTACGTCCTCCGCTACCGGCCTCGGGTCAGGGCCGGTGCGCCTCCAGCGCCGACCAGTCGAGCTCGATGCCGTGGCCCGGACGCTCGGATGCCTCGGTGAAGCCGTCCACGACCTGCATCGGCTCGGCCACGTAGCGGTCGAGCGAGAAGCCGTGGACCTCCATGAGGGTCCGATTCGGCGCGGCCGCCATGACATGCACGGTGAGGTCGTGGGCGCCGTGCGAGGTCACCGGGAGGTTGTGCGCCTCCGCGACCGCGGCGACCTTCCGGAAGACGGTCATGCCCCCGCAGTTGGTGACGTCGGGCTCGGGATAGGTGACCGCCCCGGCCGTGATGAGGTTCGCGAACTCGTGCAGGGTGTGCACGTTCTCCCCCGTCGCGACCGGTGTCCGGCCCTCCCGCACGACCCGGACGTGGCCGATGACGTCGTCGGGGATGGTCGGCTCCTCGATCCAGACGAGGTTGAACTCCTCGAGCTGGCGCGCCGCGCGGATCGCCTGGTCGGCACTCCACTTCATGTTGGCGTCGACCATCAGCGGGAAGTCGTCGCCGAGGTGCTCGCGCATCCGCCGGACCCGCTCCACGTCCTCCCGCAGGTTCGGCCGGCCGACCTTCATCTTGATGGCGCGGTGGCCCTCTCCCTGAAAGCGGTCCGCCTGGGCCAGCAGCTGCTCGATCGAGAAATCGATGTCGATACCGCCGGCGTAGACCGGCACCCTGGGGTCGTAGCCCCCGAAGAGTCGCCACAGCGGCAGCTGCGCCCGACGGGCCTTGAGGTCCCAGAGTGCGACGTCCACAGCGGAGATCGCGGAGGTGGCGTGCCCGCCGCGGCCCGAGTAGTGGACCGCCCACCACATCTCCTGCCACAGCTTCTCGACGGCGTCGGCCTCCCCACCCACGAGAGCCGGGGCGAGGTAGTCCTCGATGAGGACCTTGAACGCCGCGGCGCCTGAGTTCACCGCGTAGGTGTACCCGCTCCCCTCGACGCCGTCCGCGTCGAGAATGCGCACGGTCACGAACTCGAAGTGCGGGATGGACCCGTGCGTGCTGTCGCTGAGTACCGTCTCCAGCGGCACGCGGTAGTAGTCGGTGCGCACTTGCCGGATCTTGGCCATGGAGTCTCCTACGAGGTCGAAACGGACGTGGCCGGCCGGGCGGTGTCCGCCGGCGACGGCAGCGGGACGCCGGTGCTGGCGGCCAGGGGGTACAGGACGGCGAGCAGTTCCTCGCGGAGGTGGACGCGGCCGCTGCCCGCCGCGACACGGGCGAGCTCGGGCTCCCCGGGCACCATGGGGGTCTCGCCGTCCAGGCCGCTGCGGTGCACGGCGTCGACGAGTTGCTCGATGCGCCGGCGGTACCCCGTCAGCCCCTCGGCCCCGTCGGCCCGGATGGCCAGGAAGAAGTGCCCGAGACGCTGGTGGACCGAGTGGTCGCCGTTGAGCGCGGAGACCGCGGGGCTGACCTCGGAGCCCCCGAGGGCCAGGAGTGCGTCCACCGCGAAGGCGAGTCCGAAGCCCTTCGGCCCGCCGCTGGGGAGCAGTGCGCCGGCCAATCCCGCGGTCGGCGACGTGGTCGGCCTCCCCCGGGCGTCCACGGCCCAGCCGAGGGGGATGTCCTCCCCGGCCTGCTCGGCCATGATCAGCTTGCCCTGGCTGACGGTGGTGGTGGCCATGTCGAGCTGCGGACGGCGGTCCTCCGGCACCGGCACCGTCAGGGCGATCGGGTTGGTGCCCAGCACGGGCCGTCCGCCGAACGGTGCGCACATGACGGCCTCGGTGTTGCAGAGGGCGACCCCGAGCAACCCCTTGTCGGCGATCCGCTCGGTGAAGAAGGCCGAGGCCCCGAAGTGGCTCGCGTTGCGGGCGATCACGCACCCGACACCGAACCGTCTGGCCCGCTCGACGGCGAGATCGGCACCGAGCAGCCCGGTCCGGGCGCCGGGTCCGTGCCCCGCGTCGATGACCACGAGCGCGCCCTGGTCGAGCACCGTGGTGACGCGCGCCTCCCGGCTGATCCCGCCGTGCTTGATGCGGGCGATGTAGGTCGGCAGGCGCAGGAAGCCGTGCGTGGCCACCCCGCGGGACTCAGCGAAGGCGAGGCTGTCCGCGACGGGTCCGGCGTCCTCGGCGGACAAACCGGAGGCGACGAGCACGGCGGCCGCCCAGTCCCGGATCGCGGCCAGGTCCACCGTGGCCGCCTCCGGCGCCTCGCCGACGTCCTGGCCCGTCACGCGGATCCGCCGTTACCCGCGAGGAGCGCCTCCATCTGCTCGGCGACCTCATGGACGTCGGCCACCGCACCGATGTGGGCGATCCTGAAGATGGGAGCACTCGCGTCGGAGTTGACGGCGACGATGAGCTTTGAGGCCTGCATCCCGGCGAGGTGCTGCACGGCACCCGAGATGCCGAAGGCCAGGTAGACCTTGGGCTTGACGGTGACCCCGGTCTGGCCGACCTGGTGACCGGCGGGGACCCAGCCGGCGTCGATCAGCGGCCGGGAGGCGCCGAGCAGGGCGCCGAGCCGGTCGGCCAGGCGGGCGAAGGTCTCGACGTTCTCCTGCGTCCCCACGCCGCGGCCGATGCTCAGGATGACGTCGGCGCGCTTGAGGTCGACCGTGCTCTCCGGCGCGTGGTACTCGACGTGCCGCACGCGCGGGGTGACGTCGACCGGGTCCAGCTCGGTGGCCGCCGGTGCCGCGGAGGAATGGGTGGCCGCCTGCCATACGTTGGTGCGGCACAGCACCACCGCGGGGGCTCCGGTCGGGAAGGCCACCTCGGCGAGGACCTTGCCGCCGTAGACCGGCTTGACGGCGACCAGCGTGCCGTCGGTCTCCCGCCGCAGCTCCACCACGTCGGCGGCGAATCCCGCCCCGGCCCGCTCGGCCAGGGCGGCGGCGAAGGAGGCCGAGCGGATGGAGTGGCTGAGCAGGACCACGTCCGGCGAGAGGCGGCCGACCATCGCGCTCGCTGCGGCCGCAGCGACCTCCGCGGAGAAGCCGGGGCTCGGGGTGCGGACCGTGATGACGGCGTCCACGCCGTCCAGCGAACTCTGGTCGAGCACCGCGGCCGGGTCCGCCGTCGCGATGCCCAGCGTGACCGGGCCGCCCAGGGCGGCAGCTGCGGTCACCAGCTCAGCAGTGGGGTCCTCCAGGTGACCGTCGACCACCTGCGCCAGCACGAGCACTCCGGACATCAGTTCACCTCTCGCACGAGTCGCACGAGGCGCTCGGCCACCGCGCTGGGACCACCCTGGATCAGTTCGACGCCCCGCCCGCCGCTCACGTCCGGGACGTACATGCGCCGCACCGTCACTCCGGCCGGGCCGACGTCCTCCGGCTGGACGACCGGGATCGCGGCCTTCTTGGCCTTCAGCTTCTCCTTGAAGCTGCCGTACCGAGGCGTGTTCAGGCCGGTCTGCACGGTGAGCACGGCGGGCCGTTCGACCTCGACGACCTCGACCAGCCCGCCCTCGAACTCCCGGTGCAGCCTCGCGGTGGCGGCGCCGGCGTCCGCCTCCACCCTCGTGACGACGCTGACACACGGCAGGTCCAGCGCCGCCGCCAGTGCCGGCCCGGTCGACTGCTGGGCCGCGTCAGAGGACTGGACGCCGCAGAGCACCAGGTCCGGCTCCTCCGCGCGCACCGCGCCGGCCAGCGCCCGTGCCACGCGCAGCGGGTCGTGCTGGGCGTCGCCCTCGCAGGCCACCCGCACCGCGCGGTCGGCCCCCATCGCCAGGCAGGCCCGGAGCGCCTCCTCAGCCCCCGCCTCGCCGGCGGTCACGACGACGACCTCGCCCTGGCCGGCGGCCTCGCGCAGGCGGAGGGCCTCCTCCACCGCGTACGTGTCCGCCTCGTTGAGCTGGGGCTCCTTGAACGCCGGGTCGACGTCCGTGCCCTGCTCGTCGAATTCCACGAAGGCGGACACCTCGACCACCTGCTTCACACACACCACGGTCTTCATGGAGCTCCTCGGGTCGGAAAGGCATGTCCTAGAAAGTGCAACATGTGCAGTGCCTACGCATATTTTGCAGGGGTTGGTCCATCCTGTCAACGCCGGGACCGAGCGAATTTCGGCTCCGGCCGTTCCGGTAACGCGCAGGAGCGCACCAGCCGAGCGGCTGCCCGGCTGGTGCGCTCCCGCGGTGAGGAGGGTCAGGACATGGAGTCCGGCGCCCACTCCCCCTCGCCGAACTCCAGGCGGGCGTCCCGCAGCATCTCCATGTCCTCCTGCGTGGTACCGCCCGAGATGCCGACGCCGAACGCCTGGCCGTCGAGCTCGACCCGCGAGCCGCCACCGAACGCCACCAGCCGGCTGGACGACGACGTCAGCGTGAACAGCGGCTGACCGGGCTGGACGAGGTCGGCCAGGGCGTTGGTCTCCATCCCCATGACTACGGACGTGTAGGCCTTCCGCTCGGCCATCTCCAGTGCCAGCACGGGCGAACCCGGCATCCGGCGCAGCATCACCGGGTGCCCGTGCTCGTCCACCACGGTCACGCAGATCGGGATGCCGCGCCGTCCGGCGACGTCCTCGCAGACGTCGCTGAACCTCTTGAGCTGCTGGAATGCGTTCACGTGTCGCTGTTCTCCTCTGCCTGGACGGTCAGGCGCCGGTGGGCGTGGGGCGGTAGACGGGGCCACGGGCGATGACGACGTCGAGGATGCCGTCCTCGAGGTAGGCCTCGGCCTCCCCTTCCATGGCCGGGTTGCGGGCCGGGGCGGCGGCCGGA
>NZ_JBJGYU010000010.1:0-147013 GCF_054050155.1 Geodermatophilus sp. SYSU D00703 | reverse complement strand
CCTGCTCGAGCAGCGCGTCGATCAGCGCGTACGGGATGCCGCACAACCCGAACCCGCCCACCGCCAGCACCGCGCCGTCGGGCACGTCGGCCACCGCCTCAGCGGCGCTGCCCACCACCTTGTCCATCAGAACTCCCGTCGTCGTCGGTCAGGATCGTGCGGGGGAGGGCTCCTCGACCTCCGCCCGGGGCCGCTCGGTGACCAGGCGCGGCCGGGCGGCGTACAGCCCGGCCGCCGCCTGGCAGGCCAGGAGCACGAGCAGCAGCACCAGACTGGGACGCCAGGTGCCCGTCGCGTCGTGCAGCAGGCCGACGGCCAGGGGACCGGTCGCGGCCAGCAGGTAGCCCACGCTCTGTGCAGCCGCCGACAGCCGGCCGGTCTGCGCGACGTCCCGGGTGCGCACCAGGACCAGGGTCATCGCCAGCGGGAAGCACAGGCCCGTTCCGAAGCCGTAGAGCACCGCCCAGACGGCCGGCGCCGACGCCGGGGCGACGAGCAGGCCGACGAGCGCGACGAGGATCGGCGCGGTGCTGCCCAGCACCCACGGGACCTGGCTGGGCCGGCGGGCGGCCAGCGGGGGGACGACGAGCGCGCACGGGGCGCCGACGGCGGCCGCGAGGGCCAACAACCCGCCGGCACCGACCGCGGAGAGCCCGGCGTCGGACTCGAGCAGGTCGGCCAGCCAGGTGAGCATCGAGTAGAAGGTCAGCGACTGGAGACCGAAGAAGGCGGTGACCGCCAGCGCCACCCGGTCCCGCAGCACCGCCGCCACCGGCAGCCGGGCGGCCGCCGGCCCCGCCGCCCCCCGCCGGCGCAGCGCCAGCACGCCCACGGCCAGCGTGGCCACCAGCACCGGCACCAGCCACAACGCGAGGCCGCCGACCGCGCTGCCGGCGGCGTTGGCCAGCGGCTGGGCCAGCCCCGCGCCGAGGCTGGCCGACAGGGCCATGGACGCGGTCGTCGCACCGAGGACCGGAGCGCTGCGCGGGCCGTACTCGGCGCGCGCGGCCGCGGGCAGCAGGACGTTGACCACGGCGATCCCGCCGGTGAGCAGGACCGTGCCGGCGTAGAGCCCCCACGTGCCGGCCAGCCGCAGCGCGATGCCGACGGAGAGGACGACCGCCCCGGCCAGGACGGCGCGGTGGACGCCGAGCCGCGCGGCGAGCGCCGGTGCGGTGGGGGACACCAGGCCGAAGCAGACCAGCGGGAGCGCGGTGAGGACGGCGAGCGCGGACGTCGGCACGGACAGCTCGGCGCTGAGCTCGCCCAGCAGCGGGCCGACCGCGGCGAAGGGGGCACGCAGGCAGAGCGCGACGAGGACGAGCGCGGCGGCGGGCGCGAGCCAGACCCACCACCGGCGGGACCGGTGCGGTTGGGGGGGAGTCACGAGCGGTCGTGCCGGGTACGGAGCAGGTCGTGCTCGATGTTCCGGGCAGTCTCCAGCAGCGCGGGGACCAGGGTCCCCTCCAGCTGCTCCATCGACGTCCGGCTCGCGTGGACGGACACGTTGAGCGCTGCGACCACCTGACCGTCGGCGTTGCGGACGGGGGCCGCGGCCGAGCGGAGGCCGGCCTCCAGCTCCTGGTCGACGACCGCGTAGCCCTGCCGCCGCACCCGTTCCACCGCGGCGCGCAGCTCGACCGGATCGGTGATCGTCTGCTCGGTGAAGGCGGTGAACTCGGCCCGCTGCAGGTAGGCGGCGAGCTCGGCATGGGGGAGGCCGGCCAGCAGCACCCGGCCCATGGACGTCGGGTGCGCGGGGAACCGGGTGCCGACCGCGATGAGCACGGTCATGATCCGCTTGGTCGGGACGCGGGCGACGTAGACGATGTCGTCGCCGTCCAGCACCGACATCGAGGAGGACTCGTTCACCTGGGCGACGAAGGACTCCAGGTGCGGCTCGGCGACCTCGGGGAGGGTGAGCCCGGACAGGTAGGAGTAGCCGAGTTCCAGCACCCGCGGACGCAGCGAGAACTCCCGGCCGTCCATCCGCACGTAGCCCAGTTGCACGAGCGTGAGCAGGAAGCGCCGCGCCGCGGCCCGCGTCAGCCCGGTGGCGCGCGCGACCTCGGAGAGGCCGAGCCGGGGGTGGTCGGCGTCGAACGCCCGGATCACGGCCAGCCCGCGGTCGAGCGACTGCACGAACGTGCTGTCGCGGGCCGGCAGGACGGCGGGGTCCTGGGGCAGGTCGGCGATCTCCACGCGGTTCCTCCCGGGATCGGAGCGCCGGGATGCGCTCCGCGTCACATTGTGCGCAGAGTGAACGGGTGTTCGGCAAGGAGGGGCCACGAAGCATCACGGCGTGGTCACTTCCCGAAACTCAGGCTTGACGGTGAGCCGAGTCACCTGTTTCCGTGCTCAGGAAGAACAGTGGTTCGCAAGGCGAACACCTGCAGGGCCCCCAACCTGAACCTCCCGGGAGAGCGCCGATGCTCCGAACCCCAGCGGTCCGCGCGGCCGCGCGACCGCCGTCCGCCCTCCGCGGCCTGGCCTCCGCCGCGGCGGTGACGCGGTCGTGAGCGACACCGCGCCCGTCACCGTCTACGAGCCGGCCGCCGACAACCCCGACGCCGGCGCCGCGCCCAAGCCACCGGCCCGGCGTTCCGTCGGCAGCTCGCCGGTCCTGCTCGGCTCGATCGGCCTGATCGTCCTCGTCCTGCTCTTCGAGGTGCTGCCGCGCATCGGCGTCCTGCCCAACCAGTTCTTCCCGACCTCTTCGCAGATCGGGGCGGCGCTGATCGACCAGCTGGGCCAGCCGGACTTCTGGACCGCGCTGGGCGACACGCTGCAGGGCTGGGCCCTGGGCCTGGTCATCGCGGCGGTCGCCGGCGTGGTGCTGGGCATCGTGATCGGCAGCTCGCACTTCCTGCGCGAGTTCACGGCCTCGACCATCGAGTTCCTGCGGCCGATCCCGTCGGTCGCGCTGATCCCGCTGGCGGTGCTGCTGTTCGGCACCCAGATCGAGAGCAAGCTGCTGCTGGTCGTCTACGCGGCGTTCTGGCAGATGCTCATCCAGGTGCTCTACGGCGTGCAGGACGTCGACCCGGTCGCCCAGGACACCGCCCGCGCCTACCGCTTCGGCTTCGCCGCGCGGGTCCGCTACGTCACCTGGCCGACGGCGCTGCCCTACGTCATGACCGGCCTGCGGCTGTCGGCGTCGGTCGCGCTGATCCTGGCCGTGACCGCCGAGCTGGTCATCGGCAACCCGGGTCTGGGCAACCGGATCGCGGTCGCCCAGAGCAGCGGCGCGATCGCCGCCACCTACGCGCTGGTCGTCGTCACCGGCCTGGTCGGCGTCGCGGTCAACCTGGTGTTCCGGTTCGTCGAACGACGGGCGCTGAGCTGGCACCCGTCCCAGCGTGGAGAGGTGGCCCTCTGATGCGGGTCCTGCGACGGATCGGCTTCACCTTCGCCCTGCCGGTCCTGCTGTTCGCGTTGTGGTGGTTCACCTCGGCCAGCAGCACCGACTTCTACTTCCCGCCGCTGTCCCGGATCATCGACAGCCTGGTCGAGGAGTGGTTCGGCCCCCGGCTGGCCGACGACGTGGTGCCCAGCCTGCTGCGGCTGGCGGCCGGCTACGTCATCGCCGCAGTGGTCGGGATCACCCTCGGCGTGCTGATCGGCACCTACAAGCGGCTGCGCGACCTGCTCGAGCCGGTGCTGGAGTTCTTCCGCGCCATCCCGCCGCCGGTCATCGTCCCGATCCTCATGCTGATCTTCGGCATCGAGAACACGATGAAGATCGTCGTCATCGCGTTCGGCTGCATGTGGCCGATCCTGCTGAACACCGCCGAGGGCGTGCGGGCCGTCGACAGTGTGCTGTCCGACACCGCCCGGACCTACCGGATCAACGGCGCGGCCCGGCTGCGGCACCTGATCCTCCCGGCCGCCAGCCCGCAGATGGCCGCGGGCCTGCGCCAGGGCCTGTCGGTCGCGATCATCCTGATGGTGATCAGCGAGCTGTTCGCCGCCAGTGACGGCCTGGGCTTCGCGATCGTCCAGGCACAGCGGAGCTTCGCCATCCCGGAGATGTGGGCGGGCATGCTGATGCTCGGCCTGCTCGGCTTCCTGCTGTCCCTGCTGTTCCGCATCGTCGAGAGCCGGTGGCTGGCCTGGTACCACGGCCTGCGCCGCGCCCAGCGCGCCGGCTGACCGCACGGCCGCACCCCCGACACTCCTGACTCACCCAACGGAAGGCGCAACGCGATGCTCGAGGTCACCGGCCTCAAGAAGGTCTACGAGGGCAAGACGCGGACGGTGGAGGCCGTCCGCGACCTGACCTTCACCCTGGACAAGGGCGAGCTGGTCTGCCTGGTCGGCCCCTCCGGCTGCGGCAAGACGACCCTGCTCAAGTGCATGTCCGGCCTGCTGGAGCCCACGGCGGGCACGGTCATGCTGTCGGGCAAGAAGGTCGTCGGCCCGCCGCCGGGCATGGCGATCGTCTTCCAGGAGTACGGGCGCAGCCTGTTCCCCTGGATGACCGTGCGGCAGAACGTCGAGCTGCCGCTCAAGCAGAAGAAGGTGCCGTCGGCGCGCCGCCGGGAGCTGGTCGAGGAGTCCATCGCCGCGGTCGGGCTCAAGGAGGCGCACAGCGCCTACCCGTGGCAGCTCTCCGGCGGCATGCAGCAGCGCGTGGCCATCGCCCGCGCGATCGCCTACGAGCCGCAGGTGCTGCTCATGGACGAGCCGTTCGCCGCGGTCGACGCGCAGACCCGCGCCGACCTCGAGGACCTCATCCGCGACCTGTGGCACCGGTTCCAGGTGACCACGCTGTTCGTCACGCACGACATCGACGAGGCGGTCTACCTCGGGCAGCGGGTGCTCATCCTGTCCAACTCGCCGACGGTGATCCGCCAGGACCTCACCATCGACCTGCCCGACGAGCGCGACCAGCTGCACACCCGCTCCTCCCAGCGGTTCGCCGAGCTGCGCGCCCAGGTGTACTCGCAGATCCACCGGCCGAAGGAGGAGACCCCCAGCGGGGTCGAGACCCACGCCCCGGCCGTCATCGGCCAGCCCACGGCCTGACCGCGGCACGCCGGGCCCGGCACCCCGTCCCAGGGGTGCCGGGCCCGCGTCGTTCCCGGGTCGGGTCGACCGGGAGCGCGGGCAGCCGGGGTCGGCCGGACGGGAGAGCACTGTCGGGGAGGCCTCCCGGGCCGCAGGATCGCACCGTGCGGCGGGGTGGCGGCGCCGCGGGACCAGGGTCGGGCCAGCACCGGGGAGGACGCATGCGGGTGGCCATCGCGGGTGGCGGGATCGGCGGGCTGGCCGCGGCCGCGTTCCTGCACCGGGCGGGGATCGAGGTCTCGGTGCACGAGCAGGCCGGCCGGTACCGGGAGATCGGTGCGGGGCTGGTCGTGGCGCCCAACCTCATGCGCCTGCTGCGTCGGCTCGGCCTGTCGGACGGCCTCGAGGGGCGCGGCGTCCGGCTGGAGGTCGGCTGGGAGTTCCGCCGGTGGGCGGACGGCCGGGTGCTGTTCAGCCAGCGACTGACCGACTCGGCCGCGATGTACGGCGAGGACACGTGGGTGGTCCACCGCGCCGACCTGCTCGACCTGCTCCGCTCGGCGGTCCCTGCCGAGGCCCTGCACCTGGGGGCCCGCGTGGTCGGGGTGGAGCAGGACGACGAGTCGGCCCGCCTCCTGCCGGCGGGCGGCGCTCCCGTGGCGGCCGACGTCGTGGTGGCCGCGGACGGCATCCACTCCACCCTGCGCGGCACGGTGGCCCGGCCCGGGCCGCCGCGGTACTCCGGGATCTGCGCCTGGCGCTCGCTCGTCCCCGCCGAGGCCGCCCCCGAACTGGCCCGCCGGCCGGTGCAGACGCTGTGGCTGGGGCCGGGACACCACCTGGTGCACTACCCGGTGTCCGGTGGCCGGCTGGTCAACCTCGTGGCGTTCTCCCCGGCGGGGGACTTCGACGTCGAGTCGTGGGAGTCGCGCGGCCGGGTCGAGGACCTCGCGGCCGAGTTCGCCGGCTGGGACCCGCGGCTCGAGGCGCTGATCGCCGCCGCCGGGGAGGTGGGCCGCTGGGCCCTGCTGGACCGCGAGCCCATCCGGACCTGGACCGCTGGCCGGTTCGTGCTGCTCGGCGACGCCGCCCACCCCATGTTCCCGTTCTTCGCCCAGGGCGCCGCGCAGGCGGTGGAGGACGCCGCCGCGCTGGCGGTCTGCCTGGCCGATCCCGGGGCCTCCGTGCCCGAGGCCCTGGCCCGCTACGAGGCCGTGCGGGTCCCGCGGGCGACGCAGGTGCAGGAGGCCAGCCGCGGGCGGCAGGCCCACCACCACCTGCCCGACGGTCCGGAGCAGCGGGCGCGCGACGAGGCCTTCGCCGGCGACGACCCGCTGGCGCACAACGCCTGGCTGTACGGGTACGACGCCGAGGCCGCCGCTGGAGGCCGGCACGGGCACCAGCCGACCACGGGGGCCGAGGCCTGACCGCCCCCGCCTGGGCCGGCGAGCCCCCGCCGGCGCTGCACCACTGACGGGCCGCGGCACGAAGCCGCGGGCCGTCAGAGGGCGTCACCCGGCGATGACTCGCGCCGGGTTCCGCGCCCCGGTCCGCTCCTCGCTCGCCGGCGCTCGCTGCGATGCTCCCGGGGCTGTCACCCGGCGATCATCGCCTGGACGTCGAACTCCTCGCTGATGATCCCGTACTCCAGCATCAGGTCCGCCATCTCCTGCAGCTGCGCCTCGTCGACCTCGGCGTCCCACTGCGGCAGCGCGACCTGCTGCACGGTCTCGGCCGGCACCTGCGTGTAGGTGGGCACCAGCTCGACGAGCCGCTCGCGGTTGTCGGCCAGCTCGTCCATCGACGCGGCCATCGCCTCGCGGAAGGCCTCGACGACCTCGGGGTTCTCCTGCGCGTACTGCTCGGTGGTCAGCCAGCCGGCGACGGGCATGTCCTCGACCGGGCCGCTGAACAGCGGGAACAGCACCCGGTGGCCGGCCGCCAGGGCCGCGGCCTGGAACGGCTCGACCTGCCAGATGGCGTCGACGTCCCCGGCCTCCAGGGCCGCGGCCATGTCCGGGTAGGGCAGCTCCAGGAACTGCACCGCCGAGACGTCGACCCCGGCGTCCTCGAGGACCGCGTTGACCGCCACCGTGCCGATGTTCTGCAGGTTGTTGACCGCGACCCGCGCCCCGGCCAGGTCGGCGGGGGACTGGTACGACGAGTCGGCCGCGACCATGATCGCGTGGTCGTCGGCGCCCACGTCGTTGCCCGCGATGATGCGGACCGGCAGGCCCTGCTGGGCGGCCAGCAGGGCCGAGGTGTAGTTGCCGTAGGTGATGTCGTACTCCCCGGCGATCAGCGATGGGATGGCCTGCGCGCCACCGGCGGTCTGCTCGAGTGTGACGTCGAGCTGCTGCTCCTCGAACAGGCCGGTCTCGGCGGCGTTCACCGCGCTGGCGGTGTGCACCAGCGGGAAGTAGCCGACGGTGACCGCGGTGGTGCCGTCGGCGCCGCCGGAGGCCTCCTCGCCGCCCCCGTCGTCGTCGGAGCCGCAGGCGGCCAGCGCGAGCGTGACCGTGCACGCCAGGGCGAGGCCGGTGCGGGCGAGGCGGGAGCGGGGGCGTCGGTGGGGGGTGCGGACCCCGGGCGCAGGGGACAAGGAGGTCTCCTCTCGGTGCTCCGCGGGCCACCCCGGCCCGCGGACGTGACGCGGATCATGCGATCGGCGTCACAGCCGCACCCAGTGGTGTCTCGAAGAGTGAGAGTCAGCGCGAGAGGCCGGCCAGCGGCCCGGCGGAGAGCGTGCGGGTCACGCCCCGCGCCGCGGCCAGCAGGGCCGGCACCTGCGCCATCGCCCGGCCGTCGTTGGGCACGATCACCGACAGCGCCGCGACGACCTCCTGCAGCCCGTTGCGCACCGGCACCGCGACGCCGGCGGCGTCCGGGTGCACGTGCCCCGGCGTGACGACGAAGCCCTGCCGCCGGATCTCGGCCAGCGTGGTCCGCAGCCGCTCGGGCTCGCCGATCGTGTTCGACGTGGGCCGCTCCAGCGGGCGGGACAGGATGCGCTCCTGCGACTCCGCGGTGCCGTAGGCGAGCAGCACCAGGCCCGAGGAGGAGATGTGCAGCGGCAGCCGGCCGGCGATGCGCGAGTAGTTGACGACCGCGTCCCGCGCCGACAGCCGTTCGACGAACAGCACGTCGTCGCCGTCCCGGACGCCGAGCTGCGCGTGGTGGCCGACGACGGCGTGGAGGTCCTCGAGGTAGGGCATCGCCGCCTCGCGCAGGGAGACGGTCAACGAGGCCCGCGAGGCCAGCTCCCACATCCGGACGCCGACCCGGACCTGGCGGTCGGGACCGCGCTCGAGCAGCCCGTGGGTGACCAGCTCGGCGACCAGCCGGGACGCGGTGGCGACGTGCAGTCCGGTGCGGCGGGCGATCTCCGAGACCTGCAGCTCCTTGTCGTCCGCGGAGAAGGCGGCGAGGATCCGGACGGCGCGCGAGAGCACCGACTCGCCCGTCGTCACCCGCCCCACGGCCGGCAGTGTCTCATCTGCCGAGAGGCGCACCCCGGAACCGCAGGGCCTGGCCCGGGCGGAGCTGGCCGCACCGGTCGACGTCCTCGTCGGCGACGTAGGCGAGGACCGGGTAGCCGCCGGTCACCGGCGCGTCGGCGAGGAACAGCACCGGCAGCCCGGACGGCGGCACCTGCAGCGCGCCGCGGACCATGCCCTCGCTCGCCAGCTCCCCGGGACGCACCCGCTCCAGCGGCGGCCCGTCCAGCCGCAGGCCGATCCGGTTGCTCTCGTCGGTCACCGTCCATGCCGTGCCGGTGAGCGCGGGCAGCGCGGTGTCGGCGAACCAGTCCGCGCGCGGGCCGGGCAGCACCCGCACCGCCACCTCGCCGCCGGCCGGGTCGGCCACCGGCGCCAGGTCGACCCCCGGCGGCGGGTCGGCGGCGGTGCCGACGGGGAGCACGTCCCCGGCCGCGACGACGGGCGGACCGAGCCCGGAGAGCAGGTCGGTGGCGCGGCTGCCGAGCACCGGCTCGACGGCGATCCCGCCGCGGACGCCGACGTAGGTGCGCAGCCCGGCCGACGGCGGGCCGAGCCGCAGCTCCGCGCCGGCGGCCAGCCGGACCGGCGCGTTGTGGGCGGCCGCGCCCGCGCACCGGGCGCCGGTGGTCACCACGACCAGGTCGGCGTCCGCGCGCAGCACCAGCCCGCCGAGGGTCACCTCCAGCACCGCCGCGCCGGGGTCGTTCCCGAGCAGCCGGTTGGCCAGCGCGGCCGAGGCCCGGTCGCAGGCGCCGGAGCGGCCGATGCCCAGGGCGCCCTGCCCGGGCCGGCCGGCGTCCTGCACGGTGGTCAGCGGGCCGGGGGACAGCACGGTGAGCGTCCGGGTCACGTGGCCTCCTCGCTGGCGCTCGCCGGCCACGTGCCCAGGGGTGCTCTGCCTTCGCGTGACCTCGCGAGCTCGGTCACGGGGCCTCCTCGCTGGCGCTCGTCGGCCACGTGCCCAGGGGTGCCCTGCCTTCGCGGGACCTCGCGAGCTCGGTCACGTGACCTCCACGAACCGCACGCGCACGCCGGGCCGCAGCAGCGCGGCCGGGTCCCGCGACAGGTCGAAGACGGCGACGTCGGTGCGCCCGATGAGCTGCCAGCCGCCCGGGGACTCCCGCGGGTACACGCCGCTGAACTCCCCGGCCAGCCCGACCGACCCCGGCGGCACCTTCGTCCGCGGCGTTCCCCGCCGGGGGACGTGCCAGGGCTCGCCGTCGGGCGTGCAGTAGCCGAACCCCGGGGCGAACCCGCAGAAGGCGACCGTCCACTCCGTGCCGGTGTGCCGCCGGACGACCTCCTCCGTCGCGACGCCCAGGTGCGCGGCGACGTCGCCGAGGTCGGCGCCGTCGTAGACGACCGGCAGCTCCACGACCTCGCCGGCGCCGCGGCGGTCCGGGCGGGGCCGCGCGTCGCGCACCGCCTGCTCGACCGCGGCCGGCCGCGTCCGCGCCGGGTCGAAGACCAGCAGCACGGTGCGCGCCGCGGGGACGACGTCCACCACGCCCGGGACCGGCTCCTCGGTGAGGGCCGCGTACAGCGCGAGGACCTCGTCGAGCCCGTCGAGCTCCACCAGCAGCGCGGTCGAGCCGCTGGGCAGGACCCGCATCAGCCGGCGAACGGCGCCAGCTCGACACCGGCGTCGGTCAGGGCGGCCCGCACGTCCCGGGCGATCGCGACCGCGCCGGGGGTGTCGCCGTGCACGCAGATCGAGTCCGGGTCGATCCGCAGCGGGTTGCCCTCGACGTCGGCGATCGGCTCGCCGCGCGCCATGGCCAGGCACCGTGCGGCGATCTCGGCGGGGTCGTGCAGCACGGCGCCGGGGGAGCGGCGGGAGACCAGCGTCCCCTCGGGGGTGTAGGCCCGGTCGGCGAACGCCTCCCGGACGACGGTCAGCCCGGCCTCCTCGGCCAGCCGCAGCCACGCCGATCCGGGCAGCCCCAGCACCGGCAGCCCGCGGTCGTACGCCACGACGGCGCGGACCACCGCCGCGGCCTGCTCCTCGTGGCCGACGATCGCGTTGTACAGCGCTCCGTGCGGCTTGACGTAGCGCACCCGCGAGCCGGCGACCCGGGCGAAGGCCTCCAGCGCGCCGACCTGGTAGAGCACGTCGGCGGTGAGCTCGTCGGGCTCGACGTCCATGAACCGGCGGCCGAAGCCGGCCAGGTCGCGGTAGGAGACCTGCGCGCCGATCGCCACGCCGGCCTCCGCCGCCCGCGCGCAGACCCGCCGCATGATCGACGGGTCGCTCGCGTGGAAGCCGCAGGCGACGTTCGCGCTGGTCACGATGCCGAGCAGCGCGTCGTCGTCGCCGAGCTGCCACTGGCCGAAGCCCTCGCCGAGGTCGGAGTTGAGGTCCACGGGGCCCGTCCTCCTCAGCCGAACAGGTCGATGACCGGCCGGATGGAGTTGACCGCCAGGTAGAGGGTGAGCAGCCAGGCCAGCCACCCGACCACCAGGAGCCAGCGCGGGTAGCGGTAGCCGCCCAGCAGGTCGGCGCGCCGGGTGGCCACCCACAGCAGCACCGCGATCCCGATCGGCAGCAGCAGTCCGTTGAACGCCCCGGCGAAGACCAGCAGCGTGGTCGGCGCGGCGCCGATCAGGACGAAGGCCAGCGTCGTCACGGCGATGAACGCGACGACGAGCAGCGTGCGGGTGCGGTCGCTGGTCCGGGTCCGGGAGGTGACGAAGGAAATCGACGTGTAGGAGGCGCCGATGACGCTGGTGATCGACGCGGCCCACAGCACCACGCCGAAGGCCCGCAGCCCGAACTCGCCCGCGGCGACCTCGAAGGCGTTCGCCGCCTGGTTCTCCGTGCCCAGGTCGGCGCCACCGGCGACCACGCCGAGGATGGCGAGGAAGAGGACCACCCGCATGATCCCGGTGATGATGATCCCGGTGATCGAGCCGCGGGTGATGTCCCGGACGTGCTCCGGCCCGGTGACGTGCGAGTCGATCAGCCTGTGGGCTCCGGCGTAGACGATGTAGCCGCCGATCGTGCCGCCGACCAGCGTGGTGATCGCCAGGAAGGAGACCTGCCCGGGCAGGACGACGTTGCGCAGGGCCTGGCCGACCGGCGGGCCCGAGGTGATCGCGATCCACGCGGTGAGCCCGATCATCAGCAGGCCCAGGACGACGACGATGCGGTCGACGGCCACCCCGGCCCGCCGGCTGAGGAAGACGCCGATCGCGACGACCGCGGACAGCGCCCCGCCGATCTTCGGGTCGAGGCCGAACATCGCGTCGGTGCCCAGCCCCGCGCCGCTGACGTTGCCGATGTTGAACACCAGGCCGCCGACCACCAGCAGCACGGCCATGAACCAGCCGAGGCCGGGGACGACGAGGTTGCCCAGCTCCTGGGCCCGCCGGCCGGAGACGCCGATGACCCGCCACACGTTCAGCTGCAGCGCGATGTCGATGACGATCGACACCGCGATGGCGAAGGCGAACGCCGCGCCCAGCTGCACTGTGAAGGTCGTGGTCTGGGTGATGAAGCCCGGTCCGATGGCCGACGTGGCCATGAGGAACATCGCGCCGAGCAGCGTGGACCGGGTGCTCGCCGCCATGCGGCTCTCGGGTGCGGCGCCCGCAGGTACGGGGGTCTCCGGGCTGTGCGACACGGGCACCTCCCACACAGACGGCTGACCGGGACGCTAGAACCGCCCGGGCTCCCCGGCAACGCGAGGTGCGTCCCGTGACCCTCGGCAGCGGCGGTGGGCGGGCCGGCGGGGCACCATGGGTCGCATGACGCAGCAGACGGTCGCCCCGGTCGGCCCGGCCGAGGTCCGGGCGGCCTGCCGCAGCGGGTCCGCCGTCCACACGTCGGGGGTGGCGCCCGGCTACACGCAGGCCAACCTCGTCGTCCTGCCGCGGGACTGGGCCTACGACTTCCTGCTGTTCGCCCAGCGCAACCCGCGGCCGGTGCCGCTGCTCGACGTCACCGACGCCGGCTCGCCGCGCACGGTGCTCGCGCCGGACGCCGACCTGCGCACCGACCTGCCGCGCTACCGCGTGTGGCGGGACGGCGAGCTGGCCGACGAGCCGACCGACGTCCGCGACCTGTGGGACGACGACCTGGTCGCCTTCCTCATCGGGTGCAGCTTCAGCTTCGAGACCGCGCTGCTCGACGCCGGTGTGCCGGTGCGCAACATCGAGCAGGGCCGCAACGTGTCGATGTACCGCACCAACCGGGACTGCCGGCCCGCCGGGCGGCTGTCCGGCCCGCTGGTGGTCACGATGCGGCCGGTCCCCGGGGAGCTGGTGACCACCGCCGTCCAGGTCACCGCCCGGATGCCGGACGTGCACGGGGCGCCGGTGCACGTGGGGCCGCCCGAGTTGCTGGGCATCGCCGACCTCGGCCGCCCCGACTTCGGCGACCCGGTCGAGGCCGCCGAGGGCGACGTCCCGGTGTTCTGGGCCTGCGGGGTGACCCCGCAGGCGGCGCTCATGGCCTCCCGGCCGCCGTTCGCCATCACGCACGCGCCGGGGCACATGTTCGTCTCCGACGTGCCCGACGCCGCCTACCGCCTGCCCTGAGTCACCGGTCGGCGAACCGCTCCCGCAGGTCGGGCTTGCGGATCTTGCCGGTGGCGGTCTTGGGCAGCTCGTCGACGAACTGGACGTGCCGCGGGACCTTGAACCCGGCCAGCCGTTCCCGCAGCGCGGTGCGGATCGCCTCGGCGTCGTCCGGCGCACCCGGCGCCGGCACGACGATCGCGAGCCCCACCTCGCCCCACCGTTGGTCCGGGACGCCGATGACCGCGGCCTCGAGCACCTGCGGCAGCTCCAGCAGTGCGGACTCCACCTCGGCCGGGTACACGTTCTCGCCGCCGGAGATGATCATGTCCTTGTAGCGGTCGCGGACGTAGAGGAAGCCCTCGGCGTCGAGCGACCCGGCGTCCCCGGTGTGGTACCAGCCGTCGCGGAGCACGGCGGCGGTCTGCTCCGGGTCCTCCCAGTAGCCGGCCATGACGTTGGGCCCGGACACGACGACCTCGCCGACCTCGTCGACGCCGGCCTCGCTGCCGTCGGGGCGGAGCACCTTCACGTCGGTGAAGAACAGCGGCTTGCCGGCGGAGCCCACCTTGCGCTCGGCGTCGGCCGAGTCGAGGACCGTGCACCCGGGCGCGGCCTCCGTCATGCCGTAGGCCTGCTGCATGGTCACCCCGCGGTCCAGCCAGGTGCGCAGCGTCGGCAGCGGAACGGCGGCGCCGGCCGCGCCGATGGTGCGCAGCGCCGAGACGTCGCGGGTGGCGAACTCCGGCAGGCGCGCCATCGCGTCGAGCATCGTCGGGACGGCGAAGAACGAGTTGACCCGCTGCTCCTCGATCACCCGCAGGGTCTCGGCCGGGTCGAAGCGGCGGAGGACCACCGCGCACCCGCCGCGCAGCAGGGTGGGGTTGACCGTGCCGTTGAGCCCGCCGATGTGGAACAGCGGCGCGAGCGCCAGGGTCCGCTCCTCGGCGCCGAAGTCCATCCCCATCACCTGGTTGACCGCGTTCCAGGTCATGTTGCCGTGGTCGAGCACCGCGCCCTTGGGCCGGCCGGTGGTGCCCGACGTGTACATGACCAGGCACGGGTCGTCGAGGGTGACCGGCTCGTCGCGCGGCTCGGGCGCCGCCGCGGCCAGCAGCTCCTCGTAGGGGAGGGAGTCCGCGCCGCCGGCCACCGGCGGCTCGGCCGCGACCCAGACGCGGACGCCGGGGACCCGGGCGCGCAGCGCGTCGGCCAGCTCGCCGTGTTCGCGGCCGTGCACGACCACGGTGGAGCCGGAGTGCTCGAGCACGTACTGCGCCTCGGGCGCGGTCAGCCGGGCGTTGACCGGCACCCAGATGGCGCCCAGCTGGCCGCAGGCGTAGAGGGTCTCCAGCGCCGAGGGGTGGTTGGTGCCGGTCCAGGCGACCCGGTCCCCGCAACGCACGCCGAGGCCGGCCAGCGCGCCCGCGGTGCGGCGGACCCGCTCGGCGAACCCGGCGTGCGAGGTCGTCGTCCCCTCGAACCAGATCGCGTCCCGGCCGGGGGAGATGCGCAGCCGGCGCTCCGGCCAGGAGCCCAGGCCGGCGTTACGCACCCGGCCGCACCGCCCGGACGGCGTCCTCCGTCGTCACCGGCGGACGGACCTGGCCGTGCAGGTCCTGCTCGACGTGCGCGTGCACGTCGATGGCCACCAGGTGGTCGAGGTCCATGGCTGCTCCGTCGCAGAGGGGTGTGACGCACGACGCTAGGCCGCTATTGTGGAGGTCGTCAACGATGGAGGTCCTCATGGACGGCACCACCCTGACCGACGACGTCGGCTATCTGCTCTCGCGGGCCAGCGGGCTGCTCGTCCGGGCCACCAACGCCGCGCTGTCCGCGCACGGCCTGCGGGTGCGTTCCTACTCCGCCCTGCTGCTGGCCTGCGACTCGGCCGACGGCATGTCGCAGCGGGACCTGGCCGAGGCGCTGGGTCTGGACCCCAGCCAGGTGGTGCTCCTCGTCGACGAGCTCACCGAGGCCGGCCTGGTGGAGCGGCGCCCGTCGGAGAGCGACCGGCGGACCAAGCTGGTCGTCGCGACCCGGGCGGGCCGCGTGGTGCGGGAGCGGGCGGCGCGGGCGACCGCGGAGGCCCACGCGGGCCAGCTCGGCGTCCTCACCGAGGAGGAGCAGGACCGGCTGCGCGACCTCCTGGGCCGGCTGGTCGCCGGCCGCTCGGCGGCCGTCACCGGCTGACCGGCGAGGGGTACTTGCCCCGCGACCGTGTGACGTGCATCATCCCGAACGTCAACCGTTGAGGTTCTCACTCATTTCGACCCCAGGAGAGCACATGCTCCGCAAGTTCGTCCCCGTGCTGGCAGCGACGACCCTCGCGCTCGCCGCGTGCGGGGGTGGCGACGACGAGGCCGCCTCCGGCGGCACCGCTGGCGGCAGCGACGAGCTGCGCCAGGTGACCGCCGGCCTGCTCCCGGTCGCCGTGACCGGTGCGCTGCAGGGCGGCATCGAGCAGGGCTTCTTCGAGGACCACGGCATCGAGGTCGTCATCGAGACCGGCCAGGGCGGGGCGGCGCTGCTGCCGGCCGTCGCCTCCGGCCAGATGGAGTTCGCCACCAGCAACCCCGTCTCGCTGCTGCAGGCCCGCGACCAGGGCCTCGACGTCCGGGTCATCGGGCACTGGACCTCGACGCACGCCGAGGGCGAGGACGTCAACGGCGTCGTCGCGAACAAGGCCCTGGGCATCACCGACGCGGCCGGCCTGGCCGGCAAGCGGATCGCGGTCAACACCCTCAACGGCATGGGCCAGCTGACCATCGACGAGGCGGTGCGGCAGGGCGGCGGCGACCCGTCGGGCATCCAGTACGTCGAGCTGCCCTTCCCGGACATGCCCGCCGCCCTGGAGGCCGGCAACGTCGACGCGGTCTGGGTGCCGGAGCCCTTCCTGTCCCAGCTGATCGCGGCGGGCCACCCGGTGGCGAGCTACTCCAGCCAGGAGTCGGTGCCCGGCCACCCGACCCAGCTCTTCTTCACCTCCGGCCAGCTGGCCGAGTCCGACCCGCAGCTGGTCGAGGACTTCACCGCCGCCCTCGAGGAGACCCTCGAGTGGGCCGACCAGAACCCCGACGCGGTCCGGACCGAGGCCGAGGAGTTCCTCGAGACCCCGCCCGGGGCCATGGCGAACGTGCGGATCGAGGAGTTCGGCACCGACCTGCGCCGTCCGCAGATCGAGCAGATGGGCGAGCTCATGGTCGAGGCCGGCCTGCTCGACAACGACCCCGACATCGACGGGCTCCTCCCGCAGGAGTAGGTCTCAGGGGTGCCCTCGGAACCCCTGTCGCAGGCCCGTCCGGACTCCCGGGCGGGCCTGCGGCCGTCTCCCGCCCGGGGCGGCGGCCTGCTGCTGGCCGCGGTCCTGCTGGCCGCCCTGAACATGCGCGGCGCGATCGCCGCCGTCTCCCCGGTGCTGCCGGAGATGCGCGCCGACCTCGGCCTCTCGCCGACCCTGGCGGGCCTGGTGACGACGCTGCCGGTGCTCTGCTTCGCCGTCCTGGCACCGCCGGCCGCCTGGCTCGGCCGGCGGATCGGGAGCGAGGCGGCGGTGTGCGCCGGCCTGCTGGCGATCGCGGCGGGCACGGTGCTGCGCGCGGTCGACGGCGCGCCGCTGCTGCTCCTGGGGACCTCCATCGTCGGCGCCGGCATGACGCTGGGCAACGTGCTGCTCCCCGCGGTGACCAAGCGCGAGTTCGCCGAGCGCGCCGGCACGGTCACCGGCCTCTACACCGCGGCCCTGTGCGCCGGGGCGGCGCTCACGGCCGCGCTCACCGCCCCGCTGGGCGGCCTCACCGGCTGGCGGACGGCGCTGGCCGCGTGGGCGGTCCTCGCGCTGGCTGCGGCCGTCCTGTGGCTGGTCGCCACCCGCGGGCGGGGGAGCGGGCCGGGTGCCGCGGCGGCGCCCGAGACGGCTCCCGCGGCGCCGGCCGCTCCTGTCTGGCGCTCGCCGGTCGCGTGGGCCGTGGCGACCGTCCTGGCCCTCCAGTCGGTCCTCTACTACGCGATCACCGCCTGGCTGCCGACGCTGCTGCTCGACGAGCTGGGCCAGGGGCTGCGGCCCGGGGCCGTGGCCGCCTCCCTGTTCCAGGTCCTGGGCATCCCCGGGAGCCTGCTGGTCCCCGCGGTCCTCGCCCGGCGGCCCCGGGCGCGCGGCCAGAGCGGCCTGGGCGTCGTCGTCGCCGCGTCCTGGGGCGTGCTGGTGCTGGGGCTGTGGCTCGCGCCGGGGCTGTGGGTCGCCTGGGCGGTGCTGGGCGGCCTGTCCCAGGGCGCGGGCATCGCGTTCGCCTTCACCGTCCTCGTGCTGCGCGCCGCCGACGACGCCGCGGCCCGGCGGCTGTCGGGCATGGCCCAGCTGGTCGGGTACGCCGTGGGCGCCACCGGGCCGCTGGTGGTCGGGGCCGTGTACGCGGCGACCGGCGGGTGGTCCGCGCCACTGGGGCTGCTGCTCGGGGTGACCGCGGTGCTCATGGGTGCCGCGGCGCTGGCCGGTCGCCCGCGCACCCTCCGGTGAGCCGGGCTTCCACATCGTGGAAGTCCGGTACCCCGGGAGCGGTGACGGCCGTCACCGTGGGTAGGAGCCGAGGAGTACGAGCGTGGAGGCATGCAGATGACGTCGATCGTCCAGGACCAGTGGTACGTGGCCGCCTACGGCCGTGAGATCGGCCGGGAGCTGTTCAGCCGCACGATCTGCGGCGAGTCGATCCTGTTCTGGCGGACCGAGGCCGGTCAGGTCACCGCGATGAGCGACCGCTGCGTCCACCGTCGGTTCCCGCTGTCGGAGAAGCCCAGCCACCTCAACGGCGACACCGTCGTCTGCGGCTACCACGGCTTCACCTACGGCGCCGACGGCGTCTGCGTCGCCGTCCCCGGCCAGAAGCGGGTCCCGCGGACGGCGCGGCTGAAGTCCTACCCGGTCGTGGAGCAGGACTCCTTCGTCTGGGTCTTCATCGGCGACCCGGACAAGGCCGAGAGCACCCGCATCCCGCGGGCCCCGTGGCTGGACCAGGAGGGCTGGACGGTCGTCAGCGGCATGGAGCCCCTCCAGGCCCGGGCCAGCCTGCTCATCGACAACCTGATGGACCTCTCGCACGAGACCTACCTGCACGGCGGGTACATCGGCACCCCCGAGGTCGCCGACACGCCGATCACCACCGAGGTCGACGAGGAGGCCGGGATCGTCTACGTCAGCCGGCACATGGCCGACGCGGAGTGCCCGCCCTTCTACGCCAAGAGCACCGGCATCGAGGGCCGGATCACCCGCTGGCAGGACATCGAGTACACCCCGCCGTGCCTGTACAAGCTGCACAGCCGGGTCGCCCCGGTCGGCGTGCTGCCCAACGAGGACGGCACCGACCCGAACGGCTTCCACGTCGAGGTCGTGTACGCGATCACGCCGGAGACCGAGCACTCCACCCACGACTTCTGGGCGGTGGCCCGCGACTTCGCGATCGACGACGAGCAGGTGTCGGAGTTCCTCGCGACCAACAACCGCACCGTCGTCCTGCAGGACGTGACCGCGCTCGACGTCCTGGAGCAGGTTCTCACCGGCGAGCCCGACGGGTACCAGGAGCTGTCGATCAACATCGACACCGGTGGCCTGGCCGCCCGCCGGCTGATCGCCCGCATGGCCGCCGAGGCCTCCGGGGCCCCGGTCGAGCAGGCGGCGGCGACGGCCCGGTGACCGCCTCCTACGGCACGAGTCCGGGAGGGAACGGCATGGAACTGCCCCCGCCGCGCGAGGTGCTCGCCGGCGACAAGGTGCTGCGGATCAACTGGCTGCCCGGCTCGGACCGGCTGCGCGGCCTGTGCCACTGCGGCGCCGAGGCCGAGGGCGAGGACCCGATCGAGATGTGGGAGTGGCTGCTCGCCCATCCCGACCACCCGGCCGGCGGGCCGACGGTGCGGCCGCTGCCGGACGTCCTGCCGCCCCCGCCCGCGCACCGGGTCACGGACCCGTCGATCATCAGGTCACGCACCCCGGTCCTGGTCTGACGAAGGGACCCGCTGCTGGGTCCCACCGCTCGCGAGGTCGCGGCGGGACCCAGCAGCGGGTCCGAGAAACGGAGTACCCCGTGCACACCACGCACGACGAGGTGGACCTGCGCCTGCAGGTGGCCGCCCGGACGACCGGCGCCGAGGGCGTCGTCGTCCTCGACCTGCGCGACGCCTCCGGGGCGGAGCTGCCCGCCTGGGCGCCGGGCGCGCACATCGACCTGAAGCTGCGCGAGGGCCTGGTCCGCCAGTACTCGCTGTGCGGCGACCCGAACGACCGCTCGGTGTGGCGGGTGGCCGTCCTGCGCGAGCCGGAGAGCCGCGGCGGGTCGGAGCACGTGCACGAGACGCTCGTCGAGGGCGCCGAGATCGACGTCCGCGGGCCGCGCAACAACTTCGAGCTGGTCGACTCGCCCAAGTACCTGTTCGTCGCCGGCGGCATCGGGATCACCCCGATCCTGCCGATGCTGACCGCCGCCGAGGCCGCCGGCGCGGACTGGGAGCTGCACTACGGCGGCCGCAGCCGCCGCTCGATGGCGTTCCTCGAGGCGCTGGAGGACGCCACCGGCAACCGGGTCACCCTGCACCCGCAGGACGAGGTCGGCCTGATCGACCTGCCCAAGATCCTCGGCACCGCGCGGCCGGACACGGTGGTCTACACCTGCGGCCCCGAGCCGCTGCTCAAGGCCGTCGAGCAGCACGTGGCCTCCGCCTGGCCCGAGGGCAGCCTGCACCTGGAGCGGTTCAGCCCCAAGGAGCAGGGCGAGCCAGTACTGGCCGAGTCCTTCGAGGTGGAGCTCGCCACCAGCGGCCTGACCGTGACCGTGCCGCCGGAGAAGTCCATCCTCGAGGTCGTCGAGGAGGCCGGTATCCCGGTGCTGTCCTCCTGCCAGGAGGGCACCTGCGGCACCTGCGAGACGCCGGTGCTCGAGGGCGTGGTCGACCACCGCGACTCGCTGCTGACCCCGGCGGAGCAGGCGGCCAACGACACGATGTTCATCTGCGTGTCCCGGGCGGCCTGCCCGAAGCTGGTCCTCGAGCTCTGAGCCGGCGGAGCAGCGTGGCCGGCGGCGAGCCGGCCCGGCCGCGGACGTCGGGCGGCAAGCTCCTGGCCGTCCTGGACGCGTTCACCCCGGAGCGGCCGGCGCTCACGCTGTCCGAGATCGCCCGCATCGTCGACGTCCCGCTGTCCACCGCCCACCGGCTGGTCGGCGAGCTGCGCCGGTGGGGCGGGCTGGAGCGGGACGCCGACGGCCGCTTCCGCGTCGGACTGCGGCTGTGGGAGCTCGGCGCGCTCGCGCCCCGCGGGCTGGGCCTGCGGGAGGCGGCCCTGCCGTTCATGGAGGACCTCTACGAGGTCACCCACCAGAACGTCCAGCTGGCCGTGCGCGACGACGTCGAGGTCGTCTTCGTCGAGCGGTTCGCCGGCCGGGACGCGGTCATGGTGCTCACCCAGGTCGGCGGCCGGTTCGCGCTGCCGCCGACCGGGGTGGGGCTGGTGCTGCTGGCGCACGCGCCGGTCGACGTCCAGGAGCGGGTGCTGGCCGCGCCGCTGAAGCGCTACACCCCGCACACCATCACCGACCCGCGGGAGCTGCGCCGGGTGTTGGCGGAGGTGCGCCGCGCCGGCCTGGCGATCAGCGACCGCCAGGTGACCGTCGACGCGGTGTCGGTCGCCGCGCCGATCACGCTCGACGACAGCGTCGTCGCCGCGCTGTCGGTCGTCGTGCGCGGGGACTCCCCGGCCGCCGTCCGCTCCGCCGCCCCGGGCGTGCGGGCCGCGGCGCGCGGCATCTCCCGCGTGCTCACCCAGTCCGCGCGTGGCGGCTGGCCGGTCGAGGGCCCGGCAGCCGCCACCGAAGGAACCCCGCCCTACCGAGGAGGACCCGCGTGAGGATCACCGCCGCCGTCGTCGAGGAACTGCACGGCCCGTTCGTGGTCAAGGACGTCGAGCTCGACGAGCCCGGCCCCGGCGACGTGCTGGTCAAGGTGGCCGCCACCGGCTTCTGCCACACCGACGGCATCGCCCGCGACGGTGACCTGCCCTTCCCCCTGCCCGGCGTGCTGGGCCACGAGGGCGCCGGCACGGTCGTCGCCGTCGGGGAGGGCGTCACCGGGTTCCGCGAGGGCCAGGCGGTCGTCCTCGGCTGGCCGTACTGCGGCGACTGCCGCAACTGCGTCCGGGGGGAGCCGCGCTACTGCCTGCGGATGGCCGAGCTGGTCGGCGGCGGGCACCGCCTCGACGGGCCCTCCGCGCTGCGGACCACCGACGGGCAGCCGCTGGCCAGCCACTTCTTCGGCCAGTCGTCGTTCGCCACCTACTCGATGACGACCGCCGCCTCGCTGGTGCCCGTCCCCGAGGGGCTGCCGGTCGAGCTCATGGGCCCGCTGGCCTGCGGCCTGGCCACCGGCGCGGGTGCGGTGTTCAACACCCTGCGGCCCGAGCCGGGCAGCTCGATCGTGGTCTACGGCGCGGGCACGGTGGGGCTGGCGGCGGTGATGGCCGCCCGCAACTCCGCGGCCACCACGATCATCGCCGTCGATCGGCACCCCGGCCGGCTGCGGCTGGCCGCCGACCTCGGCGCCACCCACACCGTCGACGCGACCGACACCGACCCGGTGCAGGCGGTCCAGGACGTCTGCGGCGGTCCGGCCGACGCCACGCTCGACTGCACCGGCGTCATCTCCGTCGTCCGGCAGGCGATCGACTCGGTCGGGATGCTGGGCACCGCGCTGCTCATCGGCGGCGCCCCGGCCGGCGCGGAGTTCAACGTCGAGCACTTGTCCACGCTGTGGGGCAAGACCATCCGCGGCACCCTCGGCGGCAGCGGGTACGGCCAGGCGCTCATCGCCGCGCTCATGGACCTGCACGCCCAGGGCCGGTTCCCGTTCGACCGGCTGGTCGAGTACTTCCCCCTGGAGCAGATCGAGGACGCCGTCGAGGCCTCGCACAGCGGCGCCGTGGTCAAGCCGATCCTGCGCATGCCCGGGTGACTCTCCGGCCTTCGTGGCCACGAAGGCCCCCGACGGAGCGGCCTTTGTGGCCACTTTGGCCGTGGAGGGGGTCAGCCCAGGGAGGCGACGAGGTCGCGGCAGGCCTGCTCGCAGCGGCGGCAGACCTCCGCGCACACCCGGCAGTGCTCGTGCATCTCCGCGTGGCGATCGCACTCGTCGCCGCAGGCCCGGCAGGCGGCCGCGCACGCCTCGAGCACCGCACGGGTGAGGTTCGCGTCGTAACCGGTGTGCCGGGACAGCACCCGCCCGGTGGCCTCGCAGACGTCGGCGCAGTCGGCGTCGGTGCGGATGCACGTGGTGAGCTCGGCGACCGAGTCCTCGCTCAGGCAGGCGTCCGCGCACGCGGTGCACGCCTGCGCGCACTCGACGCACGCCTCGATGCAGGCCCGCAGCTTCTCGCGGTCGACCCCGCCGAGGTCCTTGGGGTAGGTGTCGAGCATCCGGTCAACGACGGTCATGACTGCCCTCTCGTCGTTCGGTCAGTGCCCGCGTCCATACCCGACCCGGTGAGCGCGACCCCTCCCGTCACCGAGCCGTCATGTGCGCATGTGGGAGCGACGCGCCGCGTTGGGTACTGCAACCGCCATGTCGCGCATCGACCGGATCGCCGAGCCGTGGGGGACGAGGACGCCGTACGGACCGGGGGACGCCTGGCCGACGCGGGTCGACTCCTACCTGGCCGACGGGCTGACCGAGGACGACGTCGACCGCTGGGTGCAGTCGGCGACGATCCTGCACTCCAACGGCGACGGCCTGGACATCGCGGTGAAGGACGGCCGGATCGTCGGCGTCCGCGGCCGGGCGGGAGACCGGGTCAACCACGGCCGACTGGGCCCCAAGGACCTGTTCGGCTGGCAGGCCAACAACTCGCCCGACCGGCTCACCCGGCCGCTCATCCGGCGGGACGGCGAGCTGGTGGAGACCGACTGGGACACCGCGATGGACGCCGTCGCCGGCCGGTGCCGGGAGCTGCTCGACGAGCAGGGCCCCAGCTCGGTCGCCTTCTACACGACCGGTCAGCTGTTCCTCGAGGAGTACTACACCCTAGGGCTGATCGCGCACGGCGGCATCGGCACCAACCACGTCGACGGCAACACCCGGCTGTGCACGGCCACCGCGGCCGCCGCGCTCAAGGAGTCGTTCGCCTCCGACGGGCAGCCGGGCTCCTACACCGACATCGACTCCGCCGACGTCATCGCCCTCTACGGGCACAACGTGGCCGAGACCCAGACGGTGTTGTGGAGCCGCGTCCTGGACCGGCTGGCCGGGCCGAACCCGCCGAAGGTGGTCTGCGTCGACCCGCGGGAGACGCCGGTGGCCCGGGCGGCGACCGTGCACCTCGCGCCGCGGCCGGGCACGAACGTGGTGCTGATGAACGCGCTGCTGCACGAGATCGTCGCCAACGACTGGGTCGACCACGACTACGTCGAGGCGCACGCGGTCGGCTTCGACGAGCTGGCCAAGCGGGTGCAGGACTACGCCCCCGAGGTCGCCGCCGAGGTCTGCGACGTCCCGGCCGAGCAGATCCGGGAGGCCGCCCGGCTGATCGGCACCGCGCAGCGGCTGGTCTCCACCGTGCTGCAGGGCTTCTACCAGTCCCACCAGGCCACCGCCGCGGCCGTGCAGGTCAACAACACCAACATCATCCGCGGCATGCTCGGCAAGCCGGGGTGCGGAGTCCTGCAGATGAACGGCCAGCCCACCGCGCAGAACACCCGCGAGGCCGGGGCGGACGGCGACCTGCCGGGGTTCCGGAACTGGTCGAACGACGCGCACGTCCAGGACCTGGCGCGGGTCTGGAACGTCGACCCCATGGACATCCCGCACTACTCGCCGCCGACGCACGTCATGCAGCAGCTGCGCTACATCGAGGAGGGCTCGATCCGCTTCCTCTACGTCACGGCGACCAACCCGGCGGTGTCGCTGCCGGAGCTGGGCCGGGTGCGCGAGCTGCTGAGCCAGGACCGGCTGTTCCTGGTGGTCCAGGACATCTTCCTGTCCGAGACCGCGCAGCTGGCCGACGTCGTCCTGCCCGCGGCGACCTGGGGGGAGAAGACCGGGACCTTCACCAACGTCGACCGCACCGTGCACCTGTCGGAGAAGGCCGTCGACCCACCGGGCGAGGCCCGGTCCGACCTGGACATCCTGATCGACTTCGCCTCCCGGCTGGGACTGGAGGACAGGGACGGCGCGCCGTTGGTGAAGTGGAGCGATCCGGAGGGCGCCTTCGAGGGCTGGAAGGAGTGCAGCCGTGGGCGCCCGTGCGACTACACCGGCCTGTCCTACGACAAGCTCCGCAGCGGCAGCGGCATCCAGTGGCCGTGCACCGACGAGCACCCCGACGGCACCGAGCGCATCTACGTCGACGGGCAGTTCTGGGCCGCACCGGACTACTGCGAGAGCTACGGCCGCGACCTGGTCACCGGAGCGCCGCTGGACGAGACCGAGTACCGGGCGCTCAACCCCGCGGGCAAGGCGGTGCTCAAGGCGGCCGAGTACCTGCCGCCGCACGAGCTGCCCAGCCAGGAGTTCCCGTTCCAGCTGGTCACCGGCCGGACGCTGTACCACTTCCACACCCGCACCAAGACCGGCCGCGCACCCCAGCTGCAGGCCGCGGCGCCGGAGGTGTGGGTCGAGATGTCCTCCTCCGACGCCGCCGACCGCGGTTGGGGCGAGGGCGACCTGCTCGAGGTGAGCACCCCCCGGGGCCGGGTGCAGGGCCGGCTGCGGATCAGCGGCATCCGGCCCGGCGTGGTCTTCCTGCCCTTCCACTACGGCTACTGGGACGAGCCCGACGGTTCCGAACCCTCCGGGGACGGCGGGCGGGCGGCCAACGAGCTCACGCTCACCGACTGGGACGCCTGCTCCAAGCAGCCGATCTTCAAGACCGCCGCCGCCGCGGTCACCCGGCTCGCCGAGGCCACCGGCCCCGCCCCGGCGCCGACGACGACCGGGTCGCGGCCGGTGGCGGCGGAGGTACCACCCACCCGCGGCGGCACGGCTGCGGAGGCGGTCGAGGAGCTGGTCGAGGGGGGTGCGCGGTGAAGCTGCACCTGGCGATCGAGGAGCTGCACCGCTCCGAGAACCACCTGGCACGGGTGCTGCTCGCGATCTCGGACCGGCACAAGGCCGACCACGAGGTCTTCTACATCGCCCGCGACATCGCCCGCTGGTCACAGCGGCACGTCACCGAGCTGGCCCGCATCGGAGAGGACTACGGCCTCGACCTGGATCCCGAGCCGGCGGGCGAACCCGGGATCCTCGAGAAGGTCCAGCAGGCCACATCCGACCTGCTCGGCCGCCGTCCGGAGCCCGGCCTGCTGCTGCTCGCCGACCTGCGGCACGTCCACCGGGAGGCGGCCGGGGTCTCGCTGGACTGGGAGCTCCTGGCCCAGGCGGCACAGGGCGCCCGCAAGCGGGAGCTGCTCGACCTGGCACAGCGCTGCCACCCCGACACGCTGCGGCAGATGCGGTGGGCCAACGCCAAGCTCAAGGAGTCCGCGACCCAGGCCCTCGTCAGCTGATGGGCGAGCCCGCCACCCGCGTCGTCCTCCGCCCGGTCGCCACCCCGTTGCCGCTGGGCTTCCTCGCCCTGGCCCTGGCCACCGTCGTCCTCTCGGCAGTCCAGCTGGGGTGGGTTCCGCCCGACCAGGGACGCGTCGCCGGGCTGACCGCCCTGGCGGCGACCGTGCCGCTGCAACTCACCGCGGCGGTCGTCGGGTTCCTCGCACGCGACCCGGTGGCCGCCACCGGGATGGGGGTGTTGACCGGCACGTGGGCCGTCGTCGGCCTCACCACGCTCACCTCGCCCCCGGGAGCCACCAGCGCCGGCCTCGGCGTCCTGCTGGTGACCGCCGGGGTGGCCATGCAGGTGCCGGCGGTGTCCGCTGCGGCGAGCAAGCTCGTCCCCGCCGCGGTGATGTGCCTGGCCGGGATCCGGTTCGCCGTCACCGGCGCGTACGAGCTGACCGCTTCCGCCGCTTGGAAGTCGGCCGCCGGCTGGGTCGGTCTCGCCCTCGGGGCACTGGCGCTGTACGCGGCGCTGGCGCTGGAACTGGAGGGCAGCGAGCGGCGGACCGTCCTGCCGCTCGGACGTCGAGGACCCGGCCGGGCCGCCGTCGAGGGGAACGGTCCACTGGCGCCGTCCTCACTCGCGGGGGAGGCCGGCGTCCGGCCCCAGCTGTGACCGGCACGCGGGACAGGAGACGCAGATGTGGCTCGACTCGCGGTCCGACCTGGGCCGCATCCTCGCTGGCGGGCCTGCGCCCACCTGGCCGTGGTGGTGGTGCTGCGGCTGTCGGGCAAGCGGACGCCGGCCACGCTCAACGCCTTCGACCTCGTGGTCACCGTGGCCCTCGGCTCGACGCTGGCCGCGATCCTGCTCAGCGGGGATGTCTCCTGGCGCGAGGGGGCCCGCCAAGACGTCGGTGGCACGGTGCGCCGCGACGTACAGGCGGGCCGGGTGCCGGCCAGAGCCGCGACCACCCGCCTCGGTGATGCCGAGGGCGACGGCGAGGCCGACCCCGATCACCGGGAACGGCCCCAGCGCGCTGCGCAGGCGCGCCGCGACCGTGGCGAGCACCCGGGCCGGGCCTCCCGGAGGGGGCGATGCGTGCCGGACCGCGGCCCGGGTAGATGGCTGGTGGTCTGATCGCGCGCCACTCAGGACGGGGGACCCCATGGCCCTGCAGCACCCGGCGCAGCCCGGCGACATCGGCCACTCCTCGCCGACGACCACGCCGTCGTCGAGCGGCAGTTCCAGCTCCTCGCCGACGACGCCGGTCGCCTGTCCGTGAGTGACGGGGAGAGGTAGGAGCGGAGGGTGCGCCGGCTGCTCGCGGTCGTGAACCGGTCGGCGGGCACCGCCGACGACGAGGCGGTCACCGCCAGCGTGGCCGAGCTGCGCCGGCACGCCGAGGTCGAGGTCGCCGTGACCGGCGACGAGGACGAGCTCGACGCGGCGGTCGCGGCCCGCGACGGCCGGCGACTGGTGGTCGTGGGCGGGGACGGTTCCGTTCACGCGGTGGTGCGGTCACTGGACCGGGCGGGGTCGCTCGACGCCGCCGAGCCCCTCGGGGTCGTCCCGCTCGGCACCGGCAACGACCTCGCCCGGGCCCTCGCCGTGCCGCTCGACCCGGTCGCGGCCGCCACCGTCGTGGCCACCGGCGTCCCGCGGCGGCTGGACCTGTTGCGCGACGACGTGGGCGGGGTCGTGGTCAACGCCGTCCACGCCGGCGTCGGGCCCCGCGCCTACGCGGCGGCGGCCCGGGTCAAGCCCGTGCTCAAGCGGGCCGCCTTCCCGGTCGGGGCGGTGCTCGCCGGCCTGACGACGACCGGCTGGGACCTCGTCGTGGAGGTGGACGGCCGGCCCGTCGGTGGCGGGCGCGTTCTCATGGCCGCCGTGTGCAACGGGCCGACGATCGGCGGCGGTCACCCCCTCGCCCCGGACGCTCGGCCGGACGACGGCCTCGCCGACGTCGTCGTCTGCACGGCGACCGGTCCGCTGGCCCGGGCCGCCTACGCGCTGGCGCTGGTGACCGGCCGGCACACCGCGCGGGACGACGTCCTCGTCGTGTCCGGCCGCGAGGTGACGTTCTCCGGGGCGCCGGTCACGCTCGACGCGGACGGCGAGCTCGGGGACCCGGTCCCGTCCCGGACGTGGCGTGTCCAGGCCGCCGCCTGGTCGGTCCTCACGGCGGGTTGAGCACGGCAGACGACGGTGGTCGGCCCGAGCGGCCATCCCGGGGACGGACCCGCCCCGTCGTGGGAGACTTGCGATGTCGGGGGGACTGGAGACAGTGATGCCCTGGATCGCCCTGCACCGCAGGCTCCGTGTCCACGTCAGCCACGCCAGCAGCACACGGCGGGCGCACCGGGCCTTGACACGGGAGCTGGCCGACTACGTCACCCCCGCTGAGCGCGACGACCTCATGGCGCTGATCGTCGGGCGGGGCGCCGCCGACTGCGCGGCGGCCGAGATCCTGGCCCGTCAGGCGTACGGGGACCTGTTCCGCTGCGGGGCTGGTCCGCTTCCGCCGCGCACGGGGGCCGGGTAGCCGGAGGAGCCGCGCCGAGGCCGGGGAGGCGATCAGCGGCCGGCGTCGCGCTCCTGGTCGGCGTAGGTGTCGAGCAGGCGCCGGGCGTGCTCGCCGGCCGGCCCCTCCTGCGCCAGCCCGGAGCGGAAGGAGTCCAGCTTCTGCTCCCCGGCCGGGAACGGCGGCAGCAGCGGCACGTCGGGGTCGACCAGGGCCTCGAGGACGACCGGCCGGTCGGCGGCCAGGGCCCGGTCCCACGCCGGGCCGAGCTCCGCGGGGTCGGTCACCCGGATGCCGGTGAGCCCCAGCAGCTCGGCGTAGCCGGCGTAGGGGAAGTCGGGCAGGGACTGGCTCTCGTCGAACCGGGGGTCGCCCTCCGTCTCCCGCTGCTCCCAGGTGACCTCCGCCAGGTCGCGGTTGTGCAGCACGCAGACGACGAACCGGGGATCGGCCCACTGCCGCCAGCGGTGCGCCACGGTCACCAGCTCGGCGTTGCCCAGCATCTGCATCGCACCGTCGCCGCTGAGCGCGACCACCGGCCGGCCCGGCTCGGCCAGCTTGGCCGCCAGCCCGTAGGGGACCGAGCAGCCCATCGACGCCAGGGTGCTCGACAGGTGCGCCGGCACGGCCTCGGGCAGCCGCAGGTGACGGGCGTACCAGTAGGTCACCGACCCGACGTCCACGGCGACCTGCGCGTCGGTGGGCAGACGCGGGCTGAGCTCGGCCACCACGAGCGCGGGGTTGACCGGCTCGGCCGGCGTCCGCGCGCGCCGCTCCGCGAGCTCCCGCCACGAGCGGACGGCGCTCTCGACCTCGCCCCGCCACGAGCTCCGGTCCCGGTCCCGCAGCAGCGGCAGCAGCGCGCGCAGCGTCTCGCCGGCGTCCCCGAGCAGCGGCACCTCGATCGGGTAGCGGTCGCCCAGGTGGCGCCCGTCGAGGTCGATCTGCACGGCCCGGGCCTGTCCCGGCGGCGGGTAGTACTCCGTCCAGGGGTCGTTGGTGCCGACCATCAGCAGGGTGTCGCAGGTGCCGAGGAGGAAGCCGCTGGCCGTCGTCCCCAGGTGGCCCATGACCCCGGCCGCGAGCGGGTGGTCCTCGTCGACGTGCGGCTTGCCCAGCAGGCTGGTGGCGATCCCCGCCCCCAGCCGCTCGGCGACGGCGACGACCTCTGCGCGGGCGGCCCGGGCGCCCTGGCCGACCAGCAGGGCGACCTTCGCCCCGGCGTCGAGCACGTCCGCGGCGGCGCGCAGGTCGTCGTCGTGGGGGAGGACCCGCCCCGGGCGCCAGGTCGGCGCGGTCAGCACGACGCCGTGCTCCTGGTCGCCCTCCGGAGCCGGCAGCTGCTGCACGTCGTGGGGGAGGACGACGACCGTCGGGGAGCGGGTCGCCAGCGCGGTGCGGAACGCCCGGTCGAGGACCAGCGGCAGCTGCTCGGCTGTCGTCACCACCTGGGCGAACTGCGCGGCGACGTCCTTGACCAGGGACAGCAGGTCGATCTCCTGCTGGTACTGCGACCCCATCACCGTGCGCTGCTGCTGGCCCATCACCGCGACGACCGGGACGCCGTCGAGCTTGGCGTCGTAGAGCCCGGTCAGCAGGTGCACCGCGCCGGGCCCCTGGGTGGACAGGACGACGCCGACGCCGCCGGTGTACTTGGCGTGCCCCACGGCCATGAACGCGGCGGCCTCCTCGTGCCGCGCCTGGACGAACTCCGGCTCCCCGGCCCGGCGCAGCGCACCCATCACCGCGTTGATGCCGTCGCCGGAGTAGCCGTAGACCCGCGGGACGCCCCACTGCCGCAGCCGCTCGACGACCAGGTCCGCGACCAGGCGCTCGCTCATCTCGGCGCCATACCCCGGTGCCGGGGCTCGTGACGCCTCAGGGCGCGGGGCCGTCGAGGGCCGCGCGGACCTCCTCGTCGGTGGTGGCGCGGAAGTCGTCGTACCCCTGGCCGACCGCGGAGAACGACGCCGGCGCCCACAGGCAGGCGACCTCGTCGACGTCGGCCGCGATCCGCTCGCAGGCGAACGGCGAGGCGACCGGCACGGCGACGGTGACCCGGGCGGGCGCCTGCCGGCGGACGGCGGCGACGGCGGCGCGCATCGTGGAGCCGGTGGCCAGGCCGTCGTCCACCAGGACCACCGGCCGCCCGGCCAGCGGGGTGGCCGGCCGACCCTGCCGGTAGGCCTGCTCCCGGCGGCGCAGCTCCGCGATCTCGTCCTCGCGGGCCCGGGCGAAGGCCTCGTCGTCCAGGTCGACCCGCGCGAGGACCCGTTCCTCGCGCACGGTCTCCACGTCCTCGCCGGCGGCGGCGATCGCCCCCATCGCGAGCTCCGGCTGCCACGGCACGCCCACCTTGCGGACGACGACGATGTCGAGGGTCCCGCCGAGCGCGCGGGCGACCTCCGCGGCCACCACCACCCCGCCGCGGGGCAGGCCGAGCACCACCAGGTCCGGCGCGGCCGACCCGGCCAGCCGGGCGGCGAGCGCGCGCCCGGCCGCGGCGCGGTCGGCGAACGGCTTCGCGGTCACGGCTTCCTCGGTTCCACCGTCCGGCGTCGTGGGCTCCGCGACCGGTCGGGAGTACCCGGGCCGGTCGGCCGGTACGCGTGGCCGGTCTGCAGGGGTTGCGGGTCGGGCGCCCTGGGCAGGGAGGCCGCGTGACGACGAGGACCGCCCAGGTCAGGGCCGCCGCGGCGGCGGACCGGGGAGCACCGTGAGCGGCCGGCCGATCCGCACCATCGGGGTCGTCGCGCCCGGACAGCCGGCGGTCATCGACGACGTGGAGCCCGAGCCCGGTCCCGGGCAGGCGTGGGTGCACACCGAGTGGAGCGGGGTGAGCGCCGGCACCGAGGTCGCCCTGGTCCGCGGCACCGACCCGCACCACCTGCTGCACTGGGACCCCGACACCCGCTCGTTCGACGACAGCGGTCCGCCCGCGGCCTACCCGGTCCGCGCGCTGGGCTACATGGAGGTCGGCCGGGTCACCGAGAGCCGCACCCCCGCCCTCGCGGAGGGCGCGCTGGTGGCCGTGGCCTACGGGCACCGCACCGGGCGCTGCGTCGACCCGGCCACGACGACGGTGGTCCCGGTGCCCGACGACCTCGACCCGGTCCTCGGGGTCTACCTCGCCCAGATGGGGCCGATCTGCGTCAACGGCCTGCTGCACGCGGCCGCCGCGCTCGCCGGGCCCGCCGCGGGTCTCGACGCCGGCGTCCGCGACCGGCACGTGCTGGTCACCGGCGCGGGCGTGATCGGCCTGCTCTCGGCGCTGCTCGCCGTCCGGCACGGTGCCGCGGACGTCGTGGTCGCCGAGCCCTCACCCGCGCGCCGGGCGGTCGCCGAGACCCTGGGCCTGGCCACCATGGACGACGCCGACGCCTCGGCCTGGCGGGCGGTCAAGCGGCGCTGGCGGCACGGGCCGGGGGACGCCGGCGCCGACGTGGTGCTCCAGTGCCGGGGCCACGACGCCGCGCTGGCCACCGCGCTCAAGGCGCTGCGGCCGCAGGGTGTCGCCGTCGACCTGGGCTTCTACCAGGCCGGGGCGGAGGCGGTGCGGCTCGGCGAGGAGTTTCACCACAACGGCCTGTCGGTGGTCTGCGCCCAGATCAGCCGGGTGCCCCGCGGCATGGCCGACGCCTGGCCGCGGACCGCGCTGGCCGAGGTCACCCTCGACCTGCTGCGAGCCCGGGGGGACGACGTCCGCAGCTGCCTGGTGACCGACGTCCTGCCGTTCGAGCAGGGGCCGCGGCTGCTGGCCGACCTGGCCGGCCGCCGGCTGGCGGCCCCGCCGCTGCAGGCGGTGCTGCGCTTCGACGCCGCCTGACCCGGCACCCCGTCGCCACCCGTTCGACGTCTCCCGGCGTGTCACCTGCGCGCCGTGACGGACGACCTTGTTCCGCAAGCGTGACCGCGGGATCCTCCGCTCATCGCCGCGGACGCCGGGCACCCGGGCTGCGCGGCGGCCTCAGGAGAGGGGCCGTCATGGGGTGGGCGTTCGTCAGCGTCCTCGGCTTCCTGGCTGCCACCGGGCTGGTCATCTGGCTGGCGAGGAGCAACACCGCCCGGTGGGAGGCGCACCACCGAGCGGCGCAGGTGGCGATCCGGGCGCGGGAGGAGGCCTCGCTGCGCGCGCGGGCGGCGGCGCTGCTGGCGCCGGGGTCGCCGGAGTCCGGGCGGCACGTGCCCCACCTGCACCTGCCGCACGTACACCTGCCGGCGCACGTCGTGGACCGCCTCCCACGGCCGCACGTGCACTGGCCGCGCGTGCACGTGCCGCACCGGGACGGCCGGTTCGTCCGTCGGCTGACCCAGCTGTCCCGGCACCGCCGGGTGGCACCTCCGCCGCCCGCGGGGGACGAGCAGACCCCCACCGCCTCCCCGTCCTGACGGACGGCCGTCCTCCCGGAGGGAGGCCAGCGTGACCGGCGGTCCCGAGCGGCGGGTGGCCATCGCGTGTCAGGGCGGGGGCAGCCACACCGCCTTCACGGCCGGCGTCCTCGGTCGGTTGCTCACCGCGGACGAGCTCGACGACTCCCGGGTCGTGGGGCTCAGCGGGACCTCGGGTGGGGCGGTGTGCGCGGCGCTGGCCTGGTCGGCCCTGGTCGACGGCGACCGGCGGGCCGCGAAGGCCCGGCTGGACGGGTTCTGGACCGACAACGCCGCCGCGGGCGTCGTTGAGCGGGCGATCAACGGGTGGATGCTGTGGGGCACGGCGTTGCAGAGCATCGGCCTGCTGCCGGCCGTGAGCCCGTACGACATCCCGGTCACCGGCCTGGAGCACTTCCGCGCGCTGCTCCGCCGGTGGATCGACTTCGACCGGTTCCAGGTCGACGACCTCGCGCGCCACCCGCTCCTGCTGATCGGTGCCGTCGACGTGCTGTCGGGCCGCTTCCGGGCCTTCTCCAGCCGCCGCGACCGGATCAGCGCCGAGATGGTCCTGGCGTCGGCGGCGATCCCCACGGCGTTCCCGGCCGTGCGCGCCGACGGCGGCACCTACTGGGACGGCCTGTTCTCCCAGAACCCGCCGGTGCGCGAGCTGCTCGACGCGCAGCCGGACGAGCTGTGGGTGGTGCAGATCAACCCGACGGCCCGGGAGCGCGTGCCGCGCAGCGTGCTCGCCATCGCCGACCGGCGCAACGAGCTGGCCGGCAACCTCTCCCTGTACCAGGAGCTGCACGCCATCGAGACGATCGACCGGCTGCTGGCCGAGGGTCACCTGGTCGGCGGGGGCTACCGGCAGGTCACCGTGCGGGTCATCGAGTTCCCCCGCCAGCGGTCCGCGCGGTGGCTGGGGCCGGCGTCGAAGGTCAACCGCGACATCCGCTTCCTCCGCGGTCTCATGGCCCAGGGGGAACGGCAGGCCGACTCCTTCCTCACCGCGCTGGCCTTCGAGCGGGCGTGGGAGCGCGGCGACGCCGAGGAGCTGGTGCGCTCCCTCGCCGACGACGCCGAGCTGACCTCCACCGCACCGTTCACCGAGCGCGGCCCGGTGCGCGGGCGGCCGCTCCGGGAGCTGGTGCGCGAGCTGGCGCAGGACGCCCGCGTCGACGTCACCCGCAAGCAGGTGACCCGGGAGCGGACCGCCTGGTCGGTGCACCCCGCCGCCGGGGGACCGGGCGGTCGCGGCCGCGTCGAGGCCGAGTTCCGGGGCGACCGGCTCGTCCGCCTCCGGCTCGGCCCGGCGCCGTCATAGGGCCCGGCCACCACCGACCGGAACGGGTCCACGAGCCGGTCGGCCTGCGCGTCGGAGGTGTGCTGCTCCCGCCTCGCAGGCGCAGCGCTCGACGCGGGCCTCCTGCCGCAGCGCACCCTCGCCGTCCTCACTGCGTGTGCGCCCGACCGGGACAGGGCACCGGGTGCGAGAGCACGATGTGACGCGCTGGGGGCCGAGACCGGCCACCCCGGAGGGAGGACACCCATGGCCATCGCGACGATCAACCCGGCGACGGGAGAGACGCTCAAGACCTACGAGCCGCTGTCGGACGAGGCGCTCGGGGAGAAGCTCGCCCGCGCCGCGGCCGCGTTCGACGGGTACCGGCTGACCAGCCCGCGGCAGCGGGCGGGCTGGCTGCGCTCGGCGGCCGATGTCCTGGAGGCCGACATCGACCAGATCGCCGCGCTCATGACCACCGAGATGGGCAAGACGCTGGCGTCGGCGAAGGCCGAGGCCGCCAAGTGCGTCAAGGCGCTGCGCTACTTCGCCGAGCACGGCGAGGAGTTCCTGCAGCCCCGGCCGGCCGACGCCGAGAAGGTCGGGGCGGTCGAGGCCTACGTCGTCCACCAGCCGCTGGGCGTGGTGCTGGCGGTCATGCCGTGGAACTTCCCGCTGTGGCAGGCGATGCGGTTCGCCGCGCCGGCGCTCATGGCCGGCAACGTCGGCCTGCTCAAGCACGCCAGCAACGTGCCGCAGACCGCGCTCTACCTCGAGGAGCTCTTCCGGAAGGCCGGCTTCCCCGCCGACGTGTTCCAGACGCTGCTCATCGGGTCGGGCGCCGTCGAGCAGGTGCTGCGCGACGACCGGGTGGTCGCCGCGACGCTGACCGGCAGCAACGCCGCCGGTGAGGCGGTGGCGCGGGTTGCCGGGGACGTCATCAAGAAGACCGTGCTCGAGCTCGGCGGCAGCGACCCGTTCATCGTCATGCCGTCGGCCGACCTGGACAAGGCGGCCGAGGTCGCGGTGACCGCCCGCTGCCAGAACAACGGGCAGAGCTGCATCGCGGCCAAGCGCTTCTTCGTCCACACCGACGTCGCCGAGGAGTTCACCCGCCTGTTCGCCGAGAAGCTGGCGGCCCTGACGGTGGGCGACCCGATGGAGGAGGACACCAAGGTGGGCCCGCTGGCCACCGCGTCGGGGCGGGACGACGTCGAGCGGTACGTGCAGGACGCCGTCGACAAGGGCGCGACCGTGGTGACCGGCGGGAAGCGGGTGGACGGGCCCGGCTGGTTCTACGAGCCCACCCTGGTCACGGGCGTGACCCCGGAGATGGCGATGTACTCCGAGGAGGTCTTCGGCCCGGTCGCGGCCCTGTGGACCGTCGCCGACCTCGACGAGGCGCTGAAGATCGCCAACGACCACGTCTACGGGCTCGGCGCCAACCTCTGGAGCGAGGACCAGGGCGAGCGGCTGCGGTTCATCCGTGACGTCCAGTCCGGGATGGCGTTCGTCAACGGCATGACGACCAGCTACCCGGAACTGCCCTTCGGCGGGGTCAAGCAGAGCGGTTACGGCCGGGAGCTGACCGAGGTGGGCATGTACGAGTTCACCAACGCCAAGACGGTCTGGATCGGCCCGCCGAGCAGCAAGCAGGGCGAGGGCGACACGGGCACGGCCGCCAGCGAGTGACGACCGGTCGCGGGCCGGAACAGCCGGGCCCGCGACCGGGTTGCGGTCGGGCATGACGCACGTCGTCCTGGCTCCCCGCTACGGCGGGCCCGAGGTGCTCTCCGTCGTCGACGAGCCGGTGCGCGAGCCCGGTCCCGGCGAGGCGCGGGTCGCGGTGCGCGCGGCGGGGGTGAACCCCGCGGACTGGAAGTCCTACAGCGGGGCGTTCGGCACCGACCCGGACCGGCTGCCGCGGCGGCTGGGCTTCGAGGCCGCCGGGGTGGTGACCGCGGTCGGTCCGGACGCCGTCGGCCCGGACGGCCCGGTCGCGGTCGGGGACGAGGTGATCGGCTTCCGGCTCAGCGGTGCGTACGCCGCGGAGCTGGTCGCGCCCGCCACCGCGCTGGTGCCCAAGCCGTCGGCGCTGGGCTGGGAGCAGGCGGCCGGCCTGATGCTGACCGGGGCCACCGCGGTGCACGCGCTGACCGCCACCGGCGTCGGCGCGGACGACACCGTGCTCGTGCACGGCGCCGCCGGCGGCGTCGGGCTCATGGCGGTGCAGCTCGCGGCCCTGCGCGGGGCCCGCGTCGTCGGCACGGTCGGCGGGGACGGCGCGGACCTGGTGCGCCGGCTCGGCGCCGAGCCGGTCCGCTACGGCGCCGGCCTGGCCGACCGCGTGCGGGAGCTGGCGCCCGGCGGGGTGACCGCGGCCGTGGACACCGTCGGCACGGACGAGGCCGTCGACGTCTCGCTGCAGCTGGTGCCCGACCGGCGGCGGATCGCCTCCATCGCCGCGTTCGCCCGCGGTGCCGCCGAGGGGCTGCAGCTGCTCGGCAGCGGGCCGGGGGCCGACCCGGGCACGGAGCTGCGCGACGCCGCCCGGACCGGGCTCGCCGAGCTCGCCGGGGCCGGCCGGCTCGAGGTCGTCGTCGCCGGCAGCTACCCGCTGGACGACGCCGCCGCGGCCCACCGGCGGGGGATGGCCGGGCACACCCACGGCAAGCTCGTGCTCATCCCCTGACGTCGCCGCGGGCGCCCACCCGCGAGTGCCGGTGGCCGTAGGCCGCGTACACCACCAGGCCGAGCGCCAGCCACGCCAGGAAGCGCAGCCAGGTCTCGATGCTCAGGTTGAGCATGAGGTACAGGCAGGCCAGCGCCGAGACGGCGGGCAGCACGGGGGACAGCGGCACCCGGAAGGGCCGGCGCATCTCCGGGCGCGTGTACCGCAGGACGACCACGGCGACCGACACCAGCAGGAACGCGAACAGCGTGCCGATGCTGACCAGGTCGGCCAGCGTGCCCAGCGGCACGAACGTGGCCATGACCAGCACCAGGACGGCGAAGGAGAGCGTGACGCGGACCGGCGTCCCGGTGCGCGGGCTGACCCGCGCGACCACCGGCGGCAGCAGCCCGTCCCGGCCCATCGCGAAGCCGATCCGGCTGACCGTGATGAGGTCGACCAGGATCACCGAGGTCAGCCCGGCGACCGCGGCGAGCGCGATGAGGGCCGCCGCCCAGCCGAGGCCCACCTGGTCGAAGGCGTCGGCTATCGGGGCACCGCGGTCGAGCCGGTCGTAGCGGACCATCCCGACGACGACCAGCGAGACGCCGATGTAGAGCGCGGTGGACAGCCCGAGCGTGCCGAGCAGCCCGAGCGGCAGGTCGCGGCCGGGGCGGCGGGTCTCCTCCGACAGGTTGGCCACCGCCTCGAAGCCGGTGTAGGCGAAGAACACCACCGCGGCGGCGGTGAGGACACCCCCGACGCCGAACGCGATCGGGTCGATGCCGGCGATCGCCTGGATCACCGGGCGGGTCAGGCCGCCGGACCCCTCGGCCGGCTGCGCCGCGGGCACGAACGGGGTGAGGTTGGCGCCGCGGACGAACCAGGCGCCGGCGACGACGACGAAGACGCAGACGGCCACCTTGACGACGACGAGCGCCCCGGTGACGCGGGCGGACTCCCGCACGCCCAGCGCCGCCACCACCGTGAGGACGACGACGATCAGGGCGGCGCCCACGTTGACCGTCGCCTCCTCGCCGAACAGCGACGGCGGCAGGTCGAGCAGGTTGCCCACGTAGCCCGACCAGCCCCGGGCCACCACGGCGGCGCCGAGGGCGAACTCGAGGAACAGGTCCCAGCCGATCACCCAGGCGACCACCTCGCCGGCGGTGGCGTAGGCGTAGGAGTAGGCGCTGCCGGCGGTCGGGGCGGAGGCGGCCAGCTCCGCGTAGCAGAGCGCGGCGAGCAGGGCGACGACGCCGGCGAGGGCGAAGGAGACCACCACGGCCGGCCCCGCGGTGTCGCGGGCCTCCACCCCGGTGAGGGTGAAGATGCCGGTGCCGATGACCACGCCGATGCCGAATCCCACCAGGTGCCGGGCGCTCAGGTGCCGGCGCAGGTGCCCGACGTGCGCGCTCTCGTCGTCCCCGAGCATCTCGACCGGCTTGGTCCGGAACAGCCGCACCGGTTCACGCTAGGCGGGGCCGGCCGCCTCCGCCTCCCGGGCGACCGGCTCGGCCAGCCACCGGCGGATCCGGTCCGCGGTCCCCGCGGGCGCCTCCAGGTGCGGCAGGTGGCCGACCCCGGGCAGCACCTCCAGCCGCCAGCCCGGCCGGCCCGCCGCCAGGGCCCGCGCGGCCGCGGCCGGTGCCAGCGGGTCGTCGGCGCCCTGCAGGTAGAGGGTGGGGGCGGCGACCGCGCCCACGGTCGCCAGGAACCGCCGCGGGCGCACGAGCACCGCCATGGTGTCGGTGATCGCCCGCCACTGCGCCCGCTGCGCGGCGGCGGCGTCCGGCCGGGAGGCCCGCTCCCGGGTCTCGGCCACGGCGGCGGCGACGACCTCGGCGGGGAGGCGGTCGGCGTGCGGCGTGGCCTGCCGGACCTGCCGGCGGACCACCTCCTCGGGCGTGGCCCGGCGCAGGGTGCGGGCGACCGCCGCCTCGACCGGCGGCAGCCGCAGGAAGGCCCGCCGGGCGGCGAGCACCGGGTCCAGCGGCAGGCGCGTCGGGCGGGGCACCGGCGGGCCGATGAGCACCAGCCGGTCCACCGTCCCCGGCGCCTCGGCGGCGTGCTGGACCGCCAGCACCCCGCCCATCGACTGGCCGACCAGGACCACCGGCTGCCCGACGACCTCCTGCACGACCCGCCCGATCAGCCGGCGGTTGCCCGCGCCCGCGTCGGCCCCCACCGAGGAGCCGCCGTGCGCGAGCAGGTCGACGGCGAGCACGCGGGAGTCGGCGGCCAGCAGCGGGCCCAGCAGGCCGAAGGAGAGCGCGGAGGCTCCGAGCCCGTGCACGCACAGCACCACCGGCGCGCCCGGCGGGCCGCCCAGGTCGAGGAGGTGGACGCGGTCCCCGCCGAGCTCCACGTGCGTGGAGCGGGCACCGGGTGGCCAGGGGGCGGGCGACGCGTCCACGGCGGCTCCTCCGCGCTCAGACCTCGGTGACCTCGAACGTGCGGGAGGGTGTCACGAACTCCTCCTGCGCGGCGACGAGCAGGATCTCCCGCGAGCCGGCCTCCTCGGTGCGCTTGAGCAGCCCGTACACCGAGGCCGCAGCGGCGCCCAGGGCGGTGCCGACGTCGCGGCCGGCCAGCCAGTGGGCGAGGAACAGCGCCGCGATCGCGTCGCCGGCCCCGTTCACGTCCACGCCGAGCCGCGGCGTCCGGACCCGGACGTGCCGGCCGCCCTCGGAGGCGAGCAGGTCGACCGAGTCCTCCGGGGTGTCGTCGGTGACCAGGGACGTCGTCAGCACCACGCGTGGGCCGAGGGCCTGGACGGCGGTGACCGCGTCGGCGACCTCCCCGATCGTCCGGGTGGTGCGGCCCGACAGCGAGTCCAGCTCGAAGTGGTTGGGGGTGACGACGTCGGCGGCGGGCACCGCGACCTCGCGCATGAACTCGGGGATGCCCGGCCGCACGAACACGCCGCGGCCGACGTCGCCGATCACCGGGTCGCAGCAGTACACGGCGTCGGGGTTGGCCGCCCGCACCCGCGCGACGGTCTGCACGACCGCGTGGCCGATGTCGGCCGACCCCAGGTACCCCGACAGGACGGCGTCGCAGCGGCCGAGCACCCCGCGCTCGGAGATGCCCTGCACGACCTCCTCGATGGCCGGCCCGTCGAAGACCCGGCCGCGCCACTCGCCGTAGCCGGTGTGGTTGGAGAACTGCACCGTGTGCACCGGCCACACCTCGATGCCGAGGCGCTGCAGGGGGAACACCGCGGAGGAGTTGCCCACGTGTCCGTAGGCGACGTGCGACTGGATGGAGAGGACGGCGACCATGCGGGGAACGGTCGCACAACCGGGGCGGGCCGGTCGCGGTCCGACCGGGATCAGCCCAGCAGGCCGGCCAGGCCCACCGCGCCGGTGTACGCCGCCACGAGCACCAGGAGGACGGCGAACGCGCGGGTGAGCGAGGGGGCGGACAGCCGGTCGGCGACCCGCTTGCCGGCGAGGGACCCGGCGACCGCGGCGAGGGTGAACGGCGCGATCACCGCCCAGTCGAACTGCGCCGTGCCCGCGCGGGCGAGCAGGGCGGCGCCGGAGTTCACCGCGATGACGACCAGGGACGTGCCCACCGCCTGGGGCATCGGCAGGCGCAGCACGAGGGCCAGCACGGGGACGATGACGAAGCCGCCGCCCACGCCGAAGAAGCCGGCCATGACGCCGGCCACCAGTCCGGCGGCGAGGACGCCGACCGCCCGGGTGCGGGTCCGGGGTGGCGCCGCCGGCGCGGGGTCGGGGGCCGGAGAACCGACCGCCACGCGGCGGCCGGCCGGCGACCGCGCCTGCGCCGCCATCACCGCGGCGGCGAGCAGCACCACGCCGGAGAAGGCCACCAGCAGGACGTCGGCGTCCACCCGCTGGTTGAGCGCGGTGCCGGCGAACCCCGCGGGGATCCCGGTGGCGACGAAGCCGGCCGCCACGCTCCAGCGGACCCGGCCGCTGCGGGCGTGTCCCAGCGCCGCCACGGCCGCGCTGGTGCCGACGATGACCAGGCTGCCCGTGGTCGCCGCCTGCGCCTCCAGCCCCAGCACGTGGACCAGCGCCGGGACGGTGAGGAGGGCCCCGCCGCCGCCGAGCGCGCCGAGGACGAGGCCGACGGCCAGGCCCAGCCCGACGGCCGCGACCATCACGTGACGGTGCCCGGCTGCCCGGTGTCGGTGACCACCGGCCGGCCGGCGGCCGCCCAGGCCCGCATCCCCCCGGCCAGGTTCTGCACCGGGACCCCGACCGCCCCGAGCCGGTCCGCCGCGGTACCCGAGCGGTTCCCGGAACGGCAGACGGCGACGACGGTGCGATCCGGCGGGACGGCGGCGGGGTCGAGCCGGTCGAGGGGCAGGTGGACCGCGCCCGGCGCGTGCCCCGCGGCCCACTCGTCGGGCTCGCGGACGTCGAGCAGCACGGCCTCGCCCCGGTCCACCATCGCCGCGGCCTCGTCCGGGCCGACGTCGGGGAGCCGGGACGAGTGCGCGGCGGCGGACATGGCGGTCCTCCCGAGGGGTCCGGCGGCCGCCGAGGGCTGCCGCACCGGGAGCGCACCACACCCACCCGCCGGGCACCAGGGCCCTGGGCCGGGGAGGCGCGGGACCGACGTCTGCCGCGGGAGGGTCAGAAGGGGACGGACGCCCGGTGGGCGGCGGACACCGCGTCGACCACCCGGCGCCACAGCGACGGGCGGGGCGCGGCGGGGGCAGGCGGAGCGGGAGCGGGCAGGGGAGGAGCGGCGGCGCGGTCGGTCACGACAGGTCCTCGGGGTGCGGCGGGCGGGGGAGCGGGCCCACCGAGCGGGGGGCTCAGCGGGCGGAGCGGCCCACCGGACACAGCCGGTCGTCGACGATCAGCGGGGTGACCGCGAGCAGGCAGACGCAGAACGCGTCGCGGCTCGAGCGCCCACCCCGGTACACGGGTCGAGAGAAGCACGTCCCCCGGGCGGGCGGCAACCGGCCAGGCCAGGGCGGGCAGGATGGCGGCATGGCACTGCCTCCTCTGAGCTCCTCGGGTGTCGTCGGCGCGGCCGGCCGGGTCGGCGAGCCCGTCTCCGTCCGCACCGGCGACCTCCGGCTGGCCGGGCGCCCGCTGCCGGTCGTCAGCCCCGCCCGCGTCTACGTCTGCGGCATCACGCCCTACGACGTCACGCACCTCGGGCACGCGGCGACGTTCGTGTGGGCCGACGTCCTGGGGGCGGTGCTGCGCATGGCCGGCGCCGAGGTGCGGACCAGCCGGAACGTGACCGACGTCGACGACGTCCTCACCCGGGCCGCTGACGCCCGCGGCCGGCACTACGACGAGTTCGCGCTCAGCCAGGAGTTCTCCTTCGAGCAGGACATGCGCGCCCTCGCCGTCCGGCCCCCGACGGCCGCGCCGCGGGCCCGGCACCACGTCCAGCACGTGCAGCAGCTGGCCGCGGCGCTGCTGCGCAACGACCGCGCCTACGTGCGCGAGGGGCACGTCTACTTCCGCGCCGGCGACGTCGTCGCGCGCTCCGGCCTGGACGCCGGCGGGGCCCGGCAGCTGGCCGCGCAGTTCGGCGACGGTCCCGACGACCCGCTGCGCGACGACCCGTTCGACGTGCCGGTGTGGCGGCCCTCCGGCGACCGCGACCCCGCCTGGCCCTCGCCGTGGGGCTGGGGGCGGCCGGGGTGGCACGCCGAGTGCGCGGCCATGGCGACGGCGACCCTCGGGCACGGGGTCGACGTCCTCGTCGGCGGCGCGGACCTCGCCTTCCCGCACCACGGCTACCAGACGGCGATGGCGGAGGCGGCCTCCGGCGTCGGCCCGTTCGCGCGGGCGCAGGTGCACGTCGGTGCGGTGTCCCAGGACGGCGCCAAGATGGCCAAGTCCACCGGCAACCTCACGCTGGTCGCCGACCTGCTGCGGGTCGCCAGCGGCCCGGCGCTGCGCCTGCTGGTGCTGGACCGGCCGTGGTCGCAGCCGTGGGAGTACCGGCCGGAGCTGGTGGAGCGCGCCTCGGAGCGGCTGGACGCGCTGTACTCGGCGGCCGGCCGGCCGTCGTCCTCGCCGTCGGCCGCCGGTGCGGTGACCGACCGGCTGCTCGACGACCTCGACGTCCCCGGCGCGCTGGAGGTCGCCCTCGCCGACGGCGGGGACGCCGCGCGGCTGCTGGTGCGGGTGCTCGCCCTCGGCTGACCGTGGACAGCGGGCCACCTCTCTGGTGACCTGGGCGCATGCGCTCTCCCGACGGGGTGGCCCACCCCGTGTTCGCCCGGCTCTACACGCGTCTGGCCGCGGCCATGGAGCGCTCCGGCGCGGGGGAGTACCGGCAGCGGTTGCTCGCGGACCTCTCCGGCCGGGTCGTCGAGGTGGGCGCCGGAACCGGGGCGAACTTCGCGCACGTCCCGGCGTCGGTCACCGAGGTGGTGGCCGTCGAGCCCGAGGCGTACCTGCGCGCGCGGGCGGAGGAGGCCGCGCGGCACGCCCCGGTGCCCGTGACGGTGGTGGACGGCGTGGCCGACCGGATCCCGGCCGCGGACGGGACGTTCGACGCGGCCGTCGTCTCCCTGGTGCTGTGCAGCGTCCCCGACCAGGGCCGCGCGCTGCGGGAGGTGCGCCGGGTGCTCCGGCCCGGTGGGCGGTTGCACTTCTGGGAGCACGTCCGGGCGGACGGCGGCGCCCTCGCCCGCGTGCAGCGGGTGCTCGACCGGACGGTCTGGCCCGCCCTGGGCGGTGGGTGCCACGCGAGCCGGGAGACCCTCGCGGCCGTCGAGTCCGCGGGGTTCCGCGTGGAGCGGCTGGAGCGCTTCCGGTTCCCCGATGCCCGGGTGCCGATGCCGACGGCTCCGCAGGTGCTCGGGACCGCCGTCCGCACCTGATCCTCCTGCCGGCGCGGGTCGGGGGCCGTCCGGCCGGTGGCGCGGGATCTCCGTCCCGGTGGTCGTCGGGCGCGGCCGGTGCCAGGCTGGGCCGGCCCGTCGCCGAGCCCACCGGAGGACGCCCGTGGACCGTCTGCGCACCGCTGACCCGTTCGAGCCCGAGCCCCGGCGGGGCGCGGTGGTCGGCTTCGCCCCGCCCTACGAGCGGGACGGCGTCACCGTCATCACGGCGACCGCCTCCCGCGCGCACACCGCGACCCGCCGCGACGCGGTCGCATCGGACGCCGGCGGGTTCGACGCCGAGATGGCCGGAGCGCGGCCGCTGGGCGCGTTCGTCGTGCGGGAGGGGCGGGTGCGCTGGCACCCGGCGATCGACCTCACCCGTGTGATCACCACCGCGGAGGTCGTGGTGGGCGGGGTCCTGGTAGCCCGCCGGCTGGCCGCCCGGCCCAGCGGCGCCAAGGCGCTGGTGACCATGGGGCCGGGTGGCTGGGTCAGCATGAAGGGCGGCGCGATGGCGGTGCGGCCGGCCCGCCGGCTGTGGCGCCGGAGCCGTCCAACTCCGCCGATGCGACGGAGACCGTGGTGGGCGCGGCTCCTGGCCGCCGTGACGCTGGAGTCCCTGGTCACCTGACCGGCGGGCGCCAGGCGACCCGAACCCGCCTCGTGGCGGGCGGGTCGCCGTGTCGTCCTGTCGACAGGTGCACCAGTCGACCTGTCGCCGTGTCGTGCTCGGGAGCCGCGGCCGTCGGAACCCGCCGCCTGACGGGTCATGACCAGACGCCCCGCGTGGGGTGCCGGCCGCGCGGCCCGACGCCGTCCGCACCCGAGGACCCGGGACCTTCGACCCTGCCCGCGCCGGGCGACGCGGCCCCTAACCTTGCGGACGGAAGTCCGCGAGCCGGACTCGGGGCCGTCGCACGGCAGCAGACGGAGGTTGTGCTGGTGACCGCGAACGGACAGAGCGCGCAGATCCGGGTGTTCCTCCTCGACGACCACGAGGTGGTCCGGCGCGGCGTGGCCGACGTGCTGGAGAGCGACCCGGGGATCACGGTGGTCGGCGAGGCGAAGAACGCCGCCGAGGCGATCGCCCGCTGCCCGGCGCTGCGCCCCGACGTCGCCGTCCTCGACGTCCGCCTGCCCGACGGGGACGGCGTCTCCGTGTGCCGCGAACTGCGGTCGCGGATGCCCGAGCTCAAGGTCGTCATGCTGACCAGCTACAGCGACGACGAGGCGCTCTTCGAGGCGATCATGGCCGGCGCCTCGGGCTACCTGCTCAAGCAGATCCTCGGGCAGGACCTGGTCAGCGGCGTCCGTGCCGTGGCCGCCGGCGGCTCGCTGCTGGACCCGACGGCCACCACCGCCGTGCTGGAGCGGTTGCGCCGCGCCGCCGAGCCGGCCGGCCCGCTGGCCAAGCTCAGCGACCAGGAGCGCACGGTGCTCGAGCTCATCGGCGAGGGGCTGACCAACCGGCAGATCGGCGAGCGGATGTTCCTCGCCGAGAAGACGGTCAAGAACTACGTCTCCCACCTGCTCGCCAAGCTCGGGCTGGAGCGGCGCACGCAGGCCGCCGTCCTCGCCACCGAGCTCCGCGGCGCCGCCCCACCCGCCTCGTGGCAGGCCTGACCGGGCTCAGCGGATCGGCGCCCACCAGCGCAACCGCGTGCCCCCGTCGGGCAGGGCCTCCACGCTGATCCCGCCCTCGCGGCGGCGCGCGCGGTCCTCGAGGTTGCGCAGGCCGCTGCGCGCGGCGTGCGGGTCGATGCCGCGGCCGTCGTCGGTGACCTCCACGACGACCTCGTCGGTCACGTCGACGGTGACGACGACGTGCAGGGCGCCGGAGTGCCGCACGGCGTTGCTGACCGCCTCCCGGGTGACCGCCTCGACGTCGGCGGCGAGCTCACCGGTCACCAGGCTGTCGACGGCGCCGGACATGCGCACGGTCGGGTACAGCTCGCGGCCGGCGGTCTCGGTGACGATGTCGAGCAGCCGCCGGCGCAGGCTCGTCGAGGTGTCGCCGGGGGTGCTGTGCAGGTCGAAGATCGTCGTCCGGATGTCCCGGACCGTCTCGTCGAGCTGGTGGACCACCTGCCGGATGCGGCGCTGCGCCTCCGGGTCGGGCACTCGCGGCAGCACCGACTGCAGGGACAGCCCCGCGGCGAACACCCGCTGGATGACGTGGTCGTGCAGGTCCTGGGCGATGCGGTCGCGGTCGGCGTAGACGTCGAGCTGGCGGGCCAGCCGCTGGCGGGCGGCCATGTCCAGCGCCGCGGAGATCTGGTCCGCGAACGACGCGAGCAGGGGCGGCAGGGCCGCCTCGAACGCGGGCGCGCCGGCGCCGCGTGTGGCGAGCAGGACGACGTCCTGACCGCTGCTGCCGTGCAGCCGCACGGCGATGCACGGCCCCCGGGCCACCACCGCCGCCCGGCCGGTCGGGCCCGGCCCGGTCCCGTCCAGCGTGACGACCGAGTCAGAGGCCACGACCGCCTCCAGCACCGGGTCGTCGGCGACGGAGAGCCGTGCCTCGACGTCGTCCGCCCCGTCCTCCCTGGCCTGCGCCCGGACGACGAAGCAGCCGTCCACGGGATCGGGCCCGGTCAGCAGCCAGGCGGCCTCGGCCCCGGTCAGCTCGGACACCCGCGTGGCGATCAGCGTCAGGGCGTCGTCGGGGGTGGAGGAGCTGAGCAGGCAGGCGCGGACGTCGGAGACCGCGGCCGTCCACCGCCGGCGGACCTCGCCCTCCTCGTAGAGCCGGGCGTTGTCGATCGCGATGCCGGCCGACCCGGCCAGCGCGACGAGCACGGCCTCGTCCTCGGCGGTGAACGCGCCCTGCCGCTTCTCGGTCATGTAGAGGTTGCCGAACGCCTCGCCCCGCACCAGGACGGGCACGCCCAGGAAGGACCGCATCTCCGGGTGGTGCGGGGGGAAGCCGACCGAGGCCGGGTGTCGGCTCAGGTCGGGGATCCGCAGCGGGTGCGGCTCGGTGATGAGCTGCCCCAGCACGCCCTTGCCCTCGGGCAGGGCGCCCATCCGCGCGGCCAGCTCGTCGTCGATGCCCACGTGGATGAAGGCCGCCAGGCCGCCGTCCGGGGCGAGCACCCCCAGCGCGCCGTAGCGGGCGTCGACGAGGTCGGCGGCGACGTCGACGATGCGGTGCAGGGTGGTCTCCAGGTCCAGTCCGGTGGAGACGCTGAGGAAGGCGTCGAGCAGGTGCTGCACCCGGGCTTGGCTGCGGGCGACGGTGGCCAGCCGGTCCTGGACCTCCTCCAGCAGCTCGGTGAGGCGCATGCCGGCCAGCGAGGACTCCCTGTTCTCGGGCTGCCGCCGCGGGTCGGACGGAGCAGGCGACATGGCGCGACCCCCTCTTCGCCCATCCGAGACTGCCACGTCCGGATTGCGAAGGGAACCGGGTTGCGCGGGCGACGCGGCCTCCGCCGGTCAGGCGGGGGGCGCGCCGGCACCGTACGCGTCAGGCGGGGTGCGGGAGCGCCCCGGCGGGAGTCCCGGCGAGCGCCACGGGCACCGCCCGCCAGCCCTCCACGAGGTGGATCGCGACGGTGACGTAGCGCCGGTCCGGCCACGGCCCGGGGCCGGTCCACGGCAGCCGGTCGAGGACGGCGACGTCCCCCGGGGCGCTGACCGACCGGGCCGGGCCCACCACGGTGACCGCCCAGCCGGTCCGCGTGCGCTCGTCGAAGCAGTCCACCTCGAAGGCGACCACCGCGCCCCGGGTCCAGTGCAGCAGTTGGCTGCCGGCCCGGGCGGGGATGACCACCCGGCCGTCGTGCACGTGGAAGGCGACCGGCTGGATGGCGGGAAGGGCGTCGCGGGTGAAGGCCAGCCGGCCCATCCGGACGGTGCCGATGAGGGCGCGGCACTCGCTCTCGGCCAGCACCTCGACGACGCGGTCCTGGTCCGTGCTCGGCAAGGGGGTCCTCTCGCAGCCGGATCCGGTCTCCCCGGGCCGGGGGCCGCACCTGCTCAACGGCTCGAACCACTGTCGGCCGGGCCGGGCGGGAGTGCGCAGGGACGGAGGTCCCGGAAGCGACGGCCGACCGTCCTGGTCGGCTCCCCGGCCGGCGGCCGGGGGCCGCTCACCGCGCGTCGTCCGCCAGGGCGACGACGGCGACCGGACAGCCGGCCCGGTGGAGCACGCCATGGGTGGTCGAGCCCAACCGCGCCAGACGGCGGCGCCGGTGGCCGACGACGAGCAGCTCGGCGGTGAGCCCGGCGGCCACGAGCGCCCGGGCGGTGCGGTCGCGCACGACCACCTCGCGCACTGCCACGTCGGGGAACTTGTCCGGCCAGCCGCCGAGCGCCTCGGCGAGCAGCCGCTGCTCGTCGGCGAGGACGCCGGCCCAGTCGATGAGCGGGGCCACCGACTGGAGGGTGGTGTCCAGGTCGACGTCCTGCCAGGCGTGCACCGCCACGAGGTCGGTGCCGCGGGCGGCGGCCGCGGCGAAGGCGAACGCCAGCAGCTCCTCGTCGCCGGCCCGGCCCTCCACGCCGGCCACCACCGACCGCCGGCCGCGGACGACCACCGACGTCTCGTCCGGGAGCACCACCACCGGGCACGGGGCGTCGAGGGCCAGGCCGGTGGCGGTGGAGCCGACGAGCAGGCCGGCGACCCCGCCGGTGCCCCGGCTGCCGACGACGACGAGCGCGGCCGCCGCCCCGGCCTCCCGCAGCGCCTCGACCGGCCCGCGGCCGGACACCGACCAGGAGACCCGGCCGGCGCCCAGCACCGCCGCGGCCTCGCCGGCCACCGCCTGCAGGACCTGCTCGGCGCCGGTCTGCACCAGGCCGGGGAGGTCGACGTCCTGCACCGGGCGTGCGGCGACGCCACCCCGCGGCCAGGGGGCGGCGGAGACCAGGACCAGCGGTGCCCCCCGCAGCCGCGCCTCCTCGGTGGCGAAGACCACCGCCCGGGCGGCGGCGGGGGAGCCGTCGACGCCGACGACGACCGGTCGCGTCCCTGCGTGCGTCACGGGACCCCTCCTCGTTGCGGGAACTCCGCCCGACGCTAGGGAGGGCCGCGCGAGGTCCCCAGGGTCTCGCGGCGCACGGCTGCGGCCCTTTCGTCCCTGCAGGGTGCTCAGCGCACCGCCGCTCGTCCCTGCGGGGTGCTCAGCGCACCGCCGCCGCCGTGCCGGCTCGCCGCGGGGACGGGACCCGCGGCCGGGGCACCGGCACGACGAGGACCGGGCAGGCGGCCGCGCCGGCCAGGGCGACCGTCAGGGCGGCCGGCGAGTTCGGCGGGCGCCCCACCACCAGCAGGTCGGCCGTCCGGGACACCGTCAGCAGGGCCTCCGCGGGGTCGCCGTGCCGCACGTCCAGCGTGACCGGGACCCCGGGGTGGCCCTCCCGCCGCGGCCCGAGGTACTGCTCGACGAGGTGCCGCTCGGCCGCGCCCACCGCGGCCTCGTGGGGGTCCCGGCTAGCGTCGGGCACCTCCCGGCGGCGGGTCCACGTGTGCACCACGTGCAGGCCGGTGCTGCGCAGCGTCGCGGCCATGACGGCGGCGTCCAGCAGGTCGGCGGTGCCTGGTCCGGCGTCCACGCCGACCACGACGCCTGCCCCGGCGGCCGGCGGCGTCCGGTCGACCAGCACCGGACAGGCCGCGCGCCGCAGCAGGGCCGCCGTCCCGGGAGGGAGCCGGCCCGCCGTCCCGCCGACGACGACCAGCTCCGCGCGGCGGGACTCGTCGGCCAGCACCAGGTCGGCCGGGCCGTCGCGGACCACGACCGTGACCGAACCGGCCGGCAGCACCTCGACCGCCGCGGCACGGGCCCGCTCCAGCCCCGGCCCCGCCGGCACCGCCGCCCGCGACGGGACGGCCTGCACGATGCGCACCGGGAGCAGCCGGCGGGCGGCCTCCGACGCCGCCGTCCGGGCGGCCGCGGTCGCCGCCGTGGAGCCGTCGACGCCGACGACGACGGGACGGAACCGGCTGCCACCGGCCGGGGGGTCCGCAGCGACGGAGGGGCCGGGGCGGTGGGCGGACGGGGACACGGGGAGCTCCCTCGATCAGCGGTGCCCTCCCAGCATCGGCCCGCCCCGGGTCGGAAGACCCCGGCCGGGCGTCCCGCGGACCACCGACCAACGTCCCTCCCGGCTCCGGACGGGCCGCCGACACGATCCGGAGGGACGCCGGTCGACCGGCCCGGACGATCGGGGGGACGGCAGTGCACGCCTGGGTGGTCGAGGAGCCGGCGCCGGTGGACGCGGGACCGCTGGTCCGCGTGCAGCGCCCGCTGCCGGAGCCGGGCGCCGGCCAGGTGCGGGTCGACGTCGTCTGCTGCGGCGTGTGCCGCACCGACCTGCACGTCGCCGAGGGCGACCTCCCGCCGCGCCGGCCCGCGGTCGTGCCCGGTCACGAGGTGGTCGGCCGCGTGGCGGCGGTCGGCCCCGGGACGAGCCGCTTCGCGGTCGGCGACCGGGCGGGCGTGGCCTGGCTGGGTCGCACCGACGGCACCTGCCGCTGGTGCCGCAGCGGCCGGGAGAACCTCTGCACGGCGCCGGTCTTCACCGGCTGGGACGTCGACGGCGGCTACGCCGACGCCTGCCTGGTCGACGAGCGCTTCGCCTACCGGCTGCCCGACGGGGTGGACGACGAGCACGCCGCACCGCTGCTGTGCGCCGGGATCATCGGCTACCGCGCGCTGCGGCTGGCGGAGGTCCCGCCCGGCGGCCGGCTGGGGGTCTACGGCTTCGGCGGCAGTGCCCACCTCACCGCCCAGGTGGCCCTCGCCCAGGGGTTGCGGGTGCACGTGCTCACCCGCGGCGAGCACAACCGGGCCCTGGCCCGCGACCTCGGCGCGGACTCGGTCGGCGACGCCCGCGACACCCCGCCCGAGCCGCTGGACGGCGCGATCCTGTTCGCCCCGGCCGGCGACCTCGTGCCCGTGGCGCTGCGGGCGCTCGACCGCGGCGCCACCCTCGCCGTTGCCGGCATCTGGCTGTCCGACGTCCCGCGGCTCGACTACGCCGCCGAGCTGTTCGGCGAGCGCCGGCTGCGCAGCGTCACGGCCAACACCCGCCGCGACGGCGAGGAGTTCCTGACCCTCGCGGCGCGGCTCGGCGTCCGGGCGACGACGGTGCCCTACCCGATGGACGACGCCCCGCGGGCGCTGGCCGACCTCGCGCACGGCCGCTTCGGCGGCGCCGCCGTCCTGCACAACTGAGCCGGCGGAGTGCCAGGCGCGGTTCCCGCGCCCGTCCCACTCCGCTCACGGCGACCGGGCCGGGACCCCCACGACCAGGTTGAGCGCCGCGCCGATCGCTGCGCCGACGGCTGCCCCGCCCACCACGTCCAGCGGCGCGTGCGCCCCGAGGTACACCCGGGACACCGCGGTGAGCAGCGCCAGCGCGCCGAGGACCAGCAGCCAGCGCCGGCGCAGGTACGGCGCGAGGAGGACGACGACGCCGGCGACGACGACCGCGTGCCCGGAGGGGTAGGCGATCCCCGCGGAGGGGACGTCGCGCAGCACGATCCCGGGGAGGAGCACTCCCGGCCGTTCCCGCTGCACCAGGCCCTTGACCAGCTCGCCGTGCACCAGGAGCTTGAGCGGCGCCAGCAGGACCAGCGCCAGGGCCAGCCGTAAGCGGCGCAGCGCCAGCGCCGGGACGGCGACGAGCAGCGGCGCCCCCAGCACCCCGCAGAGCTGGACGAGCCACAGCGCCGGCTCCCACCCGTCCGGCCACCCGTTGACCCAGCGCAGCACCGCGGCCTCGACCGGTCCGACCCGCCCGGAGGAGACCGCCCACGAGCACAGCGCTGCCGCGGCCGTCGCGGCGAGGAGGGTGACCAGGTCGCCGCGGCGCCGCCGGTACCGCGACGCGCGGCCCGGGCGGGCCCCGGCCCCGGCGGGGGTCCCGCCGGTGGCGGTCACACCCCGAAGCGGTGCTCGAGGCCGGGGGAGAGCAGCGTCCCCACGACGGCCGGGATCCAGAAGACGAGCAGCCGGAACACCAGGGCGGCCGCGCAGGCGTCGGCCAGCGGCGCGCCGAGGGCGGTGAGCGCCAGCAGCAGGGTGACCTCGGCGGCGCCCGGTGCGCCGGCGGCGGGCAGCAGCGACCACAGCAGGTGCACGCCGGCGTAGACGGTGGCGGTGGCCAGCAGCGGCACGGGCGCCCCGACGGCGTGCACCGCGGCGGCCAGCGCGGCGCCCTCGAGCGCGACGCCGACGACCGACCAGCCCAGCTGCGCCCCGCGGTGCCACGGCAACGTCGCGCCGTCTCGGGCGAGCGCGCCGGTGAGCGTGCGCACGACCTGCCGGCGCGCGTGCGGCCCGGTGTCGTTCCGTCGGGCCAGCCACTGGCCGGTCATCACCAGCGCCCAGGCGGCCACGCCCAGCGCGACGGCGGGCACCAGCGCCGCCGGGGTGCGCCAGTTCCCGAGCCGGGCCTCCACGAGCGCCAGCACGAAGGTGACCGCGGCGACGAGGACCGCGGCCACGACCTCGCCGGCGACGAACCGGTCGACCGCCCGCCGCGCCGCGTCGGGCAGCACGCCGGCCCGCTCCAGGAAGCGGGCCGCTGACCGGCGCCAGCCCTCGCCGCCGTGGAGCAGCGACGCCCCCTCGGCCCCCATCCACGCGCCGAACGTGCGCCCGAGGGCCAGCCGCCGGTCGACGGTGAGCAGCGCCGCTGCCGCGTGCGCGGCCCGGGCCAGCACCGCCAGCGCGACCGCCGCGCCCAGCCAGCGCCAGCCGCCGTCCTCCACCGCGTCGAGCATCGCGGGCGCGCCGGCGAGCAGCGGCACCCCGACCAGGACCAGGACGCAACCGGCGGCGACGGCTCCGCGCGCGGCCGCGCCGGGCGGGCCGAACTCGGGCCGGCCCGGGTCGGGCAGGTCCAGCCGCCGGCGGACGGCGGTCCGCAGCGCGTCCAGCCGGGAGCGGTCCACCCGGAGCTCCGCGCGGGTCGCCGACGACAGGCTCAGCGGGGCCAGGCCCGGCAGCGCACTCGCCACGGCGTCGGGACCGAGCGCCTCCACGGCGGTGGCGACGACCGGCTCCGGGTCGGTGTGCAGCGCGAGGGAGGCCATCAGCTCGGCCACGTCGCCGGCCAGCGCGTCGTCGTCGGCCCCGGTGAGGGCGTTGCCGAAGTCGACCACCCACACCCGGCCCTCGGCGTCGACGAGGACGCTGGCGGCCACCAGGTCGTGGTGGGCCACCCGCGCCTCTTGCAGCAGCCGGACCTCGTGCCACACACGGCTGAGCAGGCCGGGCGTCAGCTCGCCGGCGGGTAGCTCGTCGAGCCCCCGCGCGGGCACGAACTCCTGCACCACCACGGCGCCGCGCTCGGTGCCCCGGGCGAGCAGCACGAGCGGGACCCGGACCCCCCGCCCCCGCGCGGTCATCGCCGCGACCGCCTCGTGCTCGGCCTGCTGCCCGAGCGGGGCCACGGCGTCGGCGTCCTTGACGTCCCGCACGGCCAGCAGCCGCCACAGCCGGTAGAGCCAGTCGCGCTCGGAGCGGTCGGGCTCCAGGAACTTGACGTACAGCCGGCGGCCCCGCTCGTCGACGGCCTCGAAGGGGTGCGAGCTGCGCGCCCGCACCGACGCCGGCCGCAGCTCGCGCACCGGCAGGCCGTACCGCTCCAGCAGCCGTCCCACCGGAGCCGTGCGCACCTCGCGCCGCGGCACGCCGAACGCGAAGTGGACCAGCGAGCCGATCGCCCAGCCGAGCGCGAGCCCGCAGACCACGTCCAGCGGCAGGTGCGCGCCCACGTAGACCCGGGCCAGCGCCACCGTCCAGGCCAGCGCCCACGCCCAGCGCCGTCCCCGGCGGGACACGTACGGCACGACGGCGGTGGCCAGCGCGGCGGCGACCGCGGAGTGGCCGGAGACGAAGCCGAGCCCGCCGACGGGTCCCTCGGGCAGGTTGACCTCGAGCAGGAAGCCGCCCGGTCGCTCCCGCTGCACCAGGCTCTTCACCAGGTCGGCGGCGAGGTAGGCGAGCAGGCCCGAGACCAGCAGGTCCCGCGCCAGCCGGAACCGCCGGGTCAGCGCCGCCAGGCCCGCGACCGCCGGGACCGCGAGCGCGTTGCCCAGCTGCATGACCGTCCAGACGACCGGCACGAGCGTCGCGGGCAGGTCGTTGACCAGGCGGAACACGTCCCGCTCGAAGACCGGCAGCTCGCCCCGCTGGGCGACCAGCAGGCCCAGGCCCAGGACGGCCAGCCCCAGCCCCGCCCGCACCAGGTCGACGGGGTGCCGCTGCACCGGCGGGCGGCCCGCGCCCGGCCGCGGAGCCGGGAGCTCCCGGCCGGCGGGCTCGGCGACGCGCGAGGTCATGCGGGGAGTCCACACCGTTCCGCCCCGGCGCGCAGGGTCTTCCGGCCCGAGCCCTCGGACCCGGCCGGACACCGACGGAGGGCGGTGTCCGGCCGGGAGCGGTCCCCCGAGGCTGGGGGCGACCCGTCGGCGGCCGGCGCGACCGCGTGGCCGGAGCGGGCGAGCGAGAGGGCCGGCGCCGTGACCGAACAGCACACCCCGTACCCGGTGCGGGTCGACGCGGCCGTGGACCCGCCGCTCTCGCGCTGGCTGTGGCTGGTCAAGTGGCTGCTGCTGATCCCGCACGCCATCGTGCTGGCGTTCCTCTGGATCGCCTTCGTCGTGCTCACCGTGGTCGCCTGGTTCGCGATCCTGATCACCGGCCGCTACCCCCGGGCGCTGTTCGACTTCGACGTCGGTGTCCTGCGGTGGAGCTGGCGGGTGCACTACTACGGCTACGCGGCGCTCGGCACCGACCGGTACCCGCCGTTCACCCTCGCCGACGTGCCCGACTACCCGGCGCGCCTCGACGTCCCGTACCCCGAACGGCTCTCCCGGGGCCTCGTGCTGGTCAAGTCCTGGCTGCTGGCCATCCCGCACCTGGTGGTCGTGGGGGTGTTCGCCGGCGGCGGCGTCTGGCTGGCCGGCCGGGAGTGGGCGGAGCAGTCCTGGTGGGCCACCGGCGGGCTGGTCGGCCTGCTGGTGTTCATCGCCGGGATCGTCCTGCTGTTCACCGGCCGCTATCCGGGGTCGTTGTACGACTTCGTCCTCGGCATGGACCGCTGGGTGCTCCGGGTGGCCGCCTACGTCGCGCTGATGACCGACCGCTACCCGCCGTTCCGCCTCGACATGGGCGGCACCGACCCGGCGTCGGTCCCCGGCGCGCCGCTGCCCGGTGGGGTGCCGGGCGGCAGCGCCGCGCCGGCCGGCCGCGGCACGCCGTCCGGGTGGAGCGCCGGCCGGGTGGCCGCCGTCGTCGTCGGCGCGGTGCTGCTGCTCGCCTCGACCGGCCTGCTCGCCGGCGGCGGCGGGCTCGCCTGGGCCGACACCACCCAGCGCGAGGACGGCTACGTCTGGACGCCGACCGCGGACCTCAGCACCGAGCGGTACGCGCTGGTCACCACGGCCATCACCCTGGACACGACCGGGGACGAGTGGCTCGCCGACGACGTGCTCGGCAACGCCCGCCTCCAGGCCACCGCGGAGGACCCGTCGACCGAGCTGTTCCTCGGCGTGGCGCCCAGCACCGACGTCGCCCGGTACCTCGACGGCGTCGGCCGGCGGGTGGTCGACGAGGTCGGTCCCCAGGGCGGCGCCCGCAGCGTGGAGCTGCCCGGCGGTCCGCCGGCGCAGCCCCCGGGCGAGCTCGACATCTGGACGGCGCAGGCCCAGGGTGCCGGGACGCAGACCCTGACCTGGACACCGGCCGGCGGCGCCTGGACCGTGGTCGTGCTCCGCGCCGACGGCTCGGCGGGCGTGGACGTCGCGGCGCGCGCCGGGATCACCGCGCCGGGCCTGCCGTGGCTGTGGGGCGGGCTGCTGCTCCTCGGTGGGGTGTTCCTGGTGGCCGGCGTCCTGCTGGTGGCGCTGGCGGTGCAGCGGGCGCAGTCCGGTCCACCTGCCGGCGTGCCCGTGCCTCCCGGTCCGGCCGGGGGCCCGCCGGTGCCGTCCTCACCGGTGCCCACGCCGCGACCGGAGCCGCACCCGCAACCGGAGCCGGCGCCCGGCGGCCCCTCTTCGGGGAGCGAGCGCTGACCGGCCGCCTGGGGGCCCGCGCCGGGGTGCAGGCCCCCAGGCCGCGGCGTGCGCCCCGCGCTGCCGGCGGGCTGCGCTGAGGGCGGGCCTCAGCCGGCGCGGGCGGCGGCCTCCCGGAGCCAGCCGGCGACCTCCTCGTCCACCTCGGCCGGGTCGTGCACCTCCAGGTGGTGCACCCAGTGCTCCCCGGTCGGGTGGACGACCTCCTTCCACCGCGGGGAGTCGTCCTCCCGGCCGAGCGCGACGGTGAGCACGACCTCCGCGGCGGGGGAGCGCAGGTACCGGTCCGGCCGCCACAGCCAGGCGAACCCGCGCCGTCGACGGAAGCCGACCTGGCTGGTCGTCACCCGGACCTGCGCGTCGCCGGCGGCGTCCACGGTCGCGGCCACCCGCTCGTACACCGCCAGGCCCAGCGGTGAGCCGGCGAAGAACTCCTCGGGCGTGCCGATCCCCTCGGCCCGCTGCTTCGGCGTCACATCACCAGGTGCGCCGGCTCGCCCGTGGCCTGCTCGACGTCCTCGGTCGCGGTGCGCAGCAGCCGGCGGCCGAGGTCGGTCAGCGCCCGGGCGGCGGCGATCTCGTCACCGATCTCGGGGACGTCGGCGTCGGTGGGGCTCAGCCGGGCGAAGCCGACGCCGATCAGGCGCTCGCCGTCCTTGCCGTCCAGCCGGGCCACGGCGCGGGTGTGCCCGTCGTGCTCGCCGATCTCGATGCCCACGGTCCAGTTCTTGGTCCTGTCCACAGCGGGCCTCCGTTCTGCGTCCCTGTGCCGTCCCGGGGCCGACTCTGGCGCGCGCGGGACCCTGCGGAAGCAGGTCCGAAGGCGCTACCGGGAGGGACTTCGGGCCCGTCCGGCGTCGACCCCGGCACCGGGCCGCGAGGAACACGGCCGGCTGCCGGAGGCCCCGGGCGCCGGGAGGTCCGTCAGGTCCAGCGGAGTCCGCCGCGCGGATCCTGGTCATCACCACCCCCGGTGCGATCCGGCTCGTCGAGAGCATCGACGAGGTGGCGAGCCGCGGCGGTCCGCCCGACCCCGCAGGGATGGCCGCGTCGTACGCCCGCTTCGCCAGCGAGGTGCTGGTGCCCGACGCGCAGGGCCGAGCGCCCCGGGGTGTGACCGCCCCCGCAGCCTGACCCGGCGCCCGGTGCGTTTGTGCCGCTGGTGCCCGACCCACCAGGCTGAGGGACACCTCGACCGCCCGGAGGCACCATGACCAGCACAGGCACCGACACGACGGTGGACATCACGGCGACGCCGGAGTGGGCGGCGCTGGCCGAGCACCACCGCACGCTCGCCGGCCGCTCCCTGCGCGAGCTGTTCGCCGAGGACCCCGACCGCGGACGGCGGCTGGCCGCGCGCGCCGGGGACCTCTACCTGGACTGGTCCAAGCACCGGGTCACCGACGAGACACTGCGGCTGCTGGTCGCGGTCGCCGAGCGGGCAGGGCTGCGGGAGCGGATCGACGCGATGTTCCGCGGTGCGCACGTCAACCCGACCGAGGACCGCGCCGTGCTGCACGTGGTGCTGCGCGCCCCGGCCGAGCGCGACCTCGTCGTCGACGGGCAGGACGTGACCCGGGACGTGCACGCGGTCCTGGCGAGGATGCGGTCCTTCGCCGAGCGGGTGCGGTCGGGGGAGTGGGTCGGGGCCACCGGACGGCGCATCCGGAACGTGGTCAACATCGGCATCGGCGGCTCCGACCTGGGCCCGGCGATGGCCTACACGGCGCTGCGGGCCTACAGCGACCGCGACCTGACCGCGCGGTTCGTCTCCAACGTCGACCCGACCGACTTCGCCGAGGCCAGCCGCGACCTCGACCCGGCCGAGACGCTGTTCGTCGTCTGCTCCAAGACGTTCACCACCCTGGAGACGCTGACCAACGCGAAGGTGGCCCGCGACTGGCTGCTGGCCGGCCTCGGCGGCGACGAGTCCGCCGTCGCCCAGCACTTCGTCGCGGTCTCGACCAACACCGAGGCGGTGCGGGAGTTCGGCATCGACCCGGAGAACATGTTCGAGTTCTGGGACTGGGTGGGCGGCCGGTACTCCTACACGTCGGCGATCGGCCTCTCCCTCATGGTGGCGATCGGGCCGGAGGCCTACGACGAGATGCTCGCCGGCTTCGCCACCATCGACGAGCACTTCCGGACGGCGCCGTTCGAGCAGAACCTGCCGGTGCTCCAGGGGCTGCTGGGCGTCTGGTACACGGACTTCTTCGGCTCCCAGACCCACGCCGTCCTGCCCTACAGCCAGTACCTGTCGCGCTTCCCGGCCTACCTCCAGCAGCTGACCATGGAGAGCAACGGCAAGTCGGTGCGCTGGGACGGGCAGCCGGTGACGACGTCGACCGGCGAGGTCTACTGGGGCGAGCCTGGCACCAACGGCCAGCACGCCTTCCACCAACTGCTGCACCAGGGGACGGTGCTCGTGCCGGCCGACTTCATCGGCTTCGGCGAGCCCAACCACGACATCGGCGACATGCACGACCTGCTGATGGCGAACATGTTCGCCCAGTCGGCGGTGCTGGCGTTCGGGAAGACCGCCGAGGAGGTGGCCGCCGACGGGACGCCGCAGGAGCTGGTGCCGCACAAGGTCATGCCCGGCAACCGGCCGTCGACGACGATCCTCGCCCCGGAGCTGACGCCGTCCACCCTCGGGCAGCTGGTCGCCCTCTACGAGCACACCGTCATGACCCAGGGCGTCGTCTGGCAGATCGACTCGTTCGACCAGTGGGGGGTGGAGCTGGGCAAGGTCATGGCCCGCCAGCTCGAGCCCGCGCTGACCTCGGCCGAGGCGCCGCAGGTGGACCAGGACGCGTCGACCACCGCCCTGGTGGAGCAGTACCGCCGGCTCCGCGGCCGCCCCGTCTGAGCCCCGCGGGCCGAAGTGGCCACAAAGGCCCGCCCAAGGGCGGCCTTTGTGGCCACTTCGGCCGGATCGCTCAGGAGCTCTGCAGCTCGGCGAAGGTGTCGGCCACCCAGTCGGCGACGAAGGTGCTCACGTACGGCAGGTGGTCGAGACCGATGTGCTCGGTCGCGCCCTCCTCCGGGGTGAACACCCGCAGCTCCCGCTTGGGGGAGCTGACCGCCTGGTCGTACGAGCGGTGCGCGTACTCCAGCGGGATCTGCCGGTCGTTGGCGCCGTGGGCGACGAGGAACGGCACGGTGATGTTCTCCACCACGCCGTCGAGGTGGACGTCGTCGGCGAACTCGATGAACTGCTGCAGGTCGGTGTGGCCCCACACCCACAGCACGTGCTCCCAGTAGTGCGGCACCGGCCGCTCGCCCTCGCGCTCCAGCCGCCGCCGCTGGACGGCGCCCCAGTTGTGGTTGGCGCCCCAGGCCACGCAGAGGGCGAACCGCTTCTCGAACGCGGCGGCGCGCGGCGCGTAGTACCCGCCGAGCGACCAACCGACGATGCCGATGCGGGCGGCGTCGACGTCGTCGCGGGTCTCGAGCCAGTCGACGGCCGCGCCGGCCCACGCCTCGGTGTCGACGCGGGCGGTCAGCCCCTGCAGGCGCAGCGCCTCGCCGGTGCCGGGCTGGTCGAGCATCAGGCAGGAGATGCCGCGGGCGGCCAGCTCCTCCCAGTGGTTGGAGGAGTACATGTGCTCCTTGGTGGAGTCCAGGCCGTTGACCAGCACCACCACCGGCGCCGGACCGTCCTCGGTGGCCGGCGCGGCGCTGAAGTAGGCCGGCAGCGTCGTCCCCTCGTAGGGGATGTCGACGCGGGAGACGCGAGGGCTGTGCAGCTCGAACGCCTTCTGCGCCAGCTCCAGCAGCCGCCGGTAGGTCGGGATCCGGTTCGGGTCGGAGTGCGCCAGCATCCGCTCGGCCTGGGCCAGGTAGTTGCTCGCGCGGGAGTAGAGCTGCCCGGCGGTGCGGGTGTGCCCGGCCTTCTCGGCGTCCTCGGCCTGGCCGACGAGCTGGTCGGTCAGGGCCGTCCAGGCGCGGAGGAAGTCCGGGGTGCCGGCGTCCTCCCCGGCGTTGGCGGCGTCCTTGATCGGCCGGCAGGCGCGGTCGACCTCGTCGATCAGCCCGCCGGAGTTCAGCGTCGCGACGACGCTGAGGTTCCAGGTGTAGGGACCGGTGGGGAAGTACTCGAACACGAAGGAGTTCCTCTCGGGTGGTTCAGGAGGCGGCGCGGACGGCGTCGCTGATGCTCTTCACCCCGCCGTGGGCGGTCATCCCGCCGTCCACGGGGATCTCGGCGCCGGTGATGAAGGAGGCCTCGTCGCTGAGGAGGAAGGCCACCAGCGGGGCGACCTCGTCGACGGTGCCGGTGCGGCCGAGCGGGGTCTCGGCGACGTTGGCGGCGCGGAACGCGGGGGCCGCCGAGGCGGTCATCGGCGTCTCGATGTAGCCGGGGTGCACGGTGTTGACCCGGATGCCGCGCGGGCCCAGCTCCAGGCACGCGGCCTTCGCCAGCCCGCGCAGCGCCCACTTCGACGCGGTGTAGGCGACGGGGAAGTGGCCGGTCAGCGCGGCGACCGAGCCGACGACGACCACCGACCCGCCGTCGGTCATGAGGGGGGTGAGCGCCTGGACGCCCAGCAGCGTGCCCTTGACGTTGACGTCGGCGACCCGTGTGAGGTCGGCCGGGTCGAGGTCGGCCAGCCGCGCCCGCCAGGTGACCCCGGCGTTGGCGACCAGCCCGTGGGCGACGCCGTGGGCGCGGCGCAGGTCGTCGGCGAGCGCCGCCCAGCCGTCGGCGTCGGTGACGTCGAGCTGCCGGTACGCCGCGCCGCCGAGGTCCTCGGCCGGCTCGGGCGCGACGTCGCAGCCGACCACGGTGGCGCCCGCGGCGGCGAGCAGCCGCGCCTCGGCCGCGCCCTGCCCCTGGCCGGCCCCGGTGACGACGACGACCTTCCCGGCGACGCTCACGACGCCCGCTTGCGGGTCCGCGGCCGGGACCGGGCCGGGCGCACCGGCGGGAGCTCGGCCCCCTCGACGACGCGGTTGCGGATGGTGCCGATGCCCTCGACGGTCATCTCGACGACGTCGCCGGGGCGCAGCGGGGGCGGGGCCTGCTCGCCGCGGCGGCCCCACAGCTCGGCCAGGCAGCCGCCGTTGCCGCAGGTGCCCGAGCCGAGCACGTCGCCGGCGCGGACCTCGGTGCCACGGGAGGCGTAGGAGACCAGCTCCTCGAACGGCCAGCCCATGTTGGACAGCAGGTCCTGGCCGACCTCCTCGTCGTTGACCGACACCCGCAGGTCCAGCGCGAGGAAGCCTTCGTCGTCCCGGTACGGCTCGAGCTCGTCGGCGGTGACCAGCCACGGGCCGAGGGTGGTGGCGGAGTCCTTGCCCTTGGCCGGGCCGAGGTTGACCCGCATCTCCCGGGCCTGCAGGTCGCGGGCCGACCAGTCGTTGAGCACCGTGTACCCGAAGACGTGCTCGCGGGCCTGCTCCGGGGTGAGCGAGGCGCCGTCCTTCCCGACGACGACCGCCACTTCGAGCTCGAAGTCGAACCGCGACGAGCCCGGCGGCACGGGCACGTCGTCGTGCGCACCGACGAGCGCGTAGGGGTTGGTGAAGTAGAACGTCGGCGCCTGGTACCACTCGGCGACCACGCCGGCCTGCCCGTCGATCGCCTTGCGCACGCCCTCGACGTGCTCCTCGAACGCGACGAAGTCGCGCACCGTGGGCGCCTCCAGCGGCGGCAGCAGCCGGACCGACCCCACCGGCACGGCCGGTCCGGCCAGCGCCGCCGTCCCGACCTCCAGCGCGGTGGGGAGCCCCGCGCGGACGAGGTCGAGCACCGTCGTCCGCGCGGGGAGCTCGTGCAGGCCGGCTGTGCCGTCGGGGAGGGTGCCCACGACGCCGGCCCGGACCCGCCCGTCCGCCTCCCAGGTGGCGAACCGCATCAGACCGGCGGGGCCACGAACAGGCCCTTGTCCGGGTCGTTGAACGACTTCGCGGCGACGAACTCGTTCATCGCGTTGGCCGTGCCCCACTGGTCGGAGACCTCGGGCTGGGTGAAGTCGTAGACGTGCGGGTGCCAGGTGTCCTCGTCGAGGACCTCCAGCTCCGTCGTGTACTCGACGGTGTTGCCGTGCGGGTCGAGGAAGTAGCTGAAGGTGTTGTTGCCGGCCATGTGCCGGCCGGGGCCCCAGATCTTCTCGACGCCCGCGCGCAGCAGCCGGCCGGTGCCGCGCATGTACTCGTCGATGCCGCGCAGCTCGAAGCTCGCGTGGTGCAGCGAGGGGTGTGGGCCGCGGGCGATCGCCATCGAGTGGTGCCAGGCGTTGGTGCGCAGGAACCACATCATGGTGCCCATGCGGGGGTGCATGAGCGTGTCCGACAGCGAGAAGCCCAGGTGCTTGTCGTAGAAGGCGACGGTGGCCTCCGGGTCGGCCGAGTTGATCACCACGTGCGACAGCCGCACCGGGATCGACTCGCCCTCCTCGATCGGGCGGTGCTGCCGCACGGCGACGTCCGAGCTGATCTCGATCGTCCGGCCCTCGTTGTCGAAGAACCGGAACCCGTAGCCGCCGCCGGGGGTCTGCAGGCTGCCCGGCTCGGTGACCAGCCGCACGCCGTCGGCGGCCAGCCGGCCGGCGAGGGCGTCGACGTCGGCGGCGTCCTTCGCGCCGAAGGAGATCAGGTCGATCCGCTTGTCGGCGGACTCCCGCAGCCGGACGACGTACTGCTCGGGGCTGCCCTCGGCGGCGAGGAAGGTGAGCCCGGAGTCGGTGTGCTCCTCCGTCAGGCCCCAGGTGTCGGTGAAGAACTCGCGCTGGACGGCGAGGTCGGGCACGGCCAGGTCGACGTGCCGCAGGTGGGTGATCAGACGCTGGGTCATGGTCTTCCTCGGGTTCAGGCGGGCTGGCTGGTCAGCTGGGCGATGCGGCGCATCACCGCGGGGACGTCGCCCTGGACGTGGTCGAGCTGCCACTGGGCGACCTGGTTGGAGGCCTCGACGACGGTCGTCGCGCGCTCGAACCGGCGGGCGGTGAAGGCGTCCCACAGGTCGTCGTCGACCGCGTCGCGGGTGAGCAGGAGGTCGGTGAGCGCGTAGGCGTCCTCGAGCGCCTGCGCGCCGCCCTGCGCGATGGTGGGCGGGCAGGTGTGCGCCGCGTCGCCGATGAGCACGACCCGGCCGCGGTTCCACGGTGCCGGGACCACGTGCGTCTCGAACCAGGTGTAGTTCACGCGACTCGCGTCGGTCAGCGTCTCGCGGATCTCGTCCCACGGGCCGTGGTAGGCCTGTGCCAGCTCCCTCATCGTGGCCAGCTGCTGCTCCGGGGTGAGGGTGGAACGGTCCTGGGCGGGCTCGACGATGTAGGCGTAGAGGCTGTCCTCGCCGGTGGGGCAGTAGCCGGCGATGAACGAGGGGCCGCCGTAGAAGAGGTCGGTGCGCGTGACGCTCGCCGGCCGGGGGCCGAAGACCCGCCAGATGCCCATGCCGACCGACCTGGTCTCCAGGTCGATGCCCAGCGCCCGGCGGGTCCAGGAGCGGACGCCGTCGGCACCGACGACGAGGTCGTAGCGCGCCGTCGAGCCGTCGGCGAAGGCGACGTCGACGCCGTCGGCGTCCTGGCGCAGCTCGGTGTGCGTCGTCCCGAAGCGGACCTTGACGCCCACCTCGACCGCGCGGTCGACGATGATCCGGGCGAGCTCCGGGCGGGACATGCCCATGGCGGCGGGCAGGTCCGGGCCGCCGGTCCTGGCGTCGGGGATCTCGGCCACCACCGTGCCGGCGGGGTCGGGGGCGCGGATGCCGGTGACGTCGAAGGCGTAGCCGCTGGCCCGCACCTGCTCCCAGACGCCGAGGGTGCGCAGCTCGCGCAGCGCGTTGCCCTGCAGCGTGATGCCGGAGCCGAGCACGGTGGTCTCGGGCTTGATCTCGACGAGATCGACGGCGACGCCGGCCTCGGCGAGGCGGATGGCGGTGGCGGTACCGGCCAGGCCGGCGCCGACCACGAGGACCGAGTTCACGGCGGGCACGGTCGACTCCTTCACTTGACGGCGATCGGGTTGACCGGGGCGCCGACGGCACCGGTCACGGGCAGGGGGGCGGCGGTGAGGAAGCAGTCCCACCGGCCGTCGGCGGCGCAGTCGGCCGCGAGCGCGTCGAGGTCCCACATCTCGCCGATGAACAGGCCCATGTTCGGGATGGCGACCTGGTGCAGCGGCTGGAAGGCGACGTCGAACTCGTTGGGGCGGACCTCGAAGCCCCACGTGTCGGTGGCGACGCCGGCGACCTCGGTGCCGTGCAGCCAGTCCGCGGTGGTGAACGACAGGCCCGGCGAGGCGCCGCCGGCGTAGTCGCCCCACCCCTCGCGGCGGGCGCGGGCGAGCCGGCCGGTGCGCACGAGCAGCAGGTCGCCGCGGCCGACCCGGGCCGACTCGCCCTGGGCGGCGATCGTGGCCTCGAGGTGCTCCGGGGTGATGGCGAACCCGTCGGGCAGCTCGCCGCCGGTGCCGATCGCGCGGCCGACGTCGAGCAGGACGCCGCGGCCGGCGATGAGGGCGGCGGCGGTCTCGATGCCGGTGACCTGGTCGCCCTCGCTGGTGACGACATCGCCTGCGCGGCGGCCGTTCCAGGCGTTGCCGTGGTCGAAGATGTGGCCGAGGCCGTCCCACTGGGTGGAGGCCTGCAGCGGCATGAAGACGACGTCGTCGGCGCCGCCGATGCCGTGCGGGAAGCCCTGGGTGCCGCGCTCGGCGTCCACGCCGGTGTCGAGCATGGTGTGCACCGGGTTGGTGCGCCGGCGCCAGCCCTTCTGCGGGCCGTTCATGTCGAAGGACTGGGCGAGCGAGAAGCTCACCCCCCGCCGGACCAGCCGGGCGCCTTCGACGCGCTTGGCCTCGTCGAGGAAGTTCAGCGTGCCGAGGACGTCGTCGGCGCCCCAGCGTCCCCAGTTGGAGCAGCGCTTGGCGGCGGCGGCGATGGCGCCCTCGGGGTCGGCGGGGTCCAGCGGCGGGACGTCGGTGGTGGTGCGCGTCACGTCGTCCACGGTCGGGTGGAACGGGGTATCAGGGAAGACCGAAAGGGTGATGCCGGGCATCAATGGCGTCTATAGGATGCGCTGCCGTGAACCTGGCCAACCTCGACCTCAACCTGCTGGTGTCGCTGGACGCCCTGCTCGACCAGCGCAGCGTCACCCGGGCGGCCCAGCAGCTGGGGCTCAGCCAGCCCGCCCTGTCGGCGTCCCTGGCGCGGTTGCGCCGGCACTTCGGCGACGAGTTGCTCGCCCGGGTCGGCAACACCTACCGGCTCTCGCCGCTGGCCGCGCAGCTCAAGCCGCGGGTGCGGCTGGCGCTCGACGGGGTGGAGCGGGTGTTCACCGCGCAGCCCGACTTCGACCCGGCCGAGTCGACCCGCGAGTTCTCCGTCCTGGTCAGCGACTACGGGTGCGCCGTCCTGGGGGACGCGCTGGCCCGGCTGATGGCCGAGGAGGCGCCCGGTGCCCGGCTCCGGCTGGCGCACAACACCCCGGACGCGGTCGACCAGGCGCAGCAGACCCTGCTCAACACCGACCTGATGGTGCTGCCGCACGGGTTCGTGACCGACCTGCCGCACGCCGACCTGCACCGTGACCGGTGGGTCCTGGTCGTCTCGGCCGGCAACGCCGACGTGGGGGAGGAGGTGACCGTCGAGCAGCTGGAGACCATGCCGTGGGTCGCGACGTACCACGGCCCGACGGCGTCCACCCCGGCCGCGCGGCAGATGCGGATGCTGGGCATCGAGCCGCGTGTCCAGGTGGTGACCGAGAGCTTCCTGACCGTCCCCGGCCTGGTGGCCGGCAGTGACCGGATCGCACTGCTGCAGGAGCGGCTGGTCGGGCTGCTGCCCCTGGACGTCGGGATCCGCGCCCTGCCGCTGCCGTTCGACGCCGGGCCGCTGGTGGAGGCCATGTGGTGGCACCCGGTGTACGACCGCGACCCGGAGCACGCGTTCTTCCGCGGCCTGGTGCTGCGGGCGGCGCAGCGGGCGACCGACCCGACCGGATGAGTCATCAGCCGCGCTGATACGGCACATCAGGGATCTGCCGTTCCCTGATGCGGCCTCTCCTCCGCACACTGCTCCGCCAGTGACGCCGGTCACCGGACCGGCGCCCCGCCTCCGGAGGAGACCCGTGTCGGAACGTGTCCTCAACTCGCCCGCGCCCGGCGCGGAGCCGCTCGCCGGCGAGGTCGCCGTCGACCCCGCCACGGGGCGCCCGGCCGGCCTGCCGCAGGCGCTGGTCCTGCTGCTGTCCAGCTGCCTCGGGGTGCTCGGATCGGTCCTGCTGGCCCCCGTGCTGCCGCGCATCCAGGACGCCTTCGCCGGCACGCCGGGCGTGGAGGCGCTGACGCCGGTCGTGCTCACCGCGCCCGCGCTGGTCATCGGCCTGACCGCGATGGTCGCCGGGCGGATCGTCGACCGGGTGGGCCGCAAGCGGCTGCTCGTCGGGGCCCTGGTCGTCTACGCGGTCGCCGGCACCGCGCCGCTGTGGCTGGACTCGCTGCAGCTGATCGTGGCCAGCCGCGTGCTCGTCGGGCTGACCGAGGCGGCGATCATGACGTGCTGCACCACGCTGCTCGCGGACTACTTCCACGGCGCGCAGCGGGAGCGCTACTTCGGCCTGCAGGTCGTGTTCACCACCGTCGCGGCCACCGTCTTCTTCGGCCTCGGCGGGGCGCTGGGCGCCCAGGACTGGCGGACGCCGTTCTGGCTCTACGCGGTCAGCCTGCCGCTGGCGGTGCTCGCCGCCCGGTACGTGTGGCAGCCGACGCCCGTCGCCCGCACCGAGAAGCTGCCGCCGATGCCATGGCGGCAGCTGGCGGCGCCGGTCGGCATCACGCTCTTCGGCGGCCTGGTCTTCTACGTGCTGATCGTCGAGCTGTCGTTCGTGCTCGACGGCCTCGGGGTCGAGTCGACCGGGACCATCGGCGCGGTGAGCGCCATCGGCTCGCTGGGCACGGCGGTCGGCGCGTTCCTGTTCGGGCGGGTGGCCCGCCTCGGCCCCGCGGTCACCGTGCCGGTCGCCTTCGCCTTCTCCGGGGTCGGCCTGGTCGGGCTCGGCCTCGCCGGCTCGGTGCCCGTGGTGGTGGTGTTCGCCGTGGTCACCGGGTTCGGCAACGGGCTGCTGCTGCCCTCGATGCTCAGCTGGGCGCTGGGGTCGCTGGGCTTCGAGCAGCGCGGCCGCGGCACCGGCGTCTGGACGTCGGCGCTGTTCATCGGTCAGTTCGTCTGCCCGCTGGTCGTGCTCGGGCTCAGCGGCACGATCGACGGGCTGGGATCGGCGCTCATGGTCATCGGCACCCTGGCCGTGGTCGCGGCGGTCGGTGTGCGGCTGGCCCGGCCGTCCGCGGCGGCGGATCCCGCCCTCGCCCACTGACCGGTTCTGCGATTGGCCCCACCCGGCCGGCTGCACCCCTCGTGGAGGGGTGCAGCCGGCCGGTTCGCGTCTGCGGGCTCAGGTGGCGAGCGGGTCGGGTGGGTGGGTCAGCCCGGGGCCGTCGGGTCGGCTCGTCGCCGTGTCGCTTCGGGAACTCGTCGCCGAGTCGCCGAGTCGGCGAGTCGCCGTGTCGAGTTGTCGACGTCTCGACCCCGGGGCCGGCGGCGGGTGGCGCCGGCGGCGCGGGCCGGCTGCGAGCGGGTGGCGACGCCGAAGAGGGTGCCCCTCGTCCTGACGGGCTCGGCACCACGCTCAGCGCGGCAGGACCGGTCGTCTTCGTGTGGATCACAGGCGCGGCCGGTGAGGGCGGCGACCCCGAACAGCGGAGAGCCCGTCCGGACGTCGTCCGGACGGGCTCTCCGCGTCGTGCGCGTCAGGCGGCGCGCTGCACCGGCTGTCCGGCGGGCAGCGGCGGGGCCCAGCGCATCTCCAGGTGCCGTCGGCCGGAGCCGTCCACCACGAAGACCCAACGACACTGCGGGCAGTCAGTACGCACGTCAGCCACCTCTCGTTCACCTGTTGTTCACCTTCTCCCTGAAACGGCACGGACGAGTCCCCGATCACCCAACCGTTACCGACCCGTTATGAAGGGTGGGTGGCGTACGCGGCGGGGATGCGGGTGGTCGAGGTCCGGGACGAGCGGACGGGGGAGACCTTCCCGACCTGGCTGCTGCACCCGACGGACGGCGAGGAGCGCGAGGTCCTCCTCGGCGGCCGCTACCCCGTGAGCGCGGTCCTCGAGGCGCCGGTCCGCCCCGGGCCCGCTCCGCTGGTCGTCGTCTCGCACGGCACCGGCTCCAGCCCGTTCCTGCACCGCGAACTCGCCGCGCACCTCGCCCGCACCGGCTTCGTCGTCGCCGCGCCCGAGCACCCGCGCAACAACCGGAACGGCAACGACCTCGCCGGCACCGCGGCGATCCTGCGCAACCGGCCGAGCCACGTCCGCGCGGTCGTCGACGAGGTCGCCCGGCTCCACCCGCTGACCGGTGCCGTCGGCGTCGTCGGCCACTCACTCGGCGGGTACACCGCGCTCGCCGTGGCGGGCGGGCGGCCGGCGGCGTTCCCGCACGAGACCCCCGACCGGCGGCCGGCCCCCGTCCCGGTCGAGCCCGACGACCGGGTGCGCGCCCTCGTCCTGCTCAACCCGGCCACGCCCTGGTTCGGCACGCCCGGCGCGCTCGCCGGCGTCCGGGTGCCGATCCGCCTGCTCACCGGTACCGCCGACCCCCACACGCCGGCCTGGCAGGCGCAGGTGCTCCTCGAGGGCGTCCCCTACCGCGCGGCCGTGGAGCACACCGCCGTCCCGGGCGCCGGGCACTTCTCCTTCCTCAGCCCGTTCCCGCCGCACCTCGTCAGCCCGTCGCTGCCGCCGTCGGTGGACCCACCGGGCTTCGACCGCGCCGCCCACCACCCGCGGCTGCTCGCCGACGTGCACGCGTTCCTCGCCCGCCACCTGACCTGAGCAAGCGACTACAGCCAGCCGAGCACCGAGGCGCCGATGCCGACCTGCAGCACCGCTCCGGGCACCACCCCGACCGCCGTGCCCAGCGCGTGCGGCCACCACCGCACGCTGGACAGCCCGGCCGCGTAGCTGACCACCCAGAACGGCACCGGGCTCACCCGCGCGGCGAGCACGGCGAGGAAGCCGCGGTCGCGGAACAGCCGGTCGGCGCGCGCCAGCCGCCGCCCGGTGAACCGGGCGACGGCGTCCCGGCCCAGGTGCCGGGCCACGGTGAACCCGCCCAGGCCGCCGAGCCACCCGGCGGCCACCGCCACCGCCAGCCCCGCCGGGAAGCCGGCCGCGGCGCCGAGCAGCACCGACAGCGCCGTTCGCGGGACGGGGGTCATCAGCGCGCCGGCGCAGCCCAGGACGACGGCCGCCCAGCCCGCCGGCCCCGCGTGGTGCAGCCAGCCGCGCAGCGCCGGGACCCCGGGCCGTTCCACGGTCAGCGCCAGGACGACGGCCCCGGCCAGCACCAGCCCCAGGACGGCGAGCCGCCGCCACCCGCTGGCAGGCTCGCCGCCGTGCGCATCGAGCCGGTCGACCCCGCCGCCGACGAGGTCCTCGCCCGCGAGCTGCTCGCCGTCCAGGCCGCCGCCTACGCGGTCGAGGCCGCGCTCCTCGGCGACGACCGGATCCCGCCGCTGCGCGAGGACCTCGCCGGCCTGCGCGGCGCCGGCCTGTCCTGGCTGGGTGCGCTCGACGCCGACGGGCGGCTGGCCGGCGCCCTCGCCTGGTCGGAGGACGGGGACCTCGTCGACGTCGAGCGGCTGGTGGTCAGCCCCGCCGTCCACCGTCAGGGCGTCGGGACGGCGCTGGTGCGGGCGGTCCTCGAGCGGGCCGGCGGGCGCCCGGCCGTCGTCGCCACCGGCCGGGCCAACGTCCCCGCCCGCGCGCTCTACGAGCGGCTCGGCTTCGTCCCGACCGGGGAGAGGGAGGTGGCCCCCGGGCTGTGGGTCACGACCTACCGCCATGCCGGCGAGCAGGTCAGGCGTCGACGACGATCGGGATGATCATCGGCCGGCGCCGGTAGGTCTTGTCCGCCCAGCTGCCGACCGCGCGGGCGATCAGCTGCTCCAACTGGAGGGAGCCGCCGATGCCCTCCTCGGCCGCCTTGGCCAGCGCCTTCTCGATCACGGGCACCGCCGTCTCGAAGGTCGCCTCGTCGTGCACGAACCCGCGGGCGAGGAAGTCCGGCTCCTCGGCCAGCTGCCCGGTGTCGGCGTCCACGATGGCCACCACGGTGATGACGCCCTCCTGGGCGAGCGTGCGCCGGTCGCGCAGGTGCGCCTCGGTGGCGCCGCCGACGGTGGTGCCGTCGACGTAGACGTTGCCCGCGGGGACCTTGCCGGTGATCCGCACCTTGTCGTCGACCAGGTCCACGACCACGCCGTCCTCGGCGAGGACGACGCCGCGCGGGTGGACGCCGGTCTTCACGGCGATGTCGCCGTTGGCCCGCAGGTGCCGCCACTCGCCGTGCACCGGCATGACGTTGCGCGGCCGGACGACGTTGTAGCAGTAGGCCAGCTCGCCGGCGCTGGCGTGGCCGGAGACGTGCACCTTGGCGTTGCCCTTGTGGACGACGTTCGCGCCCCACCGGGTGAGCTCGTTGATCACGCGGTAGACGGCGTTCTCGTTGCCCGGGATCAGCGAGCTGGCCAGCAGCACGGTGTCGCCCTCGGTGATGCGGATGACGTGGTCGCGGTTGGCCATCCGCGACAGCGCCGCCATCGGCTCGCCCTGCGACCCGGTGCAGATCAGGCACACCCGGTCGGCGGGCAGCTTCTCCAGCTCCTTCATGTCCACGAGCAGCCCAGGCGGCACCGAGAGGTAGCCCAGGTCGCGGGCGATGCCCATGTTGCGGACCATCGAGCGCCCCACGAACGCCACCTTGCGGCCGTGCGCGTCTGCGACGTCGAGGATCTGCTGGATGCGGTGCACGTGGCTGGCGAAGCTGGACACGATGACGCGCCTGGGCGCGGTCCGGAACACCGTCTCGATCGCCGGCACCAGCTCGCCCTCGGACATCGTGAACCCGGGGACCTCGGCGTTGGTCGAGTCGGTGAGGAACAGCGACACGCCCTCCTCGCCGAGCCGGGCGAAGGCGCGCAGGTCGGTGATCCGCCGGTCGAGGGGGAACTGGTCCATCTTGAAGTCGCCGGTGTGCAGCACCAGCCCGGCGGCGGTGCGGAGAGCGACGGCGAGGCTGTCGGGGATCGAGTGGTTCACCGCGACGAACTCGCAGTCGAACGGGCCGAACGTCAGCCGGTCGCCCTCGCGGACCTCGCGCGTGACCGGCCGGATCCGGTGCTCCTTGAGCTTGGCGTCGACGAAGGCCAGCGTCAGCTTCGAGCCGACCAGCGGGATGTCGCGCCGCTCGCGCAGCAGGTAGGGCACCCCGCCGATGTGGTCCTCGTGCCCGTGGGTGAGCACGATCGCCTCGACGTCGTCCATGCGGTCCCGGATCGAGGTGAAGTCCGGGAGGATCACGTCCACCCCGGGCTGGTGCTCCTCGGGGAACAGCACGCCGCAGTCGACGATCAGCAGCCGGCCCGCGTGCTCGAAGACGGTCATGTTGCGGCCGATCTCCCCCAGGCCGCCGAGGGCCACCACGCGCAGGCCGCCGTCCGGCAGCGGCGGGGGAGTGCGGAGGTCCGGGTGCACGTGGCTCATGCCCTCAACGCTACGGCGGCGCCCCGGCCGACGAGACCGGCGTCGGCCTGCACCGGGCGCTGGGCTTCGAGCCGGTCGGCACGTACCGCCGGGTCCGCTGGAAGCTGGGCCGCTGGCACGACGTCGTCGGACGACAGCCCGGGGAGCATCCCAGCGAGGAACGCGCGAGGAGCGGACCCGGACGCGGGGTCGGACCGATGGGCGGAGCCTGGTGCCAGCGACCCCTCGGGAACGCGGCCGACGACGACGGCGCGCCGGAACCGCCGCGCTGAGGCAGCCTCGGGGCATGCCGACGCTGACCGACGATGACCAGCAGATGGTCGCGCTCACCGCGCGGTTCGTCGACGAGCGGGTGCGCCCGCGGGTCGCCGAGTTCGAGGCCGAGGACCGCTATCCCGAGGAGTTCATCGAGGAGATGAAGGCGCTGGGCTGCTTCGGGCTGCTGGTGCCCGAGGAGCACGGCGGCCTCGACGTGAGCACCGCCTGCTTCGCGCGGGTCACCGAGGAGCTGGCGCGCGGCTGGATGAGCCTGGCCGGCGCGATCGGCGGGCACTCGGTGATCGCCTACCTGCTGCGCACGTTCGGCACCGACGAGCAGCGCGCGGCGTACCTGCCCCGCATGGCCGACGGCTCGGTGCGGGCGACGATGGCGCTCACCGAGCCCGGCGGCGGCAGCGACCTGCAGGCGATGCGCACCACCGCCGTCCGGAACGGCGAGGACTGGGTGGTCACCGGCAGCAAGACGTGGATCTCCAACGCCCAGCACGCCGGGCTCATCGGGCTGCTGTGCCGCACCGACCCCGGCGCCGACCCGCCGCACACCGGCATGGCCGTGCTGCTGGTCGAGCCCGGCGACGGGCTGACGGTCGGCCCGAAGATCCCCAAGCTCGGCTACCGCGGGGTCGAGGCCTGCGAGCTGGTCTTCGACGGCATGCGGGTGCCCGCGGGCGCCGCCCTGGGCGGGGACCCGTCCGCGGGCTGGGCGCAGATGATGCGCGGCCTGGAGGTCGGCCGGGTCCAGGTCGCCGCCCGCGCGGTCGGCGTCGCCCAGGCCGCGCTGGCGTCGGCGACCCGGTACGCGCAGGAGCGGGAGTCCTTCGGCCGGCCGATCTGGCGGCACCAGTCGGTCGGCAACCTGATCGCCGACATGGCCACCAAGGTGGCCGCCGCCCGGCTGCTCACCGCCGACGCCGCGGAGAAGCTCGACGGCGGCGAGCGCGCGGACATGGAGGCCGGCATGGCCAAGCTGTTCGCCTCCGAGGCGGCGATGCAGGTCGCCCTGGACGCCATGCGGGTGCACGGCGGCTACGGCTTCTCGAAGGAGTTCGACGTCGAGCGCTACTTCCGCGACGCCCCGCTGATGATCCTGGGCGAGGGCACCAACGAGATCCAGCGCAACGTCATCGCCGCGCAGTGGATCGCCCGGCACCGGATCTGAGCGCCCGGTCGGCGGCGGCCGCGAGCTCCGCGACCACCTCGCCGGCCGGTCGGACGGCGGTCACCTCGTCCACGCCCTCGCCCGCGTACAGCGCCATCGCCGGGACCGTGCCGGAGACCGCGGTGACCGGCGGCAGTCCCGCTCCGCGGGGGAGGGACACCTCCTCGCCGTTCCGGCGCAGCGTCCCCACGACGTCCCCGGCGACGAGGCGGAGCCGGTCCACGGCGGTGCGCAGCACCCGGGCGCGCGGGCTGGTCGCACAGAGCGGGCACTCGGTGGCGAACGCGCCGGTGATCACGGTGGACTCGGGGCCGGCCGCGAGCACCGCCCGCTTGTACTCCCGGTGGGCGCCGGACTCCTCGGTGGCGATGAACATCGTGCCGATCCGGGCGCCGTCGGCCCCCGCGGCCAGCACCACGGCGAGCGCCCGGCCCGACGCGATGCCGCCCGCGGCCAGCACCGGGACCGACACGGCACCGAGCACGTCGTCGAGCAGGACGCACAGCGGCTGCGTGCCGCGGATGTGCCCACCGGCCTCGATGCCCTGCACGGTGACCGAGTCGCAGCCGGCGTCCTCCGCGGCGCGCGCCTCCTCCAGCGAGCCGACCTGCCAGCCGACCAGCGCCCCGGCGGAGTGCACCAGGTCCACCAGCCGCGGGCGCGGGCGGAGCCAGAAGAAGTCCACCAGCCGGACCCGCTCCGCGGCGGCGACGACGACGTCCTCCTCGACGCCCTCGGTCGGGAGGTTCACGGAGAGGACGCCGGAGGTCCGCGCCCGCACCGCCTCGACGGCGTGCACCACCTGGTCGGCCGTCATGCCCAGGGCGCTCAGTGTGCCCACGGCGCCGGCCTCGGCCACCGCCGCGACCAGGGCGGGCGAGGACACCGCCCCCATGGGCGCCTGCTGCACCGGCACGGAGCAGCCGGTCAGCTCGGTGAACCGCGTCGCGACCATGGCGCCTCCTCGCGCTGCGCCGGGATCTGACCGTCCCCCCGCCCCGGCGCGCCGTCCAGGGTCCTTCGTCGCGGGTGGACACGGGCTCGCCGGGCGCGAGATACTAGGACGTCCAACTAATTCGGTGCGGCGACGTCGCCGGCCGGAGACCAGGGAGTGGCATGCCCGGCTCGCCGTCCGACCTGCACGTCCCCGTCCACCCGGTCCGGTTCGTGACCGCGGCCAGCCTGTTCGACGGGCACGACGCGGCGATCAACGTGATGCGCCGGCTGCTGCAGAGCCAGGGTGCGGAGGTCGTCCACCTCGGCCACGACCGCAGCGTCGACAGCGTCGTCCGGGCGGCGCTGGAGGAGGACGTGCAGGGAGTGGCCATCTCCTCCTACCAGGGTGGCCACGTCGAGTACTTCACGTACCTGCGGGAGCGGCTGGCCGAGTCCGGGGCCGGGCACGTCCAGGTGTTCGGCGGGGGCGGCGGCGTGATCGTCTCCGAGGAGATCGCGTTGCTCGCCGAGCAGGACGTGCGCATCTTCAGCCCCGACGACGGCCAACGCCTCGGCCTGCCCGGCATGGTCAACGAGCTCGTCCGCGCCTGCGACGTCGACCTCGCCGCCGAGGGCCCCGACGTCGACGCGCTGCTCACCGGCGAGCCGGCGGCCCTCGCCCGGGCGATCACCGTGCTCGAGACCGGGCGCGACCCGGAGCTCGCCGCGAGGGTGCGGGAGGCGGCGGCCGGGCGGACGGTGCCGGTGCTGGGCATCACCGGCACCGGCGGCTCGGGGAAGTCCTCGCTCACCGACGAGCTGCTGCGCCGGCTGCGGCTGGACCAGGAGGACAAGCTGCGGGTCGCCGTCCTGGCGATCGACCCCACCCGGCGCCGCGGCGGCGGGGCGCTGCTCGGCGACCGGATCCGGATGAACGCGCTCGAGACCGGCGAGGGCGCGCACACCTTCTTCCGCTCGCTGGCCACCCGGTCCGCCGGCGCCGAGACGCCCGAGCACCTCGACGACGTGCTGTGCGCGGTGAAGACGGCCGGCTTCGACCTCGTCGTCGTGGAGACGCCGGGCATCGGTCAGGGCGACGCCGGGATCGTGCCGTTCTCCGACGTGACGCTGTACGTGATGACGCCGGAGTTCGGCGCCGCCTCGCAGCTGGAGAAGATCGACATGCTCGACTTCGCCGACGCGGTGGCGATCAACAAGTTCGAGCGGCGCGGAGCCGAGGACGCCCGCCGCGACGTCGCCCGGCAGATGGTGCGCAACCGCGAGGCCTTCGGGCAGCCGTGGGAGGAGATGCCGGTCTTCGGCACCAGCGCGGCCCGGTTCAACGACGACGGCGTCTCCGCGCTCTACCAGCACCTGCTCGCGCTGCTGGCGGAGAAGGGGCTGCCGGTCGGGTCGGGTGTGCTGCCGCGGGTCGAGGTCAGGGCGTCGTCCGGGCTGAGCTCGGTGGTGCCCGCGCAGCGGTCGCGGTACCTGGCCGAGATCGCCGAGGCGGTGCGCGGCCACCACGCGACGACCGAGGAGCAGGCCGCCGTCGTCCGCCGCCGGCAGGCGCTGCGCACGACCGCCGAGCTGCTGGGTGAGGACCCGGCCACCGGCCGGGTGCGGGAGCTGCTGGAAGCCGCGGACGCCGAGCTGCTCCCCGAGGTGCGCGCGCTGCTCGACGAGTGGCCGGCCCGGGTGGAGGACTACTCCGGCGACGAGTACGTCTACTCCGTGCGCGGCCGGGAGATCCGCACGCCGCTCACCCGCGAGACGCTGTCGGGTAACCCGGTGCGCCGGGTCGCGCTGCCCAGGACGACCGACGAGGCCGACCTGCTGCGCTTCCTGCGGCGGGAGAACCTGCCCGGCTTCTACCCGTTCACCGCCGGCGTCTTCCCGTTCAAGCGGGCCGGCGAGGCGCCGGCGCGGATGTTCGCCGGCGAGGGTGACGCCTTCCGGACCAACCGCCGCTTCAAGCTGCTCTCCACCGGCAACGAGGCCACCCGGCTGTCGACGGCGTTCGACTCGGTGACCCTCTACGGCCGCGACCCCGACCCGCGGCCGGACGTCTACGGCAAGGTCGGCACCTCCGGGGTCTCCATCGCCACCCTGGACGACATGGAGGTCCTCTACTCCGGCTTCGACCTCTGCGCGCCGACGACGTCGGTGTCGATGACGATCAACGGTCCGGCGCCGACCATCCTCGCGATGTTCCTCGACACCGCGATCGACCAGCGGCTGGACGCGTTCCGCGAGGAGGAGGGCCGCGAGCCCGACGCGGCCGAGGCCGAGGAGATCCGCGCCTGGGTGCTGGCCAACGTCCGCGGCACGGTGCAGGCCGACATCCTCAAGGAGGACCAGGGGCAGAACACCTGCATCTTCTCCACCGAGTTCTCCCTGCGCTGCATGGCCGACATCCAGCAGTGGTTCATCGAGCACGGGGTGCGCAACTTCTACTCGGTGTCGATCTCCGGCTACCACATCGCCGAGGCCGGGGCGAACCCGATCAGCCAGCTGGCCTTCACCCTCGCCAACGGCTTCACCTACGTGGAGTCCTACCTGGCCCGCGGGATGGCCATCGACGACTTCGCGCCGAACCTGTCGTTCTTCTTCTCCAACGGCATGGACGCCGAGTACTCGGTGATCGGCCGGGTCGCCCGCCGCATCTGGGCGGTCGCGATGAAGGAGCGCTACGGCGCCGGAGAGCGGTCGCAGAAGCTCAAGTACCACGTGCAGACCTCGGGCCGGTCGCTGCACGCCCAGGAGATGGACTTCAACGACATCCGGACGACGCTGCAGGCCCTCTGCGCCATCTACGACAACGCCAACAGCCTGCACACCAACGCCTACGACGAGGCGGTGACCACGCCGTCGGAGCACTCCGTCCGCCGCGCCCTGGCCATCCAGATGATCATCGACCGCGAGTGGGGGCTGGCCGGCAACGAGAACCCGCTGCAGGGTTCGTTCGTCATCGACGAGCTCACCGACCTGGTCGAGGAGGCGGTGCTGGCCGAGTTCGACCGGATCGCCGAGCGCGGGGGAGTGCTGGGCGCCATGGAGACCGGCTACCAGCGCGGCAAGATCCAGGACGAGTCGATGCTCTACGAGCACCGCAAGCACGACGGCAGCCTGCCGATCGTCGGGGTCAACACCTTCCTCGACCCGCACCGCGACGAGACCCCGCCCAAGCCCCTGGAGCTGGCCCGCGCCACCGAGGCGGAGAAGCAGTCGCAGCTGCAGCGACTGGCGGACTTCCACACCCGGCACGCCGCCGAGGCGCCGGCCGCGCTGGCGCGGCTGCAGCAGGTGGCGATGGAGGGCGGGAACGTCTTCGCCGAGCTGATGGACGCCGTCCGGGTCTGCTCGCTCGGGCAGATCTCCCAGGCGTTCTTCGAGGTCGGCGGGCAGTACCGGCGCAACGTCTGAGCGTGGGCGCGCCTCCCCCGAGGGGCACAGATGGCCATCTCTGCCCCTCGGACGACCTGGGGACGCCGGTCGACCTGCCGCGGCCGCCGCGGCGGGTGGTCTCGCTGGTGCCCTCGCTGACCGAGGCGCTCGCGGTGAGCGTGCCCGACCGGCTGGTGGGCGCCACCGACTGGTGCACCCACCCGCCGGGCTTGGCCGTCGCGCGGGTGCGGGGCACCAAGAACCCCGACCGGGCCGCGATCGAGGCGCTGCGCCCCGATCTGGTCGTCGCCAACCGGGAGGAGAACCGGCGGCTGGACGTCGACCGGTTGCGCGCGGCCGGCATCCCGGTGTGGGTGACCGTCATCGAGTCGGTCGAGGAGGCGCTGGCCTCGCTGCGCCGGCTGTTCGGCGAGGTGCTCGACGTGGGGGAGCCGGGGTGGCTGGCTGCCGCCGCCGCGACGTGGGCGGAGCCCGCGCCGGCTGCCGGCCTGCGGGTCGCCGTCCCGGTGTGGCGCGACCCGTGGATGGTGGTGGGCCCGCGGACCTTCACCGGCGACGTCCTCGCCCGGCTGGGCCTGGTCAACGTCTTCGCCGACGCGGCCGACCGCTATCCGAAGGTGGCGGTCGAGGAGATCGCCGCGGCCCGGCCGGACGTCGTCGTCCTGCCCGACGAGCCCTACGTCTTCACGGCGGACGACGGCCCCGAGGCGTTCCCGGGCACCCGGTGTGCTCTCGTCTCCGGCCGCGATCTGACCTGGTACGGCCCGTCCCTCGGCCCGGCCCGCGCCCGGCTGCTGGAGGCGATCACCCCGAGCCGCGGCTGACCGGCTGCTCGTGCTCCACGGCGGGACCGGAGCCGCGGACCGGGCCCGTGCGAGCGTCCGACGGACCAGGGTGCCCGGCACCCACCTGCCCGAGCCACCCGTGGCCGGCCGTGGGCGGGGGACGTGCGTTGGGTAGTCGGCACGCACCTGCGCCGTCCGAGGACGCCGAGGTGGGCCGTTCGTTCCACCCGGTCGGCCGTACCGTCCCCTCGCCTGGACGGAAGCCGTCACCGGGGAGGTCCGGTATGAGCATCGTCGTGCACTTCGAGCCCGTCGGCCTGACGCGCCAGCAGTACGACGAGGTGATCCGCCGCATGGAGGAGGCCGGGGCATGGCCCCCGGACGGGATGCAGCTGCACGTCCTGTTCGGGACGGAGGGGAACCTGAGGGTCACCGAGATCTGGGAGTCCGCTGAGCAGCTCAGGTCCTTCGGCGAGCAGCACCTGCTCGCGGTGCTCGAGGAGGTCGGAGTCCAGACGACCGGCGAACCAGAGGTCTTCGAGGTCCACGAGTTGGAGCAGCCGCGGACGATGGCCTAGCGGACAGAGCGTCGGCGTCGCAGCCTCGACCAACTCAAGACGGCGAGCGCCGCACTCGCGACCCCGAGGGCCACCCATGCCCATCCCATGCCCGAGCTGCCGCGGCTGAACTGGACGACCGCGAGTCCTGTGCAGAGCGGCACGAAGAGCAGGTAGAAGACCAGCCGGCTGCGCCAGCGTCTGGCCGCCTTGGTCCGCTCCACTCCCTGACGGTAGCGGCGACCACCAGTGGCCGTCTCTCCGTGGACCGCCGCTGGGAGCCATTCGCGGTGGGCTGGGCGGTGGACTCGATGGCACCCGCCGCCGCCTGCCGGCTCTCGTGCCGGCGCAGCTCGGCGAGCACGTCGGCGGAGAGCAGCGGGACGTCGACGTCGGTGCAGACGCGCCGCGCGGCGGTGGCCTCGGTCAGGGCGACTGCCGAGCGGATCCGACTGATCGAGCACCAGCAGAGCGACCGTACCGGCGCAGCTGGACCCGGTCCCGTCCTGAGTACCGGAGCGCCCCGGGCAGGAGGTTCGACGTGTCGATGCTCGAGTTCGACGAGAACGCCGCTCGCCACTTCCAGCGCGTGTACTCCACGCCGGACGTCGTGCAGCAGCGCGCCGAGGTCCTCGCCCTCCTGGCCGCCCACCCCGGAGAGCGCGTACTCGACGTCGGTTCAGGACCCGGATTCCTCGTGGCGTCGTTGGCCGACGCTGTCGGGGCCGGCGGCGCCGTCCACGGACTCGATCCCAGCGCGCCGATGAACGCCGTCGCCCGCGACCTGGTCCGGACCCGGCCGTGGGCCAGCATCGACGACGGCGACGCCGTGGAGCTGCCGTATCCGGACGGTGCGTTCGACGCCGCGGTGTCCACCCAGGTCTACGAGTACGTCGCAGACATCCCGCGGGCCCTGGCGGAACTGCACCGCGTGCTACGGCCGGGTGGACGTGCTCTCGTCCTCGACACCGACTGGGACTCCGTGGTGTGGCACGCCGCCGACCGCGAACGGCATCGCCGGATCATGGCCGCCTGGGAGGAGCACCTGGTTCATCCGCATCTGCCCTGCACTCTGCCGGGGCATCTCCGGCGCGCCGGGTTCCGGGTGACCCGGCGGCACCTGATCCCGTTGTTCAACCCCCGTTACGAGGAGAACACCATCAGCGCGCTGAACATGGGGATGATCGCGCGTTTCGTCGTGGGCCGGCAGGGATTGACCGAAGAGGACGTCGAGGCCTGGATGGCGGACCTGCGGGAGCGCGGCGCAGAGGACGACTACCTGTACAGCGTGAACAGGTACTGCTTCCTCGCCGTTGCCGAGTAGCCACCGCGGCAACCGGGGGTCGTACGCGCGGCATGCTTGCGCGCTCGACGAGGACGTCGCCGCGTGCGGCGGTCAGGCGCCGGCCACGGCCGCGCGCAGGCTCGCCCGGAAGGCCTGGACTGCGGGATGCGCGGCGGCGCCGCGGCGGACCCCGGTGAACAGGCGCCGGGTGGGCCGGCCGGGTAGGGGGACCAGTTGGAGGTCGGCGTCGCGATCGGTCCAGAGCAGGTCCGGCAGCAGGGCGATGGCGTGACCGGTCTCGACGAGGTGGACGTGTAGCAGGTAGTCGGGGCTGTCGAACCGGACGTCGGGCTCGAAGCCGGCGCCACGGCACAGCGCGCGTGCCCACCGGCCCGGTGGGGAGTCGGCCGGGTCGAGGACCCAGGGCGCGCCGGCCAGGGCCTCCAGCGCGGTACCGGGGTCGCTCCACCTGCCGTGTCTGGGGAGAGCGAGTCGGATCTCGTCGTGCAGCAGGTCCTCCTCGTCCACCCCCGACACCGCTACGCCGGGTTCGCCCGCGTACTCCTCGCCGAGGACGACGTCGAAGTCGTGGGTCAGCAGCCCGGCGAAGGCCTGCTCGGGCTGTCGCTGGGTCATCTCGACCCGCAGGCGGGGATGCCGATCGGAGAGACGGGTGAGCGCGGTCGGGATGAGGGTGAGCAGCACGCTCTGGAAGGAGGCGACGCGCAGGGTGCCGCTGACCTCGGTGAGCGAAGCGGCCAGCTCCGCCTCGGCCAGCTCGAGACGCTCGAGGACGGCATCGGTGTGCCGGACGAGGATGCGCGCCTGCTCGGTCAGCCGGACGCCGCGTCCGACCCGCTCCAGTAGCTGCACCCCGGTCTCGGTCTCCAGCTGGGACAGCTGCTGGGAGATCGCCGAGGGGCTGTACGACAGCGCCCGGGCGACCTCGGCCAGCGTGCCGCGCCGCTGCAGTTCGCGGAGCAGGCGCAGCCGGTGGACGTCGAGCATCGCCACTCCGGTCCGGGGCACGCATCGGTCAGTACAGCTGATGAATCTACTCCGGAATCATTCGCTGGACGGTGGAGTGTGTACCGTTGACGCTGGAGGCGTGCTCGACACCGTCCCTCCCTCGTCCTCCACCGGCCGCGGAGCCGGCAGCGGACCGGCCGTCCTGATGGTGCTGGGCTCCTGCGTCTCGCTGCAGGTGGGTGCCGCGAGTGCGGCACAGCTGTTCGCGTCGATGGGCAGCGCGGGGGTCACGCTGCTGCGACTGCTAGTGGCTGCGGCCGTGCTGCTGATCGTCACCCGCCCGCACGCGCACCGGTGGACCCGGCAGCAGTGGACAGCGGTGGTCGCGTTCGGAGTGAGCCTGGCCGGGATGAACGGCTTCTTCTACGCCGCCATCGCCCGCATTCCGCTGGGCACCGCCGTCACCATCGAGTTCCTCGGCCCGTTGGTCCTCGCCGCCGTCCTCTCCCGGCGCGTGCGCGACCTGGGGTGGGTGCTCCTGGCCGCGGCGGGCGTCGTCCTCCTCGGTCTGGCTGCTCACGGCGGCGCCGGTCCCGGGCTGGACCGCGTCGGTGTTCTCTGCGCGCTGCTGGCCGGGGCGTTCTGGGCCGGCTACGTCCTCACCAGCGCCCGGGTGGGCGCGGCCGTGCCGGGGCAGGGCGGTCTCGCGGTCGCCCTCGCGGTGGGCGCCCTCGCCCTCGTGCCCGTCGGGGCTGCCGGCGCGACCACGGCGGCCGGTCAGCCCACGCTGCTCCTGGTGGGGGCCGTCACCGGCCTGCTCGCCTCGGTCGTGCCCTACACCCTGGAGCTGTCCGCGTTGCGACGGCTGCCCCCCAGCGTCTTCGGCGTCCTCCTCAGCCTGGAGCCGGCCGTCGCCGCGCTGGCCGGCTGGGTGCTGCTGGCCCAGCCGCTCGGGGCGGGTGAGGCCGTGGCCGTGGGAGTGGTCGTGGCCGCCAGCATCGGCTCCACCCTCTGCGCGCAGCGGCCGGCGAGCAATCGGCCGGAGTCGCCGGCCGTCGTCGGTCAGCGCCCCCGCGACGGAAGAGGAGCAGTCGACACGGCCATCGTGAGGGAGCGACCCTGAAGCCGGGTTGTGTCCCCAGCCGGCCCATCCGGGGTCGCACTGGTGGACGGCATCAGGTTCACGGGCGCCGCTTCGGTCTGACTCTTCCGATGTCCCTCGAGCCGCCTGCTGTCGTTCAGCGGGCCACCCGAGGACGGTTGGGGGACCGCGGCGACGCGGGACAGCAGCCCCCAGGTGCCACCTGCATCCCCTGGGCTCACCAACCGCGGAGCCGGGCCGGGTGGGAGACGGGTCAGGTGCCCGACGGACCCGGCTGCTCCGACGGGACCGTCCCCTCTGCCGCCGCCATCCACATGTCGAGGTCGGCCTGCGTGAACTCCGCCCATGCCGGGACCCCGGGGAGCTGGCGCAGGAGATCGAACGCCTCCGTGATCCGCGTTCCGCGGAGCACCGGCGAGTGGCATCCGGCGATCACCTCTGCACCGAGCCGCTCGACGTCGTCCACGAACGCCCGGAACTTCTCGGCGTCCAGCAACCCGACCCAGGGTGACACCAAGCGCCCGCCGAAGAGCTGACCGTCCCGGAACTCGTCGTCCGACAGCTCGCCGATCTCGGGCATGGGCGTGGGCAGATTCGTCGCGAAGGTGTCCACCGACCACAGGACGTCGGTCGCGGGGTCGAACAGGGCCCGGGTCGTCGGGTTGTCGTACAGCGGTGGACGCTTGGCGACCAGCGTGCGATCTCCCACGTCGATGGTGTCGCCGTCGTTCATGAAGCGGCACCGGTTGAGGGGCGTCTCCCACTCGTCGGCCATGCGTCCGATCGAGAACCAGGTCGTCAGCAGGGTCGCGTTCGGACACGCCGCGAGGACCGGCAGGAGGTTGCCGGAGTGGTCACGGTCGTCATGGGTGAGGAAGATCCAGCGCACGTCCATCGGATCCACCACGGACCAGGCGGCGTCCAACCACTGTGGCCGCACCGCCGGCGAGCCGGTGTCCACGAGGACCGGCTCTGCTCCGCGGATGACCATCGAGTTCATCGGGAAGTGCCCGACTGGCGGCGCCTCCAGAGCCCACGGGATGACGAACGTCTCTTCGGCGATCCGGTAGGGCTCGAGCAGGTTGAACGTCTCGATCGTGGTCATGGGAACTCCCCGGGAGGAGGGGACTCTCCGCTGCTCGGAGGAGGCAAGCGCAGTCCCGCCAGGAGGGGACGTCAAGAGTCGAGGTGCCTCTCCAGCGCCGTCGAAGTCCGCGTCAGGGCGGTGTGGCACCGTCCCTGAGGTCCTGAGTGTCCCCTCCCGGGGAGCGCCGGTCCGGCCTGGAAATGAGCTGCGGCCGCGCGTCGACATCGTGGTGGCTCGGTCGCTCGAGGCCGGTCTGACGTCGGGCGCCGGGAGCTGCGCTGTGGGCGGTTGCGTGTGCTTCGAGCACGAGGATCAGATCCGCCTCTCCCTGCAGCTCCTGCGGGTGGCCGCCTCCACAACGGGACCTGGAGGCGAGGTCCCGCGGCACCCCGCGGGCCAAGACCGCCCGCCTGACCGAGGCGCTGACCGGGCGGTTCACCGAGCACCACCCCTCCCTGCTGACCCAGATGCTGCACCGGGTGGATGCGGTCACCGCCGACATCGCCACCGGGCAGGCCCGCAGCGAGGCTCAGCTCGGCGACCTGACGCCCGCGGTCGCCGAGCTCGATGCGATCCCCGGCGTGGGGCCGGTCGCCGCGCAGATGATCCTGGCCGAGATCGGCACCGACATGACCCGCTTCCCGACCCCGGCCCACCCGGCCTCGTGGGCCCGGCTCGCACCCGGAGTCGACGAATCCGCCGGCCGCCCAAAGGAAAAGCAGGAAGCGGCAAGGGCAACCGCTACCTGGCCCGGGTGCTCGGCGAGGCCGCCGTCAGCGCCACCCGCACCGACACCTTCCTCGGCGAGCGACATCGACGGATCGCCCGCCGCCGTGGCAAGAAGCGGGCCATCGTCGCGATCGGGTTCACGTTCCACGACCGCAGGGGTCTCTACGGCCGCACGAGGGGTGCCAAGCGGATCGTGGCCGTGGACGTGGCCGGGCTTCCGGTGGGTCCGCTGGTCGTGCCGGCCTCTACTCATGAGAATCGGACCAGTGAGGTGATGCTGCAGCACCTGACTCGTCAGGGCGTCACCGAGCGGCGCGAGTTGGTCCACACCACCACCTCAGCGACCGGCTGGCTCCAGGTCCCCTGCATCGCGACCACCCTGCGTCACCTGTCAGCTGTCCGTGGACGCCGTCGCCGGGTCCCTCTCGCGGCGTAGGCGTCAACTGCTCCCCGCGCGCTCATCGCGGCACATGTGCGGGTTCCCGCGCATCGTGTAGTGATCTCTGCAGCGCGGTGGCCGGGATGACCCCGGCCCGCGAGATCCGGCGCTGTCAGACAGTCCGGTCGGACTGCTTGCGGACGCGGAAGCGGAGGATGGTGGCGTCGCCCGACCGCGTGCTGCTGATCGGTTCCAGGTCTGTCCTCGCAAGGCCCGGGGACGAGAAGCGGATGCCGTCGCCGAGCAGAACCGGCAGTACATACACCAGGATCTCGTCGACGAGCCCCCGCTGCAGGCACTGGCCGGCCACGTCGGCGCCGAGGATCTCGAGGTCCTTGCCGTCGGCAGCGTCCAGTGCCGTGGCGACCGCTTTGCCGATGTCGCCGGTGAGGATCGTGACGTTCGGGTTCGGCGGCACCAGCGGCCTGTGGGTGAGGAGGAACATGGGTCCGGAGAAGGGGTAGTCGACGCTGCCCGGCTTCTCGGCCTCCATCCGGTCGCCCACCTCCCAAGTCCGCCGGCCGACGAGCATGGCGCCGGTGGCCGCAGCGATCCCCGCGAGATCGTCCGGTGCCACGAAGTCGGCGAGCGCGCGATCACCCCCCCAGTCCATGGAATGGCCGGGACCGGCGATGAAGCCGTCAAGCGACATACACCGGTTCACGACGACCTTGCCGCTCATCTCACGACCGCCGTCCTTGGGTCATCACCGCACGCCTGACCTTTCCCGAGCCGACGTCTGCGAGACCTCAGCGCGCGCTGTCACGGTTCAGATCGTTCCGCCGATCGGGGCAGTCGGGTAGTGCTGCTCCAGCACGTCCACGCGTGACAACCCGGCCGAGCAGTTGCGAAAGCTACAACATCCGCATCTCGGCATGACAGCGCACTCGGCTCCCAGAGCCGGAGGCGCTGGGAGATGGGACACACCCGGTTACGGCAACTCGGGCCAGGCTGTCCCAGAGCGGCCCACTATGAGACAGCCCGCATGAGTGCTAGGCGTGCCGCCAGACCTTGATCGCTGAGATCAGCAGCAGTGCGACGACCAAGGGCACCAGTACGACCTCCGGCACGGCGCCGAGCAGCAGCCCTCCGACGATCGATCCGGCCACGGAGCCCGCCGCCATTGCAATGACGAAGCCGGAGTGCCGGTGCAGGACGCCGAATCCCTGGTCACGGCTGTAGCGGAAGAACGCCACCAGCATGGTCGGCAGGGACACCAGCAGCGACAGGCTGCCCGCGACTTTCACGTCCACGGCGTACAACAGCACGATCGTCGGAATGAGCAACTCACCCCCGGCGGCGCCCATCACCGCCGCCACCACCCCGATGCCGAATCCGGCGACGACCCCCGCAGCGGTCTGCGCGGGGATCGGCAGGGCCAGATGCGGAATCACGTCCAGGTGGTGCGCGGCGAACACCACCGCGATGCCGAGCAGGAGCACGCCCAGGACCCGGTAGAGCGTCGCAGGCCGCATCCGGGTCGCCCAGGACGCACCCACCCAAGCGCCGGGCAGGCTGCCCAGCAGCAGGCTGACGACCACGAACCAGTGGGCGGCCAGCGCATCCAACGGCACGGCGACCAGCCGGGACGGCAGCGCCACAAGAACGACGATCAGGCTCATCGCCTTGTTGACGATCACCGCCTGCAAGGCGACGAACGCGAACAGCCCGACGAGCAGTGGCAGCCGGAACTCCGCACCGCCGAGACCGACGAGGCCGCCCAGCAAACCGACCGCAGCGCCGACCAGCGCTGCCAGCCACGCCGGCCACCGAACCGGGCGCTGCTCGGCTAGCCCGGCGGTGGGCGCAGTCTCGCCCCCGGTCGCGGTCACTCGGGCACGATAGTGGGCAGAACGCGCAGGCCCGGAGCGCACCGCAACTGTCCCAGAGGCCGCCCTCAGTGCTCACCTCCGTCTCGTGCGGGCGGCGGGCGGGGAGGCGAGTGTCGATACTTGCCCGGCGTCAGCCAGCCCAGCCGGCGAAAAAGCCAGCGACCTGGTGGGAGGCGTGCCACTCGAGGGCATCGCCGCTGATGTCATACCTGGCCAGGGTGGTCTCGGGGCGGGCGTGGCGCAGCAGGCGCTGGATGTCGCGCAGGGGGATTCCCTGATTGAGCCCGACCGTGCCGACGGTGCGGCGCAGAGCATGTGGGCCGAGCGGCCGGGCGATGCCGGCGGCCCGAGCCGTGCGGGCCACGTAGCGGTGTATCGAGCGGCGGTCCACGGCGGCACCAGTGCGGGTGCGCAGTAGTGGCCCGCCGGTGCGACCGTTGAGGCCCGCTTGCACCGCGGGCAGGGCGGACAGGGGGACCGGAATCCGCGCGGGCCTGTCGCCCTTGCCGAGAAACGTCAGCGTCACGTAGCCGCGCACGGTGGCCAGGGAGTCGACGGTCAGGCCGGCCATCTCACTCGCCCGGAGCCCGGCATGCCGCCGAGGACGGCGATGGCGTGATGGGTCGGGCCCAGCGCGCGGGCGGCGGTGAGGAAGGCGGCGTACTCGAGCACGGTAAGCACTTCGCGGCGCTGCAGCTCGCGGAGCACCTTCGGCCGGGCGATGCGCGCAGGGATTGACGGTAACGAGGTTCTCCTCCCGCGCCAGTCGGTAGATGCTGGCCACCGCGTCGTAGTGCCCGGCGACCGAGGCACGAGACAGCCCGGAGTCGACGACCGCCCGCAGCCCCCGCTCCACGTCAGCGCAACCGGCCTGCAGTGGGTCCAGGCCACGTCCGGCGCACCAAGCCGTCCAGCGCGGCAGGTAGGTCGCATAGGTCTGCTGGGTCGAGACCTTGTACCGGGACAACCACCAGGTTGCCAGGTCGTCCCAGGCGGCATGCCCGGACGTCGCGAGGATGACAGGACCGACCGCCATCGATGACCACCCCATCCGAGTGCGCGGGCACGACCCCGTCGGTTGTGCCCGCGGGCGGGCGGTTGAGACTGCGCGGTCGCACCGCGCCATGGCCTCTGTGGCGGCCTCTGTGGCGGCCTCTGTGGCGGCCGAGAACAACGCGGACGGGCCGCGCATCCACCCCGGCAAGCGACAACCGCGTTCGTCCGTCACGCAGTGAGATGAAGCCGCACGACCCGATTCGACATCGCGGCAGGCTTCGCCCGGCACGGTCATGCCAGTTCCGAAATGCCCCGATCGCAGCTATGTGTTGTTTACTCCATGGGACCATTATCCTTCGGCCGGACGTTCTCCGACCGTATTGTCACAGAAAACGCCGACTCAAGGAGCATCAATGGCGCAACGTACGGTTATCCGACTCGTCGATGACCTGGACGATACCGAGATCTTTGATGGCGCCGGCGAAACGGTCAACGTCGCCCTCGACGGCCGCCAGTACGAAATCGATCCGACGAATGAGCACGCGGACAACTTGCGGGCAGCCAGTACCGCTACGTTCGGGCCGCACGCAAGGTCGGCGGTCGCCAGGACCGAGCCAGAGCCACCGGGGCGAAGGCGGCCGCCCCGGTCGACTACAGCCCCAAGGCCGTCCGCGCCTGGGCTAAGGCGAACAAGATCACGATCTCGCCGCGTGGTCGTATCCCGCAGAGCGACAGGACCGGGCAGCTTGCCTCGGTCCTGTCCCCTTTCCGTCCACCGCGCGAGCCGCTCACCCGCCGTGGCCTTCGCGCAAACCCGCCGCCGGACGCTCCATTCGGGACCACCTGGCTGACCAGGCAAGCTGGGGGACTCCAGCTCTCGCAGCGGCCGTCCCGGCGCCGCGCCGCGCCGAACAAGGCCGCGTGGTGTCCCTAGTCGGCCCACTGTGAGACACCTGGACGCACCTGCGGGAACGGTGACCCGTGGCTGGACACCGCGGACGGTCAGACGGCGATGACCGCGCTGGGGATGATCAGGCCACGCGGCTCGAACTCTTCGATCGCCGGCTGGTCCGATGGCGCGTGGCCGGCCGAGACGGAGTCGATCGCCGGGAGCACGACCTCAGCGAAGAAGCGGTCGCACTTCTCCTTGGACTCCCATTCCTCCACGACCTGAAAGCCACCGGTCGTGGCCCGGCCGACGTGCAGGAGCAGGCCGTCGGCTTCGCCTGCGCTGCGCCGCCCGATCTCGGCGTGTACGGCGTCGTAGAACTCGATCGGTGCCGGGACGTCCATGACGAGCCCATGGGTCATGGTGAACTCCACTCCCGTCAGCGGCCCGTCCGGCGGTCCCGCCGAACGGGCGACCCACGCCAGTCCGGTGCCTCGCCGCATGGTCCGCCCGAACCGCGGAGAGGAATGACCCCGGCGTGTCTGCTTCTCTGCGTCGACGGCCCATCCGCGGAGACCCCGCTCGGGATGCACGACGGCTGGGACACCGGGGATATCTGAGGTCGCCCTTTCGTTTGGAAGCGCCCAATTAGGGACAGGCCCTGCACACTCTCGACGAATTCGTCCTCGTCACGAATCAGTCCTCGTCGGCCTGCGCATGCCGCAGTGGCCGGTGGGTCGCGCTTGGGCGCCTGGTCCCTTCCATCGGTAGGCGCCGCGCCGAGGGCCCGAGCGTCGCGTTGTCGGGGTCACCGCGGCCTTCGCGGCCGCTCTAGTCTTTGGCGCCTCGCGAGTGCACCTGGCGAGTTGGGGGAGTCGGCATGACCGCAACCACGGAGAAGCTCAGCGGCGCCCGAACGATCGCCCGTACCAATCGGGCATTTCGACTGCGTCGCCGTCCGGTCGGCTCGCCCACGGCAGGCGACCTGGAGCTGGTCGAGGAGGAGTTGCCTCAGATTGGGGCCGGTCAGGCGCTGGTGAGGACCTGCTATCTGTCCGTCGATCCCACCACTCGGGTCTGGATGAGCGACCACCGCGCCTACATGCCCCGGTGCCGCTCGGCCAGGTCATGCGCGGCGTCGGCGTCGGTCAGGTGGTCGAGTCCCAACGAGACGACCTGCCCGTAGGCGCCCTCGTGACTGGGTGGCCCGGCTGGCAGGAGTACTGCCTGACCGACGAGGCCAGCCTCATCCCGCTACAAACCCCGTTCTTGCCGTTGCCCGATCCGTTACCGGCGCCGCTTTCGGCTTTCGTCGGCCCTCTGGGGCACACCGGGCTGACCGCCTATCTGGGCATCGACATCGGACGTCCGCGCCAGGGGGAGACCGTCGTCGTTTCAACCGCCGCCGGCGCCGTGGGATCGATTGCTGGACAGCTAGCCAAGATCAACGGCGCTCGCGTGGTCGGTGTCGCCAGTGGGGAGCCCAAGTGCCGACACGTCGTGGAGAGTCTGGGGTTCGACGCCTGCATCGACCGCCTCGGCTCGGACTGGCGGCATCAGCTCGACGAGGTGACCCCCGATGGCGTCGATCTCAACTTCGAGAACGTCGGAGGCGAGATCATGGACCACGTGTTGATGCGGCTCAACGTGGGAGGCCGCATCGTGCTCTGCGGCATGATCTCCAGCTACAACGGCCTCGGCGGAGACCTCCCCGGCCAGAAGGCGATCCCCCAGGTGATCATGCAGCGGGCGAGCATGCAGGGTTTCCTGGTTCTCGACCACCTCGACCGCTACGGCGAGGCGGCCGCGCACCTGAGCGGCCTCCTGGCCACCGGCCAGCTGCGCTACGACGAGACCATCGTCGATGGACTGGAGAAGGCTCCTGAGGCGCTGACGCGAGTCCTCGAGGGCACCAACGTGGGCAAGATGCTCGTCCACCTCGCCGACCCCGTCCAGATCGGAGCTGAAGGCCGCCGCACGCCCGCGTGAGGAGCACGTCGCCGTCAGGCTCGCCCTCAGCGCACACGCGCCTCATCACTTCGACCGAGTGCCGAGACCTCCACCTGTGCGCTGCCGAGCCTTGTTCGGGTGTGCCCCGGAGGGCTGTCCCCGAGCCACCCTCGGTCCCCATAGCGGCCCGCTGTGGGACACCGCCTTCTCAGCCGGCGCCGAACAGCACTCCGCCGGCGATGAACAGCGGGAGCGAAACGAACAGGAAGACGCCCAGGCCGGTCAACCCCTCACCGGTGTAGGGCTCCCCGTGTTCTGGGCCCATGCCGAGAAAGGCGCGTGCGTCGTTGTCCGTGGCTCTGGAGAACGCCGTCCCGCCGGTCAGGCTGATGAGAGCCGCGATGATCATGAACGTGATTCCGACCTTCGACCGGAACCCTTCGCCCTGTAGCGCAAACCAGAGTGCAGCGACGACCAGTGCCACGAGGCCGGAGATCAGCAGCATGACCAGCGCCTGCCGAAGGCCCCGGACGACGTCGATCATCGGACAACGGTAGTGACCGCCGCCAGTGAGCGGCGAATGCCGCGATGTCCCTGAAGTCGTCCTCTGTCCTAGAGGGGCCCATTCAGGGACACGTCAATCCGGACGAGTGTCGCCGCCCCCTAGCTCGGGCCGCTGACCGCGCCAGGCGGCAGCCCACCGATGGTCCCCCCACGGCGCTTGCCACAACGACGACAAACCTCCGCTGCGTCGGGGCCTCGAAGCCGTTCGTCGACAGGGTGTTCCTTGACATAGTCGTGCAGCCCTACCCGGCACATGAAGGCCTTTCCCGCCATACCACAAACGTATGGCGGGGCTGGCCCGAGCCGAAAGTGCCGTCAACCCTGCACGACGGGCCTCGGAGTGCCCGTGCCAGCCGCTCGGGTTCATCAGGTTGGAGGGCTCCCATGCAGGGGAGAGCCGGCAGCTGGGGCGGCTGCGCAGATGTCTCTGAGGCCTCCTCACGGCGAGCCAGGCCGGCTGTCCCATAGCGGCCCACTCAGGGACACGTCCGCAAGTGCACAGGGGCGGCCGGGTCGTCGGCGTCAGTCGTCGGGGAACCTTCCGCCGGCTCGCACCGCAGCCGTCGCGTGCCGATCAGGCCGCCCCGACTGAAACCGCTAGGAGGTAGCTCTGGTCACACTGCGGCGGCGTCAGAGACGTGCAAGCAATTCGCCCTTCTTGCTTGCGAACTCCTCCTCGGTGAGGGCTCCTTGATCGCGGAGGAGCGCGAGTTTCCCGATCTGCTCCGCAACATCCAACTGAGGTGCTGACTGCGCGGCGACGGGGTCGGACCCGGGCGCGAGAGTCGCCGTGGCCTGGCGCTCCTTGAGGACGACTGTGAGGTGGATGAAGAGCTTCTCCGGCAGCCGGATGAGGGACTGCTTTCCGTCCGACCAGTCGACGCGGATGGTGCGCGGTGGACGGGCGGTCGACCCGAGGGTGGCATCGATCGCGGCCCCCGCCACCTTGCCCATGAGGCCAGGCAGGACTGCGCCCGCAACGATCTTGCCAACTGCGCCAGCCGCTGCAGAGCCGCCGCCCGTCTCAGCGGTGATCTCTGTCCACTCTGCGACTTCGGCGGCGGTCAGCTTCCGCCCCCTGAAGCCCGTTTGGATGACAAGGTCGCCCTTGTTGCCGGTGAACACGGCCGAGTTGATGTAGTGGCCGCCTACGACCTTGCCCTGGCCGCCCATTCCTTCGAACATGACTGGACCGTAACGAGACTTGCCGACGTCGTTCGGACGGATCGCTGGTTTCGCCTACCGGGATGCTGTTCAGTCTTCACACCAGCCCCGGGCTCGCCACACGTCCCAGGTACGGTCGCTCCAGACCTAGGACGCCGTCTCAGTAGGTGTCCCTGGAGCCGCCTTCGGGGCGAAGTCTGTTGCAGATCGCAGTACCAACCCTGGGGCGCTGTCGGTGCTTGCCCCGGCTGACGGACGGTGCCTCGAGCCGCCAACGTTGCACCCGTCGTCACCGCCCCTGTGGAGAGCAGCGCCCGACCCCGACCTCTGGATCAGCTGCGCAAACTCGCCGAGTTCCGGGATGCGGGCGTGTTCACCGAGCCGAGTTCACGGCGAGGAAGGCTGAGCTGATGCAGCGCTTTCGAGGGCGTCCGATTGATAGGACCGCGGCTTCCAGCGCCCCGCACGCTCCGGCAGGCGGGGCGTTCCCGTTCAGGGTCGGTCATCCCATGGGCCGTGGCTCAGGCAGTCGCGGCAGCGACTGCGCGCCGCGAGCCCGACTCGTTCGCCTGCATCGGCGGCAACGATGTCCCCGTTTCCCAGCCGCTCCCACGCGCGGGGGGCATCCAGTCGAATCTCACCCCACCGACTGCGGTCGGGGTCGTCGCCCTTGTGATGACGGCCGGGGAAGTGGGCGACATGGGCAGGGGAAATCTCCAGCCAACCGACACTGTTGGTCCGCCGCGCATCGCGATCCCGCTTCCCGTGGGAACAGTACGCACGTGGCAAGTCGCACCGATCGCAGTGGAGATCCACCCAACAAACCGTAGTCGCCTCCCCATGACGATTCGCGCCGACGCGTGGCCCGCGGCCGCCGCTCTGATGGCCGCCCGACTGGACGGTTCACACACCGGACGCTCAAGGGACACGCGCGTCTCAGAAGCCGCTCTCAGGGACACCGCATGTCCGGGTGCGGCCTCCTCCCACTCGACGCGACCGACCTCCTGTCGCGATCAGTCGGGGGCCTGAGTGCCGGCGGGTGGGACGCGGCTCGCTCAGGCGCCGGCGGGCGCCGGCAGTCGCCGGTGGCGGAGGTCGCGCACGGCCAGGCCGCCCACGACCGGCCCGGCGGCGGTCGTGACGCCGACCGCGGCGCCGAGCGCACCGAACGCCGTCTCGCGCTCGGCCGGCGGGAACAGCTGCTGGACCAGGCCGGCGACCTGGGGGTTGATGATCCCGGCGGCCAGCCCCTGCAGCACCCGGGCGGCGATCATCGCCCCCGCGGTCGCCGCCAGCCCGACGAGCGCGCTGCACGTGGTGAACGCGCCGACGCCGGCGAGCAGCACTCGTCGGCGACCGCGGTCGTCCCCGAACCGGCCGCCGACGATCGGGACCATGCCGAACGCCAACGCGTAGCCGGAGACCACCCACTGCAGGTCCGCCGCATCCCCGCCGAGCCCGCGGCCGATCGAGGGCAGTGCGACGACCACGATGCTGACGTTGAGCAGCGGGAGGAGGACCGCCGTCAGGCAGACCGCGAGCGCCGGCCACCGGCAGGGTTCGGTGCGCCGGCGTCCGAGGTCACCGTTGCAGTCTGCAGCCACGAGCGCCGGAGTATGGAGGCCCCTGCCGATGAGTCCCGGGGCCGGCGGGGGTCGACACGGAATGAGCCTGCGCCTCGAGCCCGTCCGGACCGTGCTGCAGCGCCAGGTCGACACCGGCCGGCTGCCCGGCTTCGTCGCCGCCGTCCGGCACCGCGGCGAGACCGCGGTGCTCACCGGCGGGACGACGGCGTTCGGCCGAGCCGCGCCGATGCGCGAGGACACCCTGTTCCGGCTCGCCTCGGTGACCAAGCCGTTCGCCGGGGCGCTCGCGCTCGCGCTGGTCGAGGACGGCGTCCTCGGCTTCGACGACCCCGTGGACCGCTGGCTGCCCGAGCTGGCGGCACCGCGCGTGCTCCGCGACCGGGCCGGTCCGCTGTCCGACACCGTCCCCGCGCAACGGCCGATCACCGTCCGGCACCTGCTGACCAACACCCCGGGCTTCGGCGGGCTCTGGGACGGCAGCCCGCTCGACCGCGCCGTCGAGGAGCGGCAGATCGCCCCGGGGCCGTGGGGGCCGCCGGTGGAGCCGGACGAGTACCTGCGCCGGCTCGGTGAGCTGCCGCTGGCCGCACAGCCCGGCGAGGTCTGGCTCTACCACCTGGCCAGCGACGTGCTCGGCGTCCTGGTCGCCCGCGCCACCGGCCGCTCCGTCGCCGACCTGCTGGCCGAGCGGGTGACCGGGCCCCTCGGCCTCGTCGACACCGCCTTCTGGACGCCGGCCCCGGATCGGCTGGCCACCTGCTACCTGCCGACCGACGCCGGGATGGAGGAGGTCGACGCGCCCGGCGGCCTCGGCCGGCCGCCCCGCTTCGAGAGCCTGGCCGCGGGCCTGGTGTCGACCGCGCCGGAGGTCCTCGCCTTCCTCGCCGCCCTGGCCGACGGTGGCGGCCCCGTGCTGCCCGCTCCGGCGGTCGCCGCGATGACCGCCGACGCCCTGACCGCCGCCCAGCGGGCCGCCGCGGCCGAGGTCCTGGGGCCGGGGACGTCCTGGGGCCTGCAGGTCGGGGTCTGCGTGGAGGCCGTCCGCCCCTGGGCGACGCCCGGCCGGTGGGGCTGGGACGGCGGCACCGGCACCAGCGCCTGGGCCGACCCCGCCCACGACCTGGTCGCCGTCCTGCTCACCCAGCGCCTGTACGGCGGCCCCGACGACGAGCCGGTCGAGTTCTGGCAGACCCTCACCGCCTGCCTCTGAGCGGCCATCGTGGCCACAAAGGCCCTCATGGGCGGGTGCGGATCAGGTTCATCGCCACCATGGTCAGCGCGACCACGCCGTCCTGGTTCAGCAGCTCGATCCGGGTGCGCACCAGGCCCCGGTCGGGCTTGGACCGCGACAGCCGGGCCTCCTCGACGGTGGTCCGCAGGGTCAGCTCGTCGCCGGGGCGCACCGGCGCGATCCAGCGCAGCTCGTCGACGCCGGGGGACCCGAGGCTGGAGACGGGGGAGAGGTACTCGTCGGCGAACAGCCGCATCATCAGCGCGCAGGTGTGCCAGCCGCTGGCGATCAGGCCGCCGAACGGGCCGGCCGCGGCGGCCTGCGCGTCGACGTGGAACGGCTGCGGGTCGAAGCGCCGGCCGAAGTCGACGACGTCGGCCTCCTCCACCCGCAGCCGGCCGACCTCGGCGGTCGTCCCGGGCACGTAGTCCTCGAACCAGCGCTCCGTCGCCTGGGGGAAGTCGCTCACCTGCACGAACGTAGCGGCCGGTGGCCGTCGTCACAGGTTGCTAGCGTGACCGGCGTGCAGCCCACCTCCGGCCCCCTGGCGGGCACCCGCGTCGTCGAGCTGGCCGGGTTGGGCCCCGCCCCCTTCGCCTGCATGCTGCTGGCCGAGCTCGGCGCCGACGTCGTCCGGGTCGACCGGCCCGGGGGCGGCACGCAGCTGGTGTCCCCGGAGAAGGAGGCGCTGCACCGCAGCCGCCCGTCGATCGCCGTCGACCTGAAGACCCCGGCCGGCCGGGACGTCGTCCTGCGGCTGGCCGAGTCCGCCGACGTGCTCGTCGAGGGACTGCGGCCGGGCGTCACCGAGCGGCTCGGCGTCGGGCCCGAGGACTGCGCCGCGCGCAACCCGCGGCTGGTCTACGCCCGGATGACCGGCTGGGGCCAGGAGGGGCCGCTCGCCGCCCGCGCCGGCCACGACATCAACTACCTCGGCCTCACCGGCGCGCTGCACGCCATCGGGCCGGCGGACAAGCCGGTGCCTCCGCTCAACATCGGCGCCGACTTCGGCGGCGGGGCGATGTTCCTCGTCGTCGGCGTCCTCGCGGCCCTGCTGGAGCGGGGCACCAGCGGACAGGGGCAGGTCGTCGACGCCGCGATGGTGGACGGCGCCAGCGCCCTGGTCACGATGGTCTACGGGATGCTCGGCGCCGGGCTCTGGCAGGACCGGCGGGCGGCGAACCTGCTCGACGGCGGCGCGCCGTTCTACGACACCTACGCCTGCGCCGACGGCCGGCACGTGGCGGTCGGCGCCCTCGAGCCGCAGTTCTACGCCCAGTTCCTGCACGGGCTCGGCTTCGACGGCGACCTGCCCGGCGGCCAGTACGACGTCGACCGGTGGCCCGACCAGCGGGAGCGGATCGCCGAGGTGTTCGCCACCCGCACCCGCGGCGAGTGGACTGCGGTCTTCGAGGGCACCGACGCGTGCGTCACCCCGGTCCTCGGGCTCACCGAGGCCCCGGCGCACCCGCACCTGGCCGCCCGCGGCACGTTCACCGACCGCGACGGCGGCCCGCAGCCGGCGCCCGCCCCGCGCTTCTCCCGGACCCCCGGCGCGGTCCGCGGCGCCCCGCGGGCACCGGGGCAGGACACGCGGACGGCGCTGGAGGCGTGGGGCTTCCCCGCCGACGAGGTCGACCGGCTGCTGGAGGCCGGCGCGGTGGTCCAGGCCGACTGACCCGGGCCGCTGACCCACGACGAGGATCCGGAGGAGCCCGTGGCGGACGAGGTACTGGTCGAGCGGCACGACGCCGTGCAGGTGATCACGCTCAACCGGCCGGAGGCGCGCAACGCGCTGACCCGCGCCGTCGCCGTGGCCGTGGCCGCGGCCGTCGACGAGCTCGACGCCTCCGACGACCTGCGGGTCGGCGTGCTCACCGGCGCGGGGGGCACCTTCTCGGCCGGCATGGACCTCAAGGCGTTCCTGCGCGGGGAGACCCCGGCGATCGAGGGCCGCGGGCTGTGCGGCATCACCCGGACCCCGCCGCGCAAGCCGCTCATCGGCGCGGTCGAGGGGTGGGCGCTGGCCGGCGGCTTCGAGCTGCTGCTGGCCTGCGACCTCGTCGTGGCCGCGGAGACGGCGCGCTTCGGCGTCCCGGAGGTCAAGCGCTCGCTGGTCGCGGCCGGCGGCGCCGCGCTCTTGCTGCCGCGGCGGGTGCCGTTCAACGTCGCCCTGGAGATGCTGCTGACCGGAGAGCCGATCGACGCCCCCCGGGCGGCGGCGGTCGGGCTGGTCAACCGGCTGACCCTGGAGGGCGGCGCGCTCGACGGGGCCCTCGCGCTGGCGGCGACGATCGCGGCGAACGGGCCGCTCGCGGTGGCCGCCACCAAGCAGGTGGCCCGCAACAGCACCGACTGGACCACCGCCGAGGGCTGGTCGCGCCAGGACGACCTCGTCGGGCCCGTCTTCGCCAGCGAGGACGCCCGCGAGGGCGCCGCCGCGTTCGCGGAGAAGCGCCCGCCGGTGTGGCGCGGGCGCTGAGCGAGCCGGTCCTCCGCCTGCCGGGAGTCGGCTCGGAACCGGCGGGTCCGCGGTGGTAGACCGGTCGGGAGCAGTCGCGACCGGAGGACCGGCGCACGCCGATCGAGGGGGACCATGAGCGCGGAGACCACGCCGGACGCCGGGACCGCCCCCGGGCCGACGGCGGCCCCGCCACCGCTCGGCGCCCTGGGCATCCTGCGGATCGGCGGCTTCCTCGTGCTGTACCTCAACGCCGCGGCGGTGTTCATCGGCGTCATGGCCCAGGCCATCGCCCGCAGCTGGCTGGCCTTCCAGCTCACCGGCTCCAACGCCGCGCTCGGCGGGGTGCTGCTCTCCTTCGGCGTCGCCCTGCTGGTGGCCACCCCCTGGGGCGGGGTCGCGGCCGACCGGCTGCCGAAACGCCTCGTGCTGCAGACCTCGGTGCTGCTGCTGGCGACGTCGAGCGCCTGGATCGGGCTGGCCGTCCTGTTCGACGTCATCGCCTACTGGATGCTGCTCGGCGCCGGCGTGCTGCAGGCGGTCGGGTTCGCGCTGTTCAACCCCGCCCGCATGGCCTTCCTCGCCGAGCTGGTGCCCCGGGGGTCGGTGCCCCAGGCGGTGTCCCTGCTGCTGGTCAACACCGAGGTCAGCCGGGTCGTCGGCCCGGCGCTGGCCGGCGTGGTCATCGGCGCGGTGACCTGGGGGACCGAGGCGATCTTCCTGGCCAGCGCGGTCCTCGCCACGCTCGGCGTCCTGCTCACCGGGGCACTGCCGCCCGGGCACCGGCGCGGGGAGCCGTCGGACCGCTCGCCGCTGGGGGAGCTGGCCGACGGCGTGCGCTACGTCCGCCGGCACCCCGAGCTGTCCGCGCTGACCTGGTGCGGGATCGGCGTGACCATGTGCGGGATGCCGTACCTGGCGTTCATGCCGACCATCTCCAGCGACCTGTACGGGCTGGGCTCGGTCGGCTACGGCGTCCTGTCGGCGACCTCCGCGGTCGGCGGCGTGACGGCGGGCCTGCTGCTGGGCCGGCGCTCGTCGCGGACCGGGGAGACCCGCGTGTTCGCGCTCTCCGGAGCCCTGTTCGGGCTGGCGATCGTCGGGCTGGCCGTCGCGCCCAACGCCTACGTCGCCGTCGTCGTCCTGCTGCTGCTGGGCGGCTCGATGCTCGCCTTCCAGACCACCAACCAGTCGCAGCTGCTCGCGCTGTCGGACATGGAGTACCACGGCCGCGTGCAAGGGCTGATCATGCTCAGCTTCGGCGCCTTCGGCATCGCCGCGCTGCCGCTGGGGCTGCTCGCCGACGTCGCCGGGCTGCGCGTCACCCTGGCCGGGATGGGCGGCGGCGTGCTGCTCTTCGTGCTCCTGTTCGCGCTGGTCAGCCGCAGGCGGGTGGCCGCGGCCACCCGCCTGCGCGACCTGGGCTGATCCCGGCGTCAGCCGCGCCAGTCGACCCCGGGGATCGTGGCGCTCCAGGACTCCACGATCCGGCCGCCGGCCACCCGGTGCACCACCAGCCACGTGACCACCGTGGTCTCCCCGGTGTCGAGGTTGACCCCCGTCGTCGTGGCGCGGGTCCACACCCGGTCGCCGGCGGCCACCTGGTCGTCGACCGTGGTCGCCGGGTCGTGCAGCAGCTGCCAGGAGGCGCTGACCTCCCGCTTGAACTCGACGCGGCTCAGCGACCGCGTGCCGGAGGAGGAGTGCCGGACGTAGGGGTCGGCGATCAGCTCGTCGATGACGCCGAGGTCACGCCGGTTCCACAGCCCGTCCCAGTAGCGCCGCACGATCGCCGTCCCCGCTTGCTGCTCCACGACGGGCGATCTTAGGGACGCGTCAGTCGACGACCGGGCGGCCGGCCGGCAGCAGCGGCTCGCGGCGGAGCTCGGCGCGGGCCACCGACCGCAGGTGCACCTCGTCCGGGCCGTCGAAGAGCCGCATGGCCCGGTGCCAGGCGTACATGGCCGCCAGCGGCGTCACGTCGGTCATCCCCGCGCCGCCGTGCACCTGGATCGCCCGGTCGATCACCCGGGTCGCGGCCCGCGGGACGGCGACCTTGGCCATGGCGACCAGGTTCCGCGCCGCCTTGTTGCCCTCGGTGTCGATGACCTGGCAGGCGAGGTGGCACAGCAGCCGGGCCTGCTCGATCTCCAGCCGGGACTCGGCCACCTGCTGTTGGACGACGCCCTGGTCGGCCAGCGGCCCGCCGAACGCCACCCTCTCCTGGGCGCGCTGCACCAGCAGGGCCAGGGCCCGCTCGGCCGCCCCGAGCGCCCGCATGCAGTGGTGGATCCGGCCCGGGCCCAGCCGCGCCTGGGCCGCGGCGAACCCGCCGCCCTCCTCGCCGACGACGTTGGTCACCGGCACCCGCACGTCCTCGAACCGCACCTGCGCGTGCCCGTGCTGGTCGTGGTGGCCCATCACCGGGTAGTCGCGGACGACGGTCACGCCGGGGGTGTCCCGCGGCACGATCACCATCGTCTGCTGCCGGTGCGCCGGCGCCGACGGGTCGGTCTTGCCCATGAGGATGAACAGCGCGCACCGCGCGTCCATCGCGCCGCTGGTCCACCACTTGCGGCCGTTGACGACGTACTCGTCGCCGTCCCGAACGACGCGGGTGCCGATGTTGGTCGCGTCGCTGCTGGCCACGTCGGGCTCGGTCATGGCGAAGGCCGAACGGATCTCGCCGTTGAGCAGCGGCTCCAGCCACTCCTTCTTCTGCTGCTCGGTGCCCAGCAGGTGCAGCAGTTCCATGTTGCCGGTGTCCGGGGCGGCGCAGTTGATGGCCTCCGGCGCCAGGTCCAGGCTCCAGCCGGACAGCTCCGCGATCGGCGCGTACTCGAGCTGGGTGAGCCCCGACTCCGCGGGCAGGAACAGGTTCCACAGGCCCCGCTCGCGGGCCTTGCGCTTGAGCTCCTCGATGACCGGCGGCACCTCGTGGCCGTCGGGGCCGGCCGCGCGGCGGTGCGCCTGGTAGTCCGCCTCCGCGGGCAGCACCTCCTCCCGCATGAAGGCGAGCATGCTGTCGTACAGCTCCCGGGCGCGGGCCGAGGGGGCGGCCAGGTCGTACGCGGTCATCGGGACCTCCAGTCGGGCCGGGTGGACGCTCCTCCTGCGACCGTAGGGACTCCCCGGCCCGACCGCGCGACCACCCGTCTCAGCCCGCGGCGAGCGCCCCCTCGACGCCGTCCGCCGTGACGCCGAGACCGGTCAGCAGCCCGGCGCCCTCCTCGACCTCGAGCAGCGCGAACAGCAGGTGCTCGGTGTCGATCGCGTCGTCCCCCCGCCGCTCGGCCACGGCGAAGGTGCGCTCCAGGGCCTGCCGCGCCGCCTCGTCGAAGGGCACGAAGTCGGGCACGTCCGCCACCGGCGGGGGGAACGTGCCGGCCGCGGCGGTCCGGACGGCCTCGGCCGTGCGGCCGTCGGCGAGCAGCGCCCGGGCCGCGGCGCCGTCGGAGGCGGCCAGCAGCCCCAGGACCAGGTGCGCGGTGCCGATCTCGGGGCTGCCGGCGGCCCGGGCCTCGTTCTGGGCCGCCACCACGACGTTGCGAGCCGACTCGGTGAAGCGGCCGAAGCCGTCGGGTGCCGGCGGCTGACCGGACGCCCTGCCCACGAACCTCTTCTGCGCCGCCTGCCGGGTGACGCCCATGCTGCGGCCGATGTCCGACCAGGAGGCGCCCGACCGGCGGGCCTGGTCGACGAAGTGGCCGATCAGGGAGTCGGCCACCTCACCGACGGCGTCGGCCAGCAGCACCGCGCTGGAGAGCTGGGCGAGGACGTCCTCGTCCACCTTCCGGACGGCGGCGATCAGGTCGTCGAGGCGGACGGGGTTGGACATCTGGACCGGAGGAGTCATGTGTCAACCGTAGGTTGACGCTAGCCAGGTGTCAACGCGCGGTTGACGCTCAGCCGGTCGCCTCCGCCGCCCGCCGGGCCTCTCCGGCGAGATCGCCGATCTCGCACGCCTGCGGCAGCGGAACCGGGCGAGATCGGCGACCTCGCCCGGTTCCGCTGCCGACCTCAGCGACCCAGCACGCGGTCCTCGCCGCCGGCGCGCTTGGACTCGTCCTTGAAGTCGGTGTACCGGTACGGGTTCTCGAGGATCTCCGCCTCCGCGGCGGGCTTGTCCGGGAACATCCCCGCGGTCCACGCCTCCTCGCCGAGCTCGGCGCGCAGGTGGTCGACGGTCGCCTCGACCTCGCGCCGGACCGCTGCCAGGTCCACACCGACCAGCTCGTGCGCGTACTTCACGACCCGGCCGTCGACGATGACCGTGTGCACGTCCGCGCGCTGCGCCTGGAAGGCGACGTGGCCCAGCGGGTTCAGCAGCGGGAAGGACACCGGCGACCGGTCGTTCTTGACGAGCACGACGTCGGCCTTCTTGCCCGCCTCGAGGCTGCCGAGGTCGTCGTCCCGGCCGATGGTGTGCGCGCCGCCGCGGGTCGCCCACTCGACGACCTGCTGGGCCCGCAGCCGCAGGTGGGTGATCGTCTCGCCCTTGAGGTGGGCGTCCATGTGCTCGGACATGCGGTCGGTGTTCAGCGTGGCCCGGATCGCGGAGAACATGTCGCCGCTCCACCACACGCTGGTGTCCGCCGAGAGCGACACCGGGATGCCGTACTGCAGCACCTGCTCGGTGGGGGCGTGGCCTTGCCCGGCGCTGCACTCGGACTCGGTGGCCACCGAGATCGACCCGCCGGTGGCGGCGATCCGCTGGTAGCTGTCCCGGGTGAGCGTCGAGGCGTGCACGTACGTGGTCTCGGGCGTCATGAACCCGTGCTCGTGCATCTGCTGGATGCCGGTGTCGCTCGTGGCGCCCCACACCCCGGCGTGGGTGGTGACCGGGATGCCGAGGTCGCGGGCGGCCTCGAAGGCGGCCTTCTCGGGGAACGCCGGGTCGCCGGTGACGTCGAAGGCGATCTGCACGCCCATCCTGTCGTCGCGCGCGTCGCGCAGCCGCTCGAGGAACGACCGGACGGCGGGGTCGGCGGTCCACTCCCACGGGCCCTGCTGGATGTTGCCGTAGGCGAGCACGAACCGGCCGGGGACCGAGCGCAGCGCCTCCAGCGCGGCCTCGCCGTGCTCCACCGACGACAGGCCGTGCGACCAGTCGACGGTCGTGGTGACGCCGGCGTCGAGGGACTCGATGGCGGCCAGCCGGTTGCCGGCGGCGACGTCCTCGGGGCGGAACTTCTTGCCGTGCTCGAGGTAGTACCAGACGAAGTACTGGGTGAGCGTCCAGTCGGCGCCGTAGCCGCGCATGGCGGTCTGCCACATGTGCCGGTGGGTGTCGATCATGCCGGGCATGACGATGCCGCCACTGGCGTCGATGACCAGGGCGCCCTCGGGAGCCTCCAGGCCCGGGCCCACGGCCGCGATCCGGTCGTCGACGACGAGGACGTCGGCGTCGGGCAGGACGGTGCAGGCGGCGTCCATGGTCAGCACCGTGCCCCCGCGCAGCAGCACGGGCCGGCCGGGCTGGGGGACGGCCCCCTCGGCGGAACTGGTCATCGTCTCCTCCTCGAGACTCGCGACTCGCGACCGCAGCGGACCTGCGTCCGTATACCGGTCAGTACCTCGGACCTGGTCACCTTCGTCGCGGCGCGAGGAGGCTGTCAAGACGCGCCCGCGCGTAGCGCCTCGGTCGACAGGAGGAAAGAGTGTTGCTTGACACCTCTGGGTACCGGGCGAAGACTCCGGCCCATGCATTGCGGACCAACGTCCGCATGCCGGTCACCGAGCCATGAGAGGTGCACTGACCCATGACCGCACAGCAGCTCGTCCCGGGTGCGACGCCGGGGCGGGGGCCCCTCGCGGGTCTGCTGGTCGCCGACTTCTCCCGCGTCCTGGCCGGGCCCTACGCGACCATGCTGCTCGCCGACCTGGGCGCCGAGGTCGTCAAGGTGGAGAGCCCCGCCGGTGACGACACCCGCAGCTGGGCCCCGCCGGTCCGCGACGGCATCTCGACCTACTACCTCGGCGTCAACCGCAACAAGCGGTCGATCGCGCTGGACCTCAAGGACCCCGACGACGCCGCCGCGGCCCGCGAGCTGGCCCGCCGCGCGGACGTGTTCGTGGAGAACTTCAAGCCCGGCGGCCTGGCCCGCTTCGGCCTGGACTACGAGACCGTGGCCGAGGGCAACCCGGGCGTCGTCTACGCGTCGATCAGCGGCTTCGGCAGCGGCCCGGAGGGCCGGAAGCTGCCCGGCTACGACCTCATCGTGCAGGCCATCTCCGGCTTGATGAGCCTCACCGGCGACCCGGACGGCGAGCCGTACCGCGCCGGCATCTCGGTGTTCGACGTGATGGCCGGCCTGCACGCGAGCATCGGCATCCTGAGCGCGCTCAACGCCCGCCACGAGACCGGCGCGGGCCAGCACGTGGAGGTCAACCTGCTGGCCTCGGCGCTGTCCGGGCTGGTCAACCACTCCAGCGCGTACGTCGCCGGCGGCGTCGTCCCGTTCCGGATGGGCAACAGCCACCCCAGCCTGTTCCCGTACGAGCCCCTGCCGTGCGCGGACGGCGACCTGATCGTCACTGCCGGGAACAGCGGGCAGTTCCGCAAGCTGGTCGAGGTCCTCGGCGTGCCCGAGCTCGCCGACGACCCCCGCTTCCTGCGCAACGAGGACCGCACCGCCAACCGCGACCAGCTGCGGCCGCTGCTGGTCGAGCGGCTGCGCACCCGCACCAAGCAGGAGTGGTTCCGCGACATCATCGCCGCCGGCGTGCCCTGCGGACCGATCAACACCGTCGACCAGGGCGTCGCCTTCGCCCAGGAGGTCGGCCTCGACCCCGTCGTCAGCGTGGGGGAGGGGGACGACGCGGTGCCCTCAGTGCGCAACCCGATCACGTTCTCTTCCACCCCGGCCGACTACCGCTTGCCACCGCCCCGCCTCGACCAGCACGGTGCGGAGATCCGCGAGTGGCTGGCCGCGCCGGTCGCCCGCAGCGCCGGCGAGGAGGACGCGTGACGGACGACGGACGCCCGGTGTACCCGACGGCGCTGGGCGCCTCCAGCCTGGAGAGCATCACGCTGCTCGGGCAGGACCTGGCCCGCGACGTCATGGGCGAGGTCGGCTTCGGCGAGCTGGCCTTCTGGCTGGCCACTCAGCGCCGGCCGTCGAAGGGGGAGGCGCGGGTCTTCGAGGCGGTCCTGGCGGCGCTGGCCGACCACGGCTTCACCCCGACGGCTATCGTCACCCGGCTGACCTACCTGTCCGCGCCGGACTCGGTGCAGGGCGCGCTGGCGGCGGGCCTGCTCGGCGGCGGCTCCCGGTTCCTCGGGGTGACCGAGGACTGCGGCCGCTTCCTGCACGACGTCCTCACCGGCGTGGACGGCGACCTGCCGACCGACGACGCCGGCTGGGACGCCCTGGCCCTGGAGACGGTGACCGCCCAGCGGGCCGCGCGCCGCTTCGTCCCGGGCCTCGGGCACCACGTGCACAAGAACGGCGACCCGCGCACGCCGCGGCTGTTCGCGATCGCCGCGGAGGAGGGCCGGTACGGCCCGCACCTGTCGCTGTTCGCCGCGATCGGCCGCGTGCACCCGCAGGTGCTCGGCAGGACGCTGCCGCTCAACGGCGCCGGGGTGTGCGGCGCGGCGCTGGCCGACCTCGGGCTGCCGCTGGAGCTGCTGCGCGGGTTCGCGCTGCTGGCCCGCACCGCCGGGCTGATCGGCCAGCTGGCCGAGGAGCTGCGCTCCCCGGTGGGCAACGACATCTTCCTCTCGGTGGACCTCAACAACCGGTCCGTCCCGCCCGACCCCTACGTCCCGGACCCCCTCCCGGGCACCCACTCGGACACCGACACCAACGGAGGTCGTCGTGGCTGAAGTAGCCGCGGTCATCGCGTCCACGCACCACCCTTTCTACTACCGGGCCAGCACGTCGACCGGCGCCGACCGGCCGCCGTTCGCCGACGAGTGGGTGGCCAAGATCGAGCGGTTCCGGGAGACGCTGACCAGGGCGGAGCCCGACGTGCTGGTGATGGTCGGCAGCGACCACTTCCACCAGCTGTGGCTGGACAACATGCCGCAGTTCCTCGTCGGCAAGGCGCCCTGGTTCGACGCCAACTGGTACAACGAGGAGCGCGAGTTCGGGCTGCCGCGGATGAAGCTGCGCGGCGAGGAGGAGCTGGCCGCGCACCTCCTACGCGACGGGCTGGACCGCGACTTCGACCTGGCGTTCTCCAACGAGCTGCGGATCGACCACAGCATCACGTGTCCGATCATCACGCTGCGCCCGCAGGCGGACCTGCCGATCGTGCCGATCTACACCAACATCTTCGCCCCGCCGCTGCCGCAGCCGAAGCGGTTCGTGCAGCTCGGCCGCGCGATCCGGGAGATGGTCGAGTCCTGGGAGAGCGACAAGCGGGTCGCCATCATCGGCACCGGCCACCTGTCGCTGGAGCTGGGCGGGCCGCGCCAGTTCGGCGAGCACGGCCCCGACCCCGAGTTCGACCGCAAGGCCGTGGAGTGGATCGCCGGCGGCGACATCGAGGGCTGCCTGGCCGAGGTCTCGCTGGACAGCCTGCACGCCCCGGGCAACGCCACCCACGGGTTCATGGACTTCATGCTGATGATGGGCGTCGCCGGCGAGGGCCGGAAGGCCGACCACGTCGACACCCTCGACCTGTTCCACACCATGGAGGCCTACTTCACCTGGTACCCCAACGGGGCCCCGGCCTGAGCCCGCGGACGAACGGAACGGAGACAGCCGCATGAGCAAGTACCTGCTCGACAAGTTCCTCTTCACCGTCGACCGCGACCCCGAGCTGGTCGAGCGCTACCGCGAGGACCCCGCCGGCACGGTCGAGTGGTGGGAGGCCGAGAAGGCCAACGAGCTGCTCAACTGCACCGCCGCCGAGAAGTCCACCTGGCTCGCGTTCACCGACGAGGAGCGGACGGCGCTGCGCGAGCACGACCACGTGCGGCTGTTCGAGATGGGCGCCCACCCGTTCCTCACGCTCACGCTCTTCATCGCGATGTTCGAGCGCGACCACGGGCCGCTGGAGTACCAGAAGGCCTACGGCAAGGCCATGGAGCACATCACGCTGCCGTACCCGGACATCGCCACCTGAGAAAGGACCCCCTGCCCCCCACCGCTCGCAGGCTCGCGGCGGGGCCCTGCAGGGGGCCGGGGGCCGGGGCAGTCCCACCTCCCGAGGAGGAACAGATGCGCGCCGCCGTCCTGCACACCCCCGGTGCACCCCCGGCGTTCGGGCCGCACCCCGACCCGACGGCGGGGGAGGGGCGGACGCTGGTGCGGGTGACCGCGGCGCCGGTCGTCCCGCTCGACCAACTGTGCGCCTCGGGCACCTCCTACTTCGGCACCCCGGCGACGCCCTACGTCCCCGGCGTCCAGGGCGTGGGCGTGGTCGAGGAGTCCGGCGCGCACCCGCCCGGGACGCGGGTGTGGTTCGCGACGTCCGCCGGCATGGCCCCCGGCGACGGCAGCCTCGCCGAGCGGTGCTCGGTGCCCGACGCCGACGTCGTCCCGGTGACCGCGGCGGTCCCCGACACCCTGGTGGCCGCGCTCGGGCTGTCCGCGATCGCCGCCTGGATGGCGCTGACCTGGCGCGGCCGGGTGCAGCCGGGCGAGCGGGTGCTGGTGCTCGGGGCGGGCGGCGCGGTCGGCCAGGTGGCGGTCGGCGCGGCGCGGCTGCTCGGCGCCGGCCGCGTGGTCGCGGTCTGCCGGTCGGCGGCGGCGCAGGAGCGGGCGCGCCGGGCGGGCGCGGACGCGGTGGTCCCGCTGTCGGGGGACGTCGACGACCTCACCGCGCGGCTGGCCGAGGCCTGCCGCGGAGCCGCCGACGTCGTCGTCGACCCGGTGTTCGGCGTGGCCGCAACAGCGGCCTCCCGGGTGCTTGCGCCGTCCGGGCGGCTGGTCAACCTCGGCGGCGCCTCCGGGGACACCGCGACCTTCTCCTCCTCGGTGCTGCGCAGCCGCAGCGCCGAGGTGCTGGGCTACACGAACAACGCGCTCACGGTGCAGCAGCGGGCCCAGGCGCTGACCGCCGTCCTGGGCCACGCCGAGCGCGGCGCGCTGGGGCTGGACCACGAGGTGCTGCCGCTCGAGGAGGTCGAGCGCGGCTGGGCGCTCACGGCCGAGGGCACCGGCCGGCGGGTCGTCCTGGTGCCCGAGGCGCGGCCCGCCTGACGCCCCGCCTGAGTCCGCGCCGCGGGTCGCCCGGTTCCACCTGCAGGGCACCGAGCGCGCGCTGAACAACCTCATCCACGCCTTCGGCCGCGTCGACGTCACCGTCGACCGGGCCTGACCGCCTCCTGACACGGGTGCCCCCGGGACGCCGACCGTCCCGGGGGCACCGGTGCGTCAAGAGGCGCCGCGGAGCTCCTCGCCGATCCGCCCCCCGACGGTCTCCAGCAGCGCGGCGGCGTCGGTCATGCAGCGCGCCGGGTCCGGCTCCAGGTCGGTGAGCGCGTGGACGGCGCCCAGGCCCGCCGCGCGCGCCTCGTCAGGGCTGATCAGGCTGCGCCCCGCCACCGCGACCACCGGCGTCCCGGCCGCGCGGGCCAGGGCGGCCAGCCCGATCGGGCCCTTGCCGCGCAGGCTCTGGGCGTCCAGCGAGCCCTCGCCGACGACGACCAGCGCGGCGTCGCGGACGACGTCGGCGAACCCGGTGAGCTCCATGAGCAGCCCGACGCCGGGGGTCAGCCGCGCTCCCAGCACGCTCGACAGCCCGAACGCGATGCCCCCGGCCGCGCCGGCGCCCGGGCGGTCCCGCAGGTCGCCGCCGGTCGCCGCGGCGACCACGTCGGCCCAGCGCGCCAGGGCGGCGTCCAGCCGGGCCACCGCCGCCGGCGTCGCGCCCTTCTGCGGGCCGTAGACGGCCGCGGCGCCGGCGGGCCCGGTGAGCGGGTTGTCGACGTCGCAGGCCACCACGACCTCCGCGCCGGCCAGCCGCGGGTCCAGGCCGGCGATGTCCAGCCGCGCCGCGTCCGCCAGGCCGGCGCCCCCGGGCGGGACGTCGTCCCCCTCCGCGGTGAGCACGCGGGCCCCGAGACCGACCAGGGCGCCCGCGCCGCCGTCGGTGGTGGCGCTGCCGCCGACGCCGATCACGATCCGCCGCGCGCCCGCACCGAGGGCGTCTGCCACCAGCCGGCCGGCGCCGAGGGTCGTGGCGGCCAGCGCCGTCTGCTCCGTGGGCCCCGGCGGCGGGAGCAGCGCCAGGCCGGCGGCGGCGGACATCTCGACGACGGCGGTGTCGCCGCGGAGGGCGTACCGCGCGGTCACCGGGTCGCCGAGCGGGCCCGGGACGACGCAGGTGCGGGCGGTGAACCCGGCGGAGAGCACCATCTCGACGGTGCCCTCGCCGCCGTCGGCGATCGGCTGCTCGACGACCTCGGCGTCCGGCAGGCTCCGCCGGAGCCCACGGGTCAGCGCCGCGGCGACCTCGGGCGCGGTGAGCGAGCCCTTGAACTTGTCGGGGGCGAGGACGATCCGGACGGCCACGGGGCGCTCAGCCGGCCAGGTAGGGGATCGTCTGCGGCCCCTCGGGCAGGTAGCAGACCCGGGCCCGCTCCCCGTGCCGCTCGACGGCCTCGGCGATCGCCCCGGCCAGGTCGGTCACCGGGACCAGGTGGGCGGCCCGGACCTCCTCCGGGGGCAGGCCCGAGCAGAACAGCCGCACGTCGGCCTTGGCGAGGACCCGGGCCAGCACCTGCACCTGCCACTGGTCGGGCACGCTGAACCCCGGGGAGCCGATCAGCTCGAGCAGCCCGGCCGGGTCGGGAGCGGACCCCAGGACCTCGGCGAAGGAGCCGTGGGCGGGCAGCCCGTCGGCGCACTCGGCCGCGACGACGACCGTCCCGCCGGGTCGGACCACCCGCTCGGCGGCGGCCATGCCCTTCACCGCCTGGTAGAGGTTCTGGTCCAGCGGGAACCCGGAGTTGGTCGTCACGACGACGTCCATCGCCTCGGGGACCGCGCGCATCGCGGCGGCGCGAGCCAGCTCGCAGGCGTGCGCGTGCATGGTGGAGAGCTCGCCGCAGACCACGTGGGTGATGCGCTTGGCGCGGTCGAGCAGCACGTCGAAGGCGAGGTCCGGCGGCGCGGCGGCCGCGCAGGCCCGGATGTCACGGTGCACCGGGTTGTCCTCGACCACGCCCCAGGTCGCCAGCGGGCTGCCGATGCGGGCCGCGTCGTGCAGGACCATCACGGTGTCGAGGCCGGCCAGGCCCGGCGCGACCATCTTGGGGCCGCCGCTGAAGCCCGCGAAGAAGTGCGGCTCGACGAACCCGGTGGTGATCCGCAGGTCGGCCTCGAGCCACCGGGAGTTCAGCCAGAGCGGGACGCCGTCCCCCACGGTGCCCACGAAGGTGAGGGAGTCGCGGTCCCGGGCGTCGTGGTTGACCACCTCGCAGCGGGCGACCACCTCGTCGCCCAGCATCGCGCGCAGCTCCTCGGGGGTGTTGCCCCGGTGGGTCCCGGTGGCGACGAGGACGGTGACCTCACAACCGCGGGCCGCGCCGTCGATCTCCTCCAGCAGCGCGCGCAGCACCGGCTCGCGCGGCTGGGCCCGGGTGCCGTCGCAGACCGACACGGCGATGGACATGCCGTCCCGGACGAGCGCGGCCAGCGGGGGAGCGCCGCGGGGAGCGCGCAGCGCCGCCCGGAGCGCGGCGGCGGGGTCGCGCAGGGCGGGGTCGTCGTGCGGCGTGATGACCACGGCACCCTCGGCCCGGGGCACCTCGACGGTGCCGCGGCCGTAGGCGAGGGCCACCGTGCCGGCCGGGGAGGTGAGGGTCATGGGTGCGCCGTCCGTCCTCTGGTCCGCATGCCGACCGCGTGTACGTCCACCGTCGCCACAGCCAGTGTGAGCACCTCAGTCTGCCCGGCGGACCCGGTCTTCCGCTGGGAGAACGTGGCCCGTGACACAGGCGCGCGTCGCTGCCGAGACTGGCCGACCGATCCCCGCCTGCGCGCGCCTGCGCGGTCGCCCGAGACCGTCGCCGACTCGAAACGGACAGGTGTACGTTCCGGCGGTTGACGGGGACCGTGGTCGCTGCACCCACCGCCACCGGGGACTCCGGCGGCTCCGACAGCGGGGGGCGAGGCGTCCGAGGGGCCGTTCTCCGTCGCGGCCCTGGGCGGGAAGATCCTCTCGATGCCGGTGAGCAGCCGGCTCGAGGCTGCGACCGCACGGCCCGCACCGCATGCCGCGCCGGAGACCGAGTGAGCGTCGGCCGGGCCGATCCGGGGCGCTCAGGCGGTCGCCGGGCCCTCCTGCGGCCGGGCGGTCTCGACGTGCGGCCGGGTCTGCCACAGCGCCCACTCGGCGCTGACGTCGCCGGCCGTGCGCAGCAGGTGGGGGAGGTGCTCCTGCACGAGCCGCTCGGTGGTGGTCTCGGCGGCGTGCACCGTGACGTTCATGGCGGCGCGGACCGCGCCGGTGCGGTCGCGGACCGGGACGGCCACCGAGCGGATGCCCGGGGCCAGCTCCTCGTCGGCCAGGGCCCAGCCGCGGGCGCGCACCCGCACCAGCTCCTCGCGCAGCTGCTCGGGGGAGGGGTTCGCGGCCGCGGGCAGCCCGGCGCGGCTGGGCTCCGCCAGCACGGCGTCGAGCTCCTCGGGGGAGAGGGCGGCCAGCAGCACCTTCCCCTGCGAGGTGCGGACGGCGGGGAAGCGGGTGCCGATCTCGACCCGCAGCGTGATGATCTTGGGCACCGACACCCGGGCCACGTAGACGATGTCGGACCCGTCCAGCTGGGCCATCGACGACGACTCGCCGGTCCGGGCGACCAGCGCCTCGAGGTGCGGCCGGGCGATGTCCCAGAGGCCGAGCGAGCTGACGTAGGCCATGCCGAGGCTGAGCACGCGGGGCGTGAGCTGGAAGGCGCCACCGGAGGTCCGGACGAACCCCATCTCCTCGAGGGTCAGCAGCAGCCGTCGGGCGGTCGGGCGGGCGAGCCCGGTGGCGGTGGCGACCTCGGTGAGCGACATGGTGGGGCGGTCGGCGCTGAACGCGGCGATGACGTCGAGGCCGCGTGCGAGGGCCTCCACGAAGTCCGGCCCGGTACCGCGCCCGGCCATGGGCTCCCCCTCCGCCTCGGTGCTCGACGCAGGCGACCCTATCGACGGCCGCGCCCATCCGCCGTCGCCCGCGCCGCCGGTGGCACCCCGACGGGGGAGACCGGCCGCCGGTGATCAGGAGGGCGTGCCGTGGCGCCGGCCGGAGCCGGGCCGCCGGCGTGCGGCGTCGGCGACCGGGGGCCGGACGCCGTCCGGGGCTCCCAGGTGTGCCAGGCCGTCGAGGACGTGGGCGGGGAGGGCTCCGCGCGCCGCGACACCACTGACGTGTGCGTCCGGCCGCGGCTTCGACCCGGGCCGGACGGCACCGATCCGGCGGCCCACCTGCCCGGCAGACGGCGCGGCGGTCTCCCGCGTGTCGGGGGGCCGAGGCAACTACCGTTCCGTGCACACCCCGGGACTGCAGACCGCCGGTCGCGGGACGAGGGACGGTGAGGCCAGGTGTCGACGACACAGCGCGATCTCGTGGTGATCGGCGCCTCCGCGGGCGGGGTCGAGGCGCTGCGCGAGCTGCTGGCCGGCCTGCCGGCCGACCTGCCGGCAGCGGTCCTGGTGGTGCTCCACATGCCGTCGAGCGGGCGCAGCTCGTTGCCGCGCATCCTCCAGCGGGTCTCCGCACTCCCCGTCCGCGCGGCCGAGCACGGGGCCCCGCTGCAGCCCGGGACGGTCACCGTCTGCCTGCCCGACCACCACCTGATGGTCATGGACTCCGTGGTCTCGCTGACCAGGGGTCCCCGCGAGAACGGTCACCGGCCCGCGGTCGACGTCCTGTTCCGCTCGGCGGCGCGGGCGGCCGGTCCCCGGGTCGTGGCGGTCGTGCTCTCCGGCGCGCTCGACGACGGCACCGCGGGCATGGTCGCCGTCCGCAGCCGGGGTGGGCTGGGGGTGGTGCAGCACCCCGAGGACGCGATGTACGCCAGCATGCCGCTGCACGCCCTGGAGGTCGGCGGCGCGGACCACGCCGTACCCGTCGCCGAGATGGGGGCGCTGCTCGCCGGCCTGCTCACCGAGAAGGTCGAGGTGGAGGACGTCCCGCCGCCGTCCGACCTCATGGAGACGGAGACCGCCATGGCCGAACTGGACGGCGACACGCTCGACGACGAGGACCGGCCCGGTGTGCCCTCCGGGTTCGGGTGTCCGACCTGCCACGGAGCGCTGTTCACCATCACCGAGGGGGCGATGGAGCGCTACCGCTGTCGGGTGGGGCACGCGTGGTCCCCGGAGGCGCTGGCCGAGGAGCAGTCCCAGGCGCTCGAGGGCGCCCTGTGGATGGCGCTGCGCGGGCTCGAGGAGCGGGCGGCGCTCAGCCTGCAGATGGGCCGGCGCGCCCGGGAGCGCGGGCACAACCACAGTGCGCTGCGCTTCCAGCAGCGGCACGACGAGGCGCAGGACGCGGCCGCCCTGCTGCGTCGGCTGCTGCACCGCGGGGAGCTGAGCGGGAGCGCCCTGCCCGACGAGATGAACGAGGCCTGAGCAGATGGACGAGCGCAGTTCCGGGCACCGGGCGGACGACGACCCGGGAACCGTGCAGGTCGACACCTCCTCGTTGGACGACCCGGACCCCGCGTTCGACGCAGTCGACGACGACCCGGAGGACGACGCGGCCGACGAGGGCGCGGCCGAGATCCCGCACGCCGCGGCGGGCCCGGACCCGGACTTCGAGGCGCTCCTGGTGTTCCTGCGCGAGCGCCGGGGCTTCGACTTCACCGGCTACAAGCGCCCGAGCCTCATGCGGCGGGTCCGGCGGCGCATGGCCGAGGGGGGCATCGACTCGTTCGGTGACTACCTGGACCACCTGGAGGTCCACCCCGGCGAGTTCACGCCGCTGTTCAACACCATCCTCATCAACGTCACCAGCTTCTTCCGCGACCACGCGGCCTGGGACCACCTGCGCCAGGACCTGCTGCCGGACCTGCTGGCGGCGAGCGGCCCGGCGATCCGGGTCTGGAGCGCCGGGTGCGCCTCCGGCCAGGAGGCCTACAGCCTGGCGATCCTGCTCGCCGACGCCCTCGGGGCCGACGAGTTCCGCAAGCGGGTGAAGATCTACGCGACCGACGTCGACGAGGACGCGCTCACCTCCGCGCGGCAGGCGCTGTTCACCGAGCGGGAGATGGTAGGCCTCACCCCCGACCAGATCCGGGAGTACTTCACCGTCGAGGGCGGACGGTTCGCGTTCCGCAAGGACCTGCGGCGCTCGGTGATCTTCGGCCGCAACGACCTGGTGCAGGACGCGCCGATCTCGCACATCGACCTGCTGCTGTGCCGCAACACGCTCATGTACTTCACGGCCGAGACGCAGGCGCGGATCCTGGGCCGGCTGCACTACGCGCTCAACCCCAGCGGCGTGTTGTTCCTCGGCAAGGCGGAGATGCTGCTGTCGCACAACCAGCTGTTCACCCCGGTGGACCTCACCCGCCGGTTCTTCCGGAAGCGGGACGGCGCCTCGACGCCGGAGCGGCGACCGGTCGTCCCCCCGGTGCGCGCGGTCCCCGACCCCGTCAACGAGAACCTCGCCCGGCTCCGGCGGGAGGCCCTCCTCTCCGGACCGGCCGCCCAGCTGGCCATCGACTCCGAGGGCCGGCTGGCCGTGGTGAACCGCCAGGCCGAGCGGGTGTTCGGCGTGGACCAGCGGGACGTCGGCCGGCCCTTCCAGGACCTGGAGATCTCCTACCGGCCGGTGGAGCTGCGCTCGTCGATCGCCGAGGCGGGGCAGACCCGCCGGCCGCTGTGGCTGCGGGGGGTGGAGCGGCGGCGGCCCGGGCAGGAGCCGACGGTGTTCGACGTCCAGATCGTCCCGATCTACCGCGAGGACGGCGAGCTGCTGGGCACGACGGTGGTCTTCGACGACGTCACGCGGTACCGGCGGCTCCAGCGCGAGCTGGAGGTCGCCAACCGTCAGCTGGAGACCGCCTACGAGGAGCTCCAGTCGGCCAACGAGGAACTGGAGACCACCAACGAGGAGCTCCAGTCGACGGTCGAGGAGCTGGAGACCACCAACGAGGAGCTCCAGTCGACCAACGAGGAACTGGAGACGATGAACGAGGAGCTCCAGTCGATGAACGACGAGCTCCACTCCACCAACGAGGAGCTGCGCGCGACCACCGACGAGGTCGGCGCGGTCAACCGGTTCATGAACGGCGTGCTCGGCAGCTTCCGTGCCGGGGTGGTCGTGGTCGACGCCGACCTGCGGGTGCTGGTGTGGAACGCGGCGGCCGAGGACCTCTGGGGTCTGCGGCAGGACGAGGTGCAGGGCCAGCACCTGCTCAACCTGGACATGGGCCTGCCGATGGGCCCGCTGCACCCGCTGCTGCGCTGGCAGGTCTCCGACCAGGGCGACGGGCACGACACGGTGGAGGTGGACGCGGTCAACCGGCGGGGCCGGCCGGTGCGCGTCCGGCTGACCGTCACGCCGTTCACCCAGGCGCCGGGTGAGCGGCGGGGGGCCGTCGTCCTGATGGACCCGATCGACGGCTGAGGAAGGGCCGGCCTCACCGCTCCGCTGCGGCGATCACCTCCGACGCGTGACCCTCGACCACCAACTGGGCCAGGTCGCGGAGCTTGACGTTGAGCCGGTTGCTCAACGCGACCAGCCGGGCGAACGCGTCGTCGGCATCGATCCCGAGGCGGGCCATGAGGACCCCCTTGGCCTGGTCGATGACCGCGCGGGAGGTCAGCGCCTTCTCCAGGTTGGCGGCGAGCTCCCGCAGCGACTCCCGCTCGGCGACGCTCTGCAGCACGCCGCCCACGGCCGCGGCCACCAGTTCGGCGATGCGGAAGCTGTCGGGACCGAAGGCGTCGACCGTCGCGGCGTACACGTTGACGACACCGACCGGCTGCTCACCCTCGCGCAGGGGGAGCGCCAGGACGCCGCGGACGTCCCCCGCGGCCATGCGCCCGAGAGTCGGCCACCGCTCGTCTGCGGTGACATCCGGTGACAGCACGGCCGTCCCGGTGACGTGGGCGTCCCAGCACGGGCCCTCGCCGGCCTGCATCTGCAGGCCGTCGAAGGCCTGCGCGCCGACCGAGTCGCTGCCCAGGTTCTGCGGCTCCAGCGGGGAGCCGAGGGTGATGCTGACCGCGGCGGCGGCGGGGACGGCGCTGCGCACGAGGACCGCCATCCGGGTGAGGAGCCGCTGGCGGTCGTCCTCGCCGATCGGCAGGGTCGAGAGCTCGGCCAGGGCCGCCGCGAGCCCCAGGGACTCGGTGGGGGAGAGCTCCGCCGGCGTGGCCGGCAGGTCCCTGGCGGCCCGGGCCTCCTCGGGCGGCTGGACCGGGAGCAGCACCCACTGCAGGCGGGTACCGGGGCCCTGGCCGTCGGGGACGTCGACGAAGCCGAACATGTCGACGGGGGTCTCGCCGCGCCGGCGGCCGCGGACCGTGACGTGCAGCCGTCGCTCGGTGGCCCGGCCGGTCGAGAGGTCGCGCACCGCCGACCGGAACCCAGGGACGTCGTGGGGGGTGAGGAAGACGCTCAGCGGCTTGCCCCGCAGGCGGACCAGCGGCACCTCCAGCAGGGCGGCCAGCGCGGTGTTGGCGTCCAGCAGCGCCCCGGCGCCGTCCGTGCTGCCCAGTGCCACCGGGGCCAGTCCCGACAGGTGACTGCGCCACCGGCGCTCGGTCTCGTACCGTCGGAGCAGCTGCTCGATCTGGGCCTGCTGGACACGGACCTCCTCCTCGGCGACCCGGAGCTCCTCGTGGGCGACCTCGAGGTCGGCGAGGGTGCGCAGCGCCTCCTCCACGGGCAGGCTCCCGTCGGGCCGCGCAGCCGGATCGGAGTCGGTTCCCATGTCGTTCCCCTCGGTCAGGTGGCGCTGACGCCGTCCGGCTCCGCACCGGCGGGCTCCGCTCCCTCGTCCGGGTGCACGGAGGCGGAGTGGAGGGCCTCGGCCCGCGCGGCGGCGCGGTCGGCGACCGCCTCCCGTCGGTGCTCCGCCGCCCGCTGCAGGTGCTCGTCGCGGTTCCCGATCCCCTGCTGCGCGGCCTTCTCGTGCGCCTCCGCCGCGGCCTCGTGGCCCCGCGCGGCCCGTTCGTGGCCGGACACGGCCCGGTCGTGCGCCTCCTGGGCGCGCGCCGCGGCCTCGCCGGCGTGTTGCTGCGCGGACTCGACGTCCTCGAGCGAGGGCGCGTGCTCGGATCTCATGCGGGCGAGCCGCTGGGCGATCTCTCGGGCACGGATCCCGGCCTCGGCGGCCCGCGACGCCGCCTGGCGGCCCGGGGATTCCTCGGACATGGCGCGATTGTCCTCCCGTGCCGCCCCGTCGCACAGGTCGGCGGACGTCACCGGACCGGGTCGCCGCGCAGCTGCGGCAGGACCGCGGCGGTGAACAGCTCGACCAGGGCGGCCCGCTCGGGGCCCCGGCCGACGGGGGAGAACACCAGTGTCTCGGCGCCGGCGTCCGCGTACTCGCGGACGCGGGCGGCGACGCGGTCGGGGTGGCCGTGCAGGAGGTAGCGGTCGGCGAGCGGGTCGAAGTCCTGCTGGTAGACCGCGCTGACCGTGTCGACGACCTGCTGCCGGGACCGGGCGGGGTCCTCGCCGACCCCACCCCAGCAGAACACCGCTCCCCGCACCGCCGCCGGGTCCCGGCCCGCGGCCTCGGCCGCCTCGCGCACCTCGGCGAGGCTGCGGGCCAGTTGCTCGGGCGCGTACATGTACGGCATCCAGACGTCGCCGAAGCGGCCGGCCCGGCGGATGGCGGCCGGGCGGCGCCCGCCGAGCCAGATCGGCGGGCCGCCGGGCTGCACCGGCCCCGGGTCGAGGGCCAGGCCGGGCACCCGGGTGAAGCGGCCGGCGAAGTCGACCGGGCCGCCGGCCCACAGCGCGCGGAACAGCTCCAGCGCCTCGTCGGCCCGCGCGCCGCGCTCGGTGACGTCGACCCCCGCGGCGACGAACTCCGGGGGGTACTCGCCGCCCACGCCGACGCCGAGGTCGAACCGGCCGCCGCTGACCCGGTCCAGCGTGGTGGCCAGCTTCGCGGCCAGCGCCGCCGGGTAGAGCGGGACGACGGTCAGGGCGCTGAGCACGCGGATGCGGCTGGTCGCCCCCGCGGCCGCGGCCAGGGCGACGAAGCCGTTCGGGTGGCTGCTGTGGAAGAACAGGTGCTCGCCGGCCGCCACGCCGTCGTAGCCCGCGTCCTCGGCGGCGCGGGCCTCCGCGGCGACGGCGGTCTGGTCGCTGCTGAGGCTCAGGACGACGCGCACGGTCAGGCCTGGCCGCCGGAGGTGAGGTCGTCCGAGCGGGCGGCGCCGCGCAACCGGGCGAGCGCGAGCTCGCGGATGCGGAAGCGCTGCAGCTTGCCGGTCGCCGTCGTGGGCAGCTCGGCGAACACCAGCACGTGCCGGGGGCGCTTGAAGGCGGCCAGACCCTCCCGGCAGAAGGCCACGAGGTCCTCGGCCGTCGTCGCCGCGCCGGGCAGGAGGACGACGCAGGCGACCGGCTTGTCCAGCCCGTCGGCGTCCGGGATGGACACGACCACGGCCTGGGTGACGTCGGCGTGCTGGCGCAGCCGCTCCTCGACCTCGGTGGGGGAGACCCAGATCCCACCGGCCTTGATGATGTCGTCGGTGCGGCCGAGCGAGGAGTAGTAGCCGTCGGCGCTGCGCACGTAGGTGTCGCCGGTGCGCACCCAGGGGCCCTGGAAGACCCGCCGGGTCACCTCGGTGCGCTGCCAGTAGCCGGTGGCGGCCGAGCTGCCGCGGACGTAGAGGTGTCCGGGGGTGCCGTCGGGCACGGGCGCGCCCTCGTCGTCGACGATCTTCGCCTCGTACCCGGCGACGATCTCGCCCGTGGCGCCGGCGCGGGTCCGCCCGGGGCGGCCGCTGATGAAGATGTGCAGCATCTCCGTCGAGCCGATGCCGTCGAGCACCTCCACGCCGAACGTCGAGGTGAACCGCTCGAACAGCGCGGCCGGGAACGCCTCCCCGGCCGAGACGCAGGCCCGCACCCCGGCGAACGCGTCGGGGGGCAGGCCGGCGGCCAGCAGCGCGGCGTAGTAGGTCGGCCCGCCGAAGAACAGCGTCGGCCGGTGCTCCTGCAGCACCCGCAGCGTGCTCGCCGGGTTCGGCCGCGCCCGGTCCAGGACGGTGCTCGCGCCCACCGCGAACGGGAAGGTCAGGCTGTTGCCCAGGCCGTAGGCGAAGAAGAACTTGGCAACCGAGAAGGTGACGTCGTCCGGGCCGATGGCCAGCACGTCGCGGGCGTAGGTCTCGGCGGTGTCCCGCAGGGAGCCGTGCCGGTGCATCGCCCCCTTGGGCATGCCGGTGGTGCCCGAGGTGTAGAGCCAGAAGGCGGGGGAGTCGGCGATCGTCGGGTAGGGCTCGGCGGCCTGCTCGCGGCACCCGGCGCCGGCGGCGACGAAGTCGGCCCATCTGCGCACCCGGGTGCCGGCGACCTCCGGCAGCGCGTCGCCGGTCAGGACGACGACGTCGGCGAGGTCGCGCAGGCTGCCGACGGCCGGGGCCAGGCCGGTGAACTCGGCGCTGAGCGCGACCAGCCGGGCCCGGCTGTCCCGGGCGAGGACGGCGATGTCCTTGGCGGTGAGCATCGTGCTGACCGGTACCGGGACCGCGCCGATCCGCAGCCCGGCGAGGAACGCGGTGACCAGCTCCGGGGTGTCGCCCATGCACAGCAGCAGGCGCTCCTCGGGGCGGACGCCGGAGGCGATCAGCGCCGCGGCGAACGCGGTGACCGCCTCGTCGAGCTCTCCGTAGGTGACCGTGCGGACGCTGCCGTCGAGGTCGATCGCGGTGATCGCCCGCTGGTGCGGGGTGGCTCGCGCGTGCCGGCTGACCAGCCAGTCGGCGGCGTTGAAGAGCTCCGGGCTCGGCGGGACGACGCCCGGGAGGGACGCCGCGGGCGAGGGGACGTCGAGGAGGGACACGGCAGCCTTCTTCAGAACCGCACGTAGTCGTACTCGACCGGCAGCTGGTTGATGCCCACCGACGGCGGCGCGATCCAGCTCGCGAACTCCCCGGCCTCGTGGCAGGGCACCATCAGCTCGGCGACCCGCGCCCGGTCCTCCGCCGTCGGCAGCCACTCGTCGGCCTGCGCGGTCCAGGTCGCCTCGTCGACGATCTCGCCGAACGGCGTCACGGAGTGACCCGCGAACGCGCCGACCTTGCGGGAGAAGCCCTGGTGCGGCAGGTACAGCGTGGGCTCGAGGCCCGCCTTCTCCAGCTCGCCGTTCCAGCGCTTGACCCCCGCGCGGCAGTCGTCGGCGTACTCGTTGCGCAGGTCCAGGTTGAGCGCGGTGAGCATCGGGACGGTCTTCGTCGTCATCACGCCGTCCTCGATGACCGGGACGTCCATCGTGAGGTCGGTGAGCACGTGGTCGTCCTTGCGGCGGGTCTCCATCCACCGGCCCTTGAGCCCGGCGGTGAAGTAGGACGCCGCGTTCGAGGAGACCTCGGAGCCGAACAGGTCCAGCGACAGGGAGTAGTGCAGGTTCAGGTACTTCTGGATCACCGACAGCGGGATGCCGCCGTGCTCCCACACGTCGTCGGTGCCGTGCTCCTTCATCAGCTCGGCGGTGCGCTGCACGGTGCGCTGCACGCCCGTCGTCCCGACGAACATGTGGTGCGCCTCCTCCTTCAGCATGAAGGTGCAGGTGCGCGCCAGCGGGTCGAAGCCGCTCTCCTTGAGCGTGCCGAGCTGGTACTTGCCGTCGCGGTCGGTGAAGTACGTGAACATGAAGAACGACAGCCAGTCGGTGGTCGCCTCGTTGAAGGTGCTGAGGATCCGCGGCGAGTCGTAGTCACCGGAGTTGCGCTGGAGCAGCTGCTCGGCCTCCTCGCGGCCGTCGCGGCCGAAGTAGGCGTGCAGCAGGTAGACCATCGCCCAGAGGTGGCGGCCCTCCTCCACGTTGACCTGGAACAGGTTGCGCATGTCGTACAGCGACGGCGCGGTCATGCCCAGGTGCCGCTGCTGCTCGACCGACGCGGGCTCGGTGTCGCCCTGGATGACGATCAGCCGGCGCAGGTCCGCGCGGTACTCGCCGGGGACCTCCTGCCAGGCCGGCTCGCCCTTGTGGCGGCCGAAGCCGATGGTCCGGTCGGGGTCGCGCTCGGCGAGGAAGATGCCCCAGCGGTACTGCTCCATGGGCACCCGGTCGAAGTGCGCCCAGCCGTCGCGGCCGACCGCGATCGCCGTCCGCAGGTACACGTCGTGGGTCGGGATGGAGGGCCCGAGGGTCTTCCACCAGTCGAGGAACTTCGGCTGCCAGCCCTCCAGCGCCCGCTGCAGCCTGCGGTCGCCGGCCAGGTCGACGTTGTTGGGGATGCGCTCGCTGTAGTCGATCGTCGACAGCGGGCCGGTGGGGGCGGGGGCGTCGCCGGTGACCGTGCCCGTGGTCGGCGTCGATTCGGTGGCCGTCATCGTCAGACCCGCTTCCTGTCGTAGTCGGCCCGCTGGCCGGTGCCGTAACGGCGCAGGGCGCCCTCGGGGCCAGCGGCGTTGGGCCGCTGGAAGATCCAGTTCTGCCAGGCGGTGAGCCGGCCGAACACCTTCGTCTCGGGCGTCTCCCGGCCGGCGAAGCGGAGGTTGGCCTCCATGCCGGTGAGCGCGTCGGGGGAGAAGCTGGCCCGCTCCTCGACGGCGAGCCGGATCTCGTCGTCCCAGTCGATGTCGTCGGGCGTGCTGGTGACCAGGCCCAGCTCCGCGGCGTCGGCGGCGAGCAGGTCGCGGCCGGTGGCGGCCTCCGCGGCGGCCAGCTCGTCGGCACTGCCCAGGAAGCGCACCTGCAGCCGGGTCAGGCCGTTGCCCATCGGCAGCAGGCCCGTGTTGAAGGCGTCCAGCCGGATCGCGGCGGGCGGCGCCGGGTCCTCGTCGTCCTCGAACTGCCCCTCCAGCACGTACTGGCGGTCGGCGGCCAGGGCGATCTCGGCCAGCGCGCCGGCGGAGCAGGACCCGGGCTCGATCAGCGCGAACAGGCTGCGAGAGGTGGTGTCCAGCCGCTTGAGCACCCGCCGGTAGAAGGCGATCGTCTCGTTCACCAGCCAGTCGTCGCGGTGCGCGAGGAGGAACTCGTCGTAGGCGGCGGTGGTCGCCAGGTCGCCCTCGGTGCGCAGCAGCCAGGTGCCGGTCGCCGGTTCGTTGGTGCGCAGCCGCAGGACGACGTCGTCGAGCTCGCGGCTCACCGCCAGCAGCCACGCGGCGTCGCCCTGCTCGTGCAGCTCCTCGACGCTGCCGGGGACGGCGTCCGGGCCGAGCACCGTGATCGCGGCGGTCCCGGCGTCCCGGTCGAGGACGACGCGAACGTGCTCGTAGCGGGTGGTGTCGCCGTCGGTCTCGCGGCGCAGCGGGGTCAGCCGGATGCCGGTCGCCCCGGCGCCGGGGCGGGTGGAGGTCGCGGCCAGCTCGGCCGCGTGGCGGGCGACCTCGGCGGGGAAGTCGCGGGCCCTGGCGAGGGCGTCGACCAGGCGCCAGCGCACCGCGCGCTCGCCGCGGACGCCCTCGGCGGTGGTGGCGAAGACGTCGGCGAGGTCGCGGCGGACGCCGCGCTTGTCGACCACGCGGGTCAGCCCGCCGGTGCCCGGGAGGACGCCGAGCAGCGGGACCTCGGGCAGGGAGACCGCCGAGGAGTTGTCGTCGACGAGCACGATCCGGTCGCAGGCCAGCGCCAGCTCGTAGCCGCCGCCGGCGGCGCTGCCGTTGACCGCGGCGAGGAACGGCAGGCCGGAGGAGGCCGACGCGTCCTCGATGCCGTTGCGGGTCTCGTTGGTGAACTTGCAGAAGTTCACCTTCCAGCCGTGGGGGGAGGCCGCGAGCATCTTGATGTTCGCGCCGGCGCAGAACATCCGCTCCTTGCCGCTGGTGACGACCACCGCCCGGACCTCGGGGTGCTCGAAGCGGATCCGCTGCACCGCGTCGTGCAGCTCGATGTCGACGCCGAGGTCGTAGCTGTTCATCTTCAGCTCGTAGCCCGGGACGATCCCGCCGTCCTCGGCGACGTCGAGGGTCAGCGTGGCGATGTCGCCGTCGACCGACAGCGTCCAGTGCCGGTACCGCTCCGGGGAGGTGTCGAACGAGACCTCGGGAGGAGCGGTCGGCTCGACCACGGAGGGCGGGCCCTCGGCCGTGCTCGCCGAGCGGTCGTCGAGGGTGGTCACGGGTCCTCCTCGCTGGCGCTCGCCGGGCTCGTGCCCGACGGTGCTCCGCTGTCCGTGCGACCTCGGTCGCGGTGCCGCCCGGGGCGTCGCCGCGCCGTGGGGTGTGACGGCCGTCACCCATCCTGACGTGCTACACGATGGGATGCAACAGTCGCCCTGGATGTAGCGCCCTGGCGGACCGGTTCAGGCCACCCCGAGCAGCGCACGGGCGACGGAGCTGTCGCGGCGGAACTCCGGCGTGGAGGAGCGGTGCACGACCCGGCCCTTGTCCATCACCGCGATCTCGTCGGCGACGGCGAAGGCCAGGTGCAGGTCCTGCTCCACCACGAGCAGCGTGGTGCCCTCCGCCCTCATCCCCGCGACGGCCTCGCCGACGAGGTCCACGACCGTCGGGGCCAGCCCGTCGGAGGGCTCGTCCATGAGGACCAGCCGCGGGTTGGTGAGCAGGGCGCGGGCGATCGCCAACATCTGCTGCTCCCCACCCGAGAGCTGCCCGGCCGCGTGCCGGCGGCGCTCCCCGAGCCGGGGGAGGAGCCGCAGGACGCGGGGCACGTCCCACGGTCCCCGGCCGCGGCCGCGCCGCGCGGCGAGGTCCAGGTGCTCGGTGACGGTGAGGGGCGCCCACACCCGCCGGCCCTGCGGCACGATCGCCACCCCGGCCCGCGCGACGACGTCCGGACGGCGGCCGGTCAGGTCGACGCCCTCCAGCCGCACCGTCCCCGCCGACGGGGGCACCAGGCCCATGAGGGTGTGCACCAGCGTGGTCTTCCCGACCCCGTTGCGTCCCAGCAGACCCAGCACCCGGCCCGCGTCGACGTCGAGGTCGACCCCCTGGAGCACGGTGCTGCGCCGGTATCCGGACCGAAGTCCGCGGACCTCGAGCACTTCAGCTCACCTCCAGCCGGGCGGGCCCGCTGCCGTCGAGGAACAGCGAGCCCCGGCCGGTGCCCAGGTAGGCCTCCTGCACCGCGGTGCTCGCGCGCACCTCCTCGGGGGTGCCGGTGAGCAGCACGCGGCCGAGGTGCAGCACGGTCATCGACGTGGCCAGGGCGAAGACGACGTCGAGGTCGTGCTCGACGATCACGACGGTCACCGAGGGGGGCAGGGCCCGGAGCAGCCCGACCAGCTGGGCGCTCTCGGCCGGGGACATCCCGGCCGCCGGCTCGTCGAGCAGCAGCAGGGTCGGCTCGCAGGCGAGGGCGACGGCGACCTCGAGCTGCCGCCGCTCCCCGTGGGACAGCGCGGCCACCGGGGTCGACGCCCGCGGCGCGAGGCCGACGTCGGTGAGCAGGGCCCGGGAGCGCTCGCGGGCCGCGGCCTGCCGGCGCGGCACCAGGGAGTGCCGGGTCCGGTGCTGCCGCTGCGCGGCCAGCAGCACGTTCTGCTCCGCCGTCTGGCGGAGGAACAGGCTGGAGTGCTGCAGGGTCTGGCTGATCCCGCGCCGCGCGCGCTGCGGCTCCGACAGCCGCGTGACGTCCTCCCCGGCGAGGGCGACGGTGCCCGCCGACACCCGCAGGGCCCCCGTGACCAGCCGGAACAGGGTGCTCTTCCCGGCGCCGTTGGGGCCGATGAGGGCGTGCCGCGCGCCCGCGGGGACCTCGAGGGAGACGTCGTCCACGGCCTTCAGGGCGCCGAAGCGGCGGCTCACACCGGAGAGGGACAGCAGCGGCGGGGTCATGCGGGCACCCCCGGGCCGCGGCGGCGTCGGACCAGGTCCGCCACGCCGGCGACCCCGCGCGGCAGCAGGTAGACGGCGGCGACGAAGACCAGGCCCAGCAGCAGCGGGCCGTGCCCCTCGAGCGTGGGCCCGAAGGTGTCGCGGACGAGGACGACGACCGCCGCGCCCAGCGCCGGCCCCCACAGCGAGCCGGCGCCGCCCAGGACGACCGCGAGCAGCAGGAGGGCGCTGGTGGTGAAGCCGGTGTCGCTCGGGTTGACGATCCGCACCAGGCCCGCGAACAGGCCACCGGCCAGGCCGGCGAACCCTCCGGCGATCGCGAAGGCCACGTACTTGTAGCGGAACGGCGAGTACCCCAGCGAGCGCATGCGCGGCTCGTTGTCGCGGATGCCGCGCAGCGCGGCTCCGAACGGCGAGGAGGCGACCAGCCACAGGCCGAGGGCGCCGAGGAGGACCACGGCGAGCACGAACCAGTAGACGTACCCGGCCAGGGTCAGGGGCGTGCCGGCGACCCGGATCGACGGGATGCCGAACAGGCCGTTGGAACCGCCGGTCACCGACGACAGGGACTGGGCCAGCTGGTGGACCAGCTCGCCGATGGCCAGCGTGAGCATCAGGAAGAAGACCCCGCCGCTGCGCACCGCCAGCCAGCCGGTCGCGGCCGCCGCCACCCCGCCCGCGACCCCGGCCGCCAGCACGGTGACCACACCCTCGCTGGTCCAGTGGATCGCGACCAGGCCGGCGGTGTAGGCGCCGATGCCGAACCAGGCCGCGTGCCCGAGCGAGGGCAGCCCGGTGGTGCCGACCAGCAGGTCCAGGCTCATCGCGAACAGTGCGAAGACCAGGATGCGGGAGACCGTGTTCGTGCCGAACGGGTCCACGAACAGCGGTACCGCCGCGAGCAGCGCCAGCAGGGCCAGCGCCAGGACGACGGCCAGGGGCCGGGTGCCGCGCCGCGGGGACCCCGCGCCCGCCGTCGCGCCCGGGGCGGTGGCGGCAGGGGGACTCTCCACGCTCATGAGTGGGCCACCTTCCCGGCGAAGAGTCCACGGGGTCGGACGATCAGCACGAGCGCGAGGGTGCCGAAGAGGATGAACGACGCGAGTTCCGGCAGCAGCGCACGGCCGAGCGACTCCACCTGGCCGATGACCAGCGCGCCGATGAGCGCGCCCCGGATCGAGCCGAGGCCGCCGATGACGACGACCACGAGGGCCAGCAGCAGGATGGTCTCGTCCAGCCCGGGCCGGGCGCCGTACACCGGGGCGGCGAGCACGCCGGCGACGGTCGCCAGCACCGAGCCGATCCCCAGGACGGCGACCTTGACCTTGCGGTTGTCGATGCCGAGGGCCGAGACCATCTCGCGGTCGGCGACGCTGGCCCGCACCAGGGCGCCGACCGACGTCCTCTCCACCACCAGCCAGACGACCACGGCCAGCACCAGGCCGACGGCGATCACCAGGAGCCGGTAGGTGGGGTAGGCGCTGCCGGCCACGTCCACGCTGCCGTCCAGGCCCGGCGGCGGGGGGACCGAGCGGACGTCGTTGCCGTACACGATCGACAGCACCTCGGCGACGACCAGGGAGATCCCCAGGGTGAGCAGGGCCTGGTCGAGGATCGGCCGGCGGGCCAGCGGCTCGGTCATCCCGGACAGCGCGCCGCCGGCCAGCAGGCCGACGAGCGCGGCGACGGCGAGTGCGGTGAGGAAACCGCTCCAGGACGCGCCGGCGGCGAAGGTGACCGCCAGGTAGGAGCCCACGAGGAAGAACGCGCCGTGGGCCAGGTTGAGCACCTCCATCATCCCGAAGACGAGGGACAGGCCGACGGCGAGGACGAACAGCAGCGCGCCGATGGCCAAGCCGTTGAGGATGCTGACGAGGTTGGCGTCGAACCAGCCGAGCACGGGTCTCCTCTCCGCGGTGCCGGGCCGCGGTCGGGCCCCTGCGAGGTCAGGGCTGGGGGAAGACGCCGAGTTCCTCGACGACGGAGTTGACCAGGGTGCCGTTCTCGTCGACCACCTCGCGCAGGTAGACGGCCTGCTCCGGGGTCTGGCCGGTGAAGCTCCACGGGCCGCGGGGGCTGTCCTCGACCTCGCCCACGCCGCCCAGGGCCTCGCTCAGCGCCTCGCCGCCGGTCCCCCCGGCCTCCTCGAGCGCGCGGGCCAGGACGTTCGCGGCGTCGTAGGCCTGCACCGCGTAGGTCGTCGGCAGCTCGCCGTACGCCTCCTGGTATGCCTGCACGAACTCGGTGTTGACCGGGTTGTCGATCTCGGTCGAGTAGTGCAGCGTCGTCCGGACGCCGACGGCCGCGGGGCCCTGCGCGTCGAGCACGCTGCCCTCGGTGAGGAAGCCGGAACCGTAGAGCGGGATGGTGTCCTTGAGGCCGAAGTCCGCGTACTGCTGGACGAAGCTGACCGCCTCACCACCGGCGTAGAAGACGAAGGTGGCCGCGGCCCCGGAGGACTGGATGCCGGACAGGAACGGCTGGAAGTCCTGCGTGGTGCCGAACGGGGTGAGCGCCTGGCCGGCGACCGTGCCACCCCCGGCGGTGTAGGCCTCGGTGAAGCCGGCGACGACCTCCTGGCCGGCCGCGTAGTCCGGCGCCATGACGTAGACCGGGCCGATGCCCTCCGCGGCCAGGTGCTCACCCATCGCCGCGGCGATCTGGGCGTTGGTGAACGACGAGCGCCAGACGTAGGGGCTCGCGGCGTCCTTGGTGATGGCCTCCGCGCCGGCGTTGGCCACGATGAGCGGGATCTGCGACTCGGTCACCTGCTCGGCGACGCCCAGCGCGGTGGCCGAGTTGACGATGCCGACCAGCGCGTCGACGTCGCCCTCGGTGAGCAGCCGCTGGACGGCGGGGACGCCGGTGTCGGGACCCTCCCCCTCGTCCGCGGTCACCGTCTCGACGGCGAAGCCGCCCAGCTCGCCGCCGTTCTGCTCCAGCCAGAGGTCCCAGCCCTGCTGCATGTCCTCGCCCAGCGGGGTGTACACCCCGGCCTGGGGGATGACCAGGCCGACGCGGACGGTGCCGCCGCCTTCGCCGCCGCCCCCGCCGCCGTCGTCCCCGCCGAGGCTGCCGCCTCCACACGCGGCCACGGCCAGGGTGAGGACGCCGACACCGAGGCCGCCGAGCAGACGCCGACCGGTCAGGGGATGCAGCACGGGCACACTCCGGAGGTCGCGACGTACTACGACGCACGCCTGGTGCCGCACGACGATGTAGCGGGCTCGGCGAGTGTGTCAAGGGTCACAACGGCCGTCCGGCCGAGCCGGTGTCGATCCGTGACCTGCGCGGTCCGCGCGTGCCGGGAACCGGAGGGCCGTCGGCACGGGGTGTCACGATGAGGGGCGTGGAGGTCGTCGACGGACCCTTCGTCACCCGCCGGCAGGAGCTGGGGGCGGCGAGCGCGCGCAGCCTGCTGCTCACGGTGCTCGGCGAGTTCGTCCTGCCCTCCGGCGGCCCGGTGTGGACCGCCAGCCTCATCGACCTGCTCGCCGACCTCGACGTGGCCGAGAAGGCGGCGCGGCAGGCGATCATGCGCACGGCCGACAGCGGCTGGATCGAGCCGACCCGGGTCGGCCGGGAGACCCGCTGGTCGCTGACCGGGGCCGGCACGAGGCTGCTCCGGGAGGGCACCGAGCGCATCTACGGGTTCGCCGCCGACGACCGCGCCTGGGACGGCCGCTGGCTGGTCCTGTCGGTCGGCGTCCCCGAGAACAACCGGGCACTGCGCCAGCGGCTGCGCACCCAGCTGGGCTGGGCAGGGCTGGGCTCGCTGGACACCGGCACCTGGGTCACCCCGCGGGTCGACCGTGAGCAGGAGGCCCGCGAGGTGCTCGACGACCTCGGCCTGCTCGCCGACAGCTGGTCGTTCATCGCCACCGCCGGCGTCGTCGGGGACGAGCGGTCGCTGGCGCGTACCGCCTGGGACCTCGACGCCATCGAGCGCCGCTACGAGGACTTCCTGGAGCTGGTGAGCCGGCGCCGGCCGCGCACCGACCGGCAGGCGCTGGTCGCCCAGGTCCGGCTCGTGCAGGAGTGGCGCCGCTTCCCGCTGCTCGACCCCGGCCTGCCGCGCGAGCTGCTGCCGCCGCGCTGGAGCGGGAGCCGGGCCGCGGAGGTGTTCCGCGAGCGGCACGCCTCCTGGGCGACGCGCGCCCGGCGGGCATGGGCGGAGCTGTCCGCCGAGCGCTGAGGCACCTCGTGCCGGCCCACGGTGTGCCCGGTGCGCACGGGTCAGGGACGCCAGCGGGCGTGCCGGGTACCCGCCGGGCCGCCCCGTCGGACCAGCTCCAGCCGCGGCCGCGGGCCGTCGGTGCGGCCGGTCTGCGGCGGGCGGCTGCCCGCCCGGAACGGTGCCGGCCACGTCGCGCCCGGCCCGCGGTAGCCCTGCTCGGCGGCGGCGTGCAGGGTCCACTGCGGGTCGTAGAGGTGCGGCCGGCCCAGGGCACACAGGTCGGCGCGGCCGGCGAGCAGGATCGAGTTGACGTCGTCCCAGCTGGAGATCGCGCCCACCGCGATCACGGCCACGCCGAACTCGCGGCCGACCTCGTTGCGGATCCGGTCGGCGTAGGGCGTCTGGTAGCTGCGGCCGAACGCCGGCCGCTCCTCCTTGACCACCTGCCCGGTCGAGACGTCGATGCCGTCGGCGCCGTGCTCGGCGAAGGCGCGGGCGACCGCGACGGCGTCGTCGACGTCCGTGCCGCCCTCGAACCAGTCGGTCGCCGAGATGCGCACGGTCATCGGCCGCTCGGCCGGCCACGCGGCGCGGACGGCGTCGAAGACCTCCAGCGGGTAGCGCAGCCGGTCGGCCAGCGACCCGCCGTAGCGGTCGGTGCGCCGGTTGGACAGCGGCGAGACGAACGAGGACAGCAGGTAGCCGTGCGCGCAGTGCAGCTCGAGGACGTCGAAGCCGGCGCGGGCCGCGGCGCGGGCGTTGGCCACGAACTGCTCGCGGATCGCGGCGAGGTCGGCGTCGGCGAGCTCGCGCGGTACGGCGTTGGCCGGCGAGTAGGGGATCGGGGAGGGCGCGACGACCTCCCAGTTCCCCTCCGGCAGCGGCTCGTCGATGCCCTCCCACATGAGCTTGGTCGAGCCCTTGCGGCCGGAGTGGCCCAGCTGGACGCCGATCCTCGCGTCGGTGGCGCCGTGCACGAAGTCGACGACCCGCGCCCACGCCGCCTCCTGCTCCGGCGTGTAGAGCCCCGAGCAGCCGGGGGTGATCCGGCCCTCGGGGGACACGCAGACCATCTCGGTCATCACCAGGCCGGCGCCGCCGAGCGCCTTGCTGCCGAGGTGGACGAGGTGGAAGTCGGTGGGCAGCCCGTCGACGGCCGAGTACACGTCCATCGCCGAGACGACGACCCGGTTCGCCAGCTCCAGGCCGCCGAGGCGGAACGAGTGGAACATCGGCGGCCGCGGCTCGACCGGCTCGGGCTGGCTGCGGGCGAACCACGCGTCCACCCCGGCCACGAACTCGGGGTCGCGCAGCCGCAGGTTGTCGTGGGTGACCCGCCGGCTGCGCGTGATGATGTTGAAGGCGAACTGCTCGGGCTCCTGGTGCACGTAGCGGCCGATGTCCTCGAACCACTCCAGGCTGGCCTGCGCGGCGCGCTGGGTGGAGAGCACCACCGGCCGGCGCTCGGCCTCGTAGGCGGCCAGCGCGCTGTCGAGGTCCGGCTGCTCGTGCAGGCAGGCCGCCAGGGCCAGGGCGTCCTCCATCGCCAGCTTCGTGCCCGACCCGATGGAGAAGTGCGCGGTGTGCGCGGCGTCCCCGAGCAGCACCACGTTGCCGTGCCGCCAGGTCTCGTTCCGCAGGGTCACGAAGTTCAGCCACTTGGAGTTGTTGGCGTGCACCCGGTGGCCGACCAGCACCTCCGAGAACAGCTCCTCGACGAGCGCGATCGACTTCGTGTCGCTCTCGCCGGGGGGCAGGTCGAGGGCCGCGACGTCGCCGAACGCACGCTGCCAGACGTCCTCGTGCACCTCGACGATGAACGTGCTTCCGGTGCGGTCGTAGGGGTAGCCGTGGATCTGCATGACGCCGTACGGCGTCTCCTCCACGTAGAACTCGAACGCCTCGAACACCAGGTCGGTACCGAGCCACATGTACCGGCAGCGGCGGGTCTCGAACGTGGGCCGGAAGACGTCGGCGTACCGCGAGCGCACGGCCGAGCGGGCACCGTCCGCGGCGACGACGAGGTCGTGCGTGCCGCGCAGCAGCTCGGGGTCGGGCGCCTCGGCCCGGAAGTGGACCGCCACGCCGAGGTCGGCGCAGCGGCGCTGCAGGACGTGCAGCAGCTCGCGGCGGCTCATGGCCGCGAAGCCGTGGCCGCCGGAGGTGGTGACCCGGCCGCGGTGGTGGACGTCGATGTCGTCCCACCGGGCGAAGTGCCGGGCCATCTCCCGGAAGACCACCGGGTCGGCGTGCTCGATGCCGCCGAGGGTCTCGTCGGAGAAGACGACGCCGAACCCGAAGGTGTCGTCCGGCGCGTTGCGCTCCCACACGGTGACCTCGTGCCCGGCGTCGAGCTGCTTGACCAGGGCGGCCAGGTAGAGCCCGCCCGGTCCGCCCCCGGCCACCGCGATGCGCATGCCGCTCACCGGAGCCTGTACCGCTGCAGCTTGCCCGTGGCCGTGCGGGGGAGCTCGGTGCGGAACTCGACCGCGCGGGGGCACTTGTAGCGCGCGATCACCTGCGTGCAGTGCGCCTGCAGCTCCTCGGCGCTCACCTGACCGGTGCGCTCCGGCGCCAGGACGACGAAGGCCTTGACGATCGTGCCGCGGTCGGGGTCCGGAGCGCCGACCACCGCGCACTCGACCACCGCCGGGTGGGTCAGCAGCGCCTGCTCGACCTCGGGTCCGGCGATGTTGTACCCGGCCGAGATGATCATGTCGTCGGTGCGGGCCCGGTAGGTGTAGTAGCCGTCGGCGTCGCGCACGTAGGTGTCGCCGGTGTAGTTCCAGCCGTGCCGGACGTAGACCTCCTGGCGGTCGCCGTCGAGGTACCGGCAGCCGGTGGGACCGCGGACGGCGAGGTGGCCCTCGGTGCCGTCGGGCACCGGGTTGCCGTCGTCGTCGAGGACGGCGGCGGTGTAGCCGGGCACCGCGCGGCCGGTCGAGCCGGGTCGGATGTCGTCGTCGGCCGCGGCGATGAAGACGTGCAGCATCTCGGTCGACCCGATGCCGTCGATGACCCGCACCCCGCTGGCGTCGTGGACCCCGTGCCAGACCGACGCCGGCAGCGGCTCCCCGGCCGAGACCGCCCGGCGCAGGCCCGCCAGCCGCCCGCCGCGCCCGCCGGCCACGATCGCCCGGTACGCGGTCGGGGCGGTGAACAGCACGGTGACCCCGTGCTCGGTGACGGCGTCGGCGAGCCGGTCGGGGGAGGGCTGCTCGAGCAGCAGCACGCTGGCGCCGGCCCGGAGCGGGAAGACCAGCAGGCCGCCGAGGCCGTAGGTGAAGGCGAGCGGTGGGCTGCCCGCGAAGACGTCGTCCGGCTCCGGGCGGACCACGTGCGCCGAGAAGGTGTCGGCGATGGCCAGCACGTCGCGGTGGAAGTGCATCGTGGCCTTCGGCCGGCCGGTGGTGCCCGAGGTGAACGCCATGAGCGCGACGTCGTCCGCCGCCGTCGGGACGTCGGCGAAGCCCTCCGGCTGCCCGGCGGCCCGGACCGTGAGGTCGTCGGGCCCCTCGCCCCCGTAGGGCACCACGGTCAGCCCGGGGACGGCGGCCCGGGTCAGGTCGTCGGTCAGCCGCGCGTCGCAGAGCGCGACCGTGGGCCGGCACATCTCGCCGATCGTCGCCAGCTCGCCCGCCCGAAGCGCCGGCATCGTGGTCACCGCGACGCCGCCGGCCTTGAGGACGGCGAACCAGCACGCGACCAGGTCCGGGCCGTTGAACCCGCGCAGCAGCACCCGGTTGCCGGGCACCACCCCCAGGTCCGTGCTGAGGACGCCGGCGATGCGGTCGGCCCGGGCGCGCACCTCGGCGTAGGTCCAGGCCGGACCGCCGGGGGCCCGGACGCACGGCCGATCGGGACCGAGCCGGCCGATCGTGCCGTCGAGCAGCTCCGTGGCGCAGTTGAGCCGCTCGGGGTAGCGCAGGTCGCCGAGGTCGATGACCGGCCACTGCCCGGGTGCGGGGAGGTGCTCGCGGCAGAAGGGATCGACGTGGGCCGAGGCGGACAGCGGCGGGGCGCTCAGGGTCATGGGAGGACCTCCCTGCGGTCGCCGGGTCCGGCCGCGCCGGGCCCTGCCCGCCAGTATGGCGCTGCGCTGACGGGAGTCAACGGCGCGGCATGGAGGATGGGAGGTGCCCTATCGTGGGCTCGTGACCGCCGTCGAGGAGGCGGCGGCGCCGGTCGCCGTCGTCCTGCCGCCCCGCCAGCTGATCGTCAGCCTGTACGGCCTCTACGCCCGGGAGCGCGGGGGCTGGCTGTCGGTGGCCGCCGTCGTCCGGCTGATGGCCGACCTCGGGGTGGAGGAGGCCGCCGTCCGGTCGTCGGTGTCCCGGCTCAAGCGGCGCGGTGTGCTCGACGCGCGGCGGCAGGGCGAGATCGCCGGGTACGCGCTCACCCCCGAGGCGCTGGAGGTGCTGGCCGAGGGGGACGCGCGGATCTTCGGCCGGCGCCGCGCCCGCGAGGAGGACGGCTGGCTGCTCGTCGTCTTCTCCGTCCCCGAGTCCGAGCGGGGGCGCCGCCACCGGCTGCGCTCCGAGCTCACCCGCCTGGGCTTCGGCACCGTGGCGCCCGGCGTCTGGATCGCCCCCGGACACCTCGGCGAGGAGGTCCGCGAGGTGCTGCGGCGGCGCGGCCTGGCCGGCTACGTCGAGACCTTCGCGCAGGCACGGGTGTCGGCGGCGGAGGCGCGGGCCGGCGTCGCCCGCTGGTGGGACCTCGACACGCTGCACGAGCGCTACGCCGGGTTCCTGGACCGGCACACCCCCGCGCTGGCCCGCTCCGCCGCCGACCGGCCGCTCGACCCCGCCCGGGCCTTCGCCGACCACGTCCGCCTCGTCACCGACTGGCGGGTGCTGCCCTACGCCGACCCCGGCCTGCCGCTGGAGCTGCTGCCCGGCGACTGGAACGGCGCCCGCGCCGCCGACCTGTTCGCCGAGCTGGCCGACCGGCTCGCCGGCCCTGCTCGCGCGCACGCGCGGCGCCTGCTCGACGGGTGACTCAACCGGGCAGGACGGCGGTGCCCTGCACCTCGACGAGGGCCTCGTCGTCCCACAGCCGGGCCACCCCGATGCCGGCCATCGCCGGGTAGTCGTCGCCCACCAGCCGCCGCCACACCGCGCCGATCTCGCGCGCACGGGCGCGGTAGTCGGCCAGGTCGACCGCGTAGACGGTGAGCGAGGCCAGGTGCGCGGGCTCCCCTCCGGCGGCCCGCAGCGCGGTCAGCAGGTTGCCCAGCGCCTGCTCGAACTGCGCGACGACGTCGGTGCCGACGATGCGCCCGTCGGCGTCCATCGCGGTCTGCCCGGCGAGGAAGACCGTCCGCCCGGGTGGGGCCACCACGGCGTGGCTGTACCCCGAGGGCCGGGCCAGTCCCGGCGGGTCCACCCGCTGCACCGCACTCACGACTGCACCGCCCCTCCGTCGACGTTGATGCCCTGTCCGGTGATCGCCGCGCTGGCCACGCACAGCAGCACGGCGTCGGCCACCTCGTCCGGGTCGACGAGCCGGCCGATCGGCTGGCGCCGGGCGAGCGCCTCCCGCGCCTGCTCCTCGGTGCGCCCCGTGGTCGCGCTGATCCGGGCGACGGTCTGCGCGGTCATCGGGGTGTCGACGTAGCCGGGGCACACGGCGTTGACCGTGACGCCGCTGCCGGCCACCTCGGCGGCCGCCGACCGGACCAGTCCCAGCAGCCCGTGCTTGCTGGCCGTGTAGGCCGCGACGTAGGGGTCGCCGCGCTTGGCCGCGGTCGACGCCACGGCGACCACCCGGCCCCAGCCGGCCCCGACCATCCCCGGCAGGACGCGGCGCAGCAGGCGGAACGGGGCGGTGAGGTTGAGGTCGAGCACCCGGGCCCACTCCTCGTCGGTGGTCCGCGCCAGCGGCGCCGAGGTGCCGGCCCCGGCGTTGAGGACGAGGACCTCCACCGGGCCACCCCACGCCCGCTCGACGGCGCCGACGACGGTCTCCGCGGCGCCGGCGTCAGTGAGGTCGGCGGGGACGACGAGCGCCAGCCCGCCCAGGTCGCCGGCGACCGCGGCCAGCTCGTCGGCGCTGCGGGCGGTGAGGGCGACCGGGTGCCCCTGGGCGGCCAGCCGGCGGGCGACGGCGGCGCCGATGCCCCGCCCCGCGCCGGTCACCAGGCAGCGGCGGGGGACCACGGGCGGCAGCTTGCCAGCCGCTCGTGACGACCGTCAACATGACGACATACCGGCTCCGGCGGCGTCCGCTCCGGCCGCGCCGGCGACCACGGAGGGGTGGTGGGCATGCGGCCCGAGGAGTTCACCGACGTCCGCTACGAGGTCGAGGAGGACAACCACGCGGTCGTCACCATCGACCGCCAGGAGCGGATGAACAGCTTCCGCGGCCGCACCGTCGACGAGCTGATCTCGGCGTTCAAGCACGCCTGGGCCGACCCGCGCGTGGCCGCCGTCATCCTCACCGCCGCCGGCGAGCGGGCCTTCTGCACCGGCGGCGACGTCAAGGAGCGGGCGGAGACCGGCGGCTACGGCGAGACCGAGTGGGGCACGTTCGAGATCGAGCGGCTGCACCGGGTCATCCGGGACATCCCGAAGCCGGTCATCGCCGCGGTCAACGGCATCGCGATCGGCGGCGGGCACGTGCTGCACGTCCTCTGTGACCTCACCGTCGCCTGCGAGGAGGCCACGTTCGCGCAGTCCGGACCGCGGGTGGGCTCGTTCGACGCGGGCTTCGGCTCGGCCTACCTGGCACGCGTCGTGGGGGAGAAGCGGGCGCGCCAGATCTGGTTCCTCCTCGACCGGTACGACGCCGCGACCGCCGAGCGCTGGGGTCTGGTCAACGAGGTCGTGCCGCGGGAGCGCCTGCTCGACACCGCGCGCGAGTGGGCGCGGAGGATCGGTTCCTACTCGCCGACCGCCCTGCGGTTCCTCAAGCACTCGTTCAACGCCGACACCGACCACCTCGGCGGCATCTCGCACCTCGCCTTCGACGGGCTCTCGCTGTTCTCGGTCAGCGAGGAGGGCATGGAGGGCGCCCGCGCCTTCGCCGAGAAGCGGCCGCCGGACTTCCGCCGGTTCCGGTGACCCGGCCGCGCGAACCGCTACAGGGACCTTGACCCCGGGCGAGCACGCGTCGAACATCCGGGGGCATCCCCACCGGGCCGACGTCGTCATCGAGGGGGCAGCCGTGATCGGCACGTTCAGCGTCCCGCGCATCGAGTCCGAGTCCCTCCCCGACGGCCGGCTGCTGCTGCGCTCGGCGGAGCCGCTGGCCGAGCACCCGGTCAGCGTCGTGCACTCCTTCCGCGCCGGCAGCGAGGCCCACCCCGACCGGCTGCTCGTGGCCGAACGCGCGGGGGACGGGTGGGCGCGCTCGACCTGGGCCGAGGTGCGCGCGCAGGCCGACCGGCTGGCGCAGGGACTCCTCGACCGCGGCCTGGCCGACCGGCCGGTCATGGTGCTGTCGGGCAACAGCCGGATCCACCTGGCGGTGGCGCTCGCGGCGATGACCGTCGGCGCCCCCGTCGTCCCGACCAGCGTCGCCTACTCCCTGCAGAGCGCCGACCACGCGAAGCTGCGCGCGATGGCCGACCTCGTGGATCCCGGCCTCGTGGTCGCCGAGGACGCCTCCTTCGCCGCCGCGGTGGCGGCCGTGGCCGGGGACCGGCCGGTGCTGAGCCGGGACGGCGACCTGCCCGGCTCGGTGCCGGTCGCCGCGTTCGGCGCCGAGCCGACCCCCGAGGTGGACCGCCGGTGCGCCGCGCTGCGCCGGGACGACGTCGCCAAGGTCCTGTTCACCTCCGGGTCGACCGGCTCGCCGAAGGGCGTGCTGACACCGCACGGGATGCTCTCGGCCAACCAGCAGCAGATGCGGCAGGTCTGGCCGTTCCTCGCCGAGGAGCCGCCCGTGCTGCTGGACTGGCTGCCCTGGAGCCACACCTTCGGCGGCAGTCACGACCTGAACATGGTGCTCACCAACGGCGGCACGCTCTGGATCGACGACGGCCGCCCGGCTCCGGCGCTGGTCGGCCGGACCGTGCGCAACCTGGCCGACGCCCGCCCCACCGTCTACTTCAACGTGCCCGCCGGCTACGCCGCCCTGCTCCCGCACCTGGAGCGCGACCGGGCCGCGGCGGCGGCCTTCTTCGACCGGCTGCGGCTGGGCTTCTTCGCCGCCGCGGCGCTGCCGCAGCAGCTGTGGGACCGGATGGAGAAGCTGGCCGCGGAGCACGGGGCCCGGATGCAGATGACCACCTCGTGGGGGCTGAGCGAGACCGCCCCGGCCGCGACCAGCGCGCACTACCCGATCACCCGCAGCGACGTCCTCGGCGTGCCGCTGCCGGGGGTGGAGCTGGCGCTGGTGCCGGTGGGGGAGAAGACGGAGGTCCGGGTGCGCGGCGCCAACGTGACGCCCGGGTACCTGGGCCGGCCGGACCTCACCGCCGCCGCCTTCGACGAGCACGGCTTCCTCCGCACCGGGGACGCCGTGGCCCTCGCCGACCCCGACGACCCCGCGGCGGGCCTGCTGTTCCGCGGCCGGATCGCCGAGGACTTCAAGCTGTCCACCGGCACGTTCGTCAGCGTGGGGACCTTGCGGCCGCGACTGCTGTCGGCGTCCCGGGGCCTGCTGGCCGACGCCGTGGTCTGCGGCCAGGACGGCGACGTCGTCACGGCGATGGCCTGGCTCGCGCCGCAGCACGCCGCCGGACGGGTCGACGCCGACGGCGTGCCGGACCCGTCCCTGCGCGGGGAGCTCGAGGCGACCCTGAGCCGGCTGGCCGCCGAGGGCGGGGGGTCCTCCCAGTGCGTGGAGCGGCTGCTGGTGCTGACCGAGCCCGCCCAGCTGGACGCCGGGGAGGTCACCGACAAGGGCTACGTCAACCAGGCCGCCGTCCGGGAGCGGCGGGCCGGCCTGGTCGCGCTGCTCACCGCGGAGCCGGCGCCCCCGCAGGTCGTCGTCCGGCCCGCGGGGCAGGATCGCTGACGTGCTCGACGGCCACCTGCTCGTGGACGCGCACGTCCACGTCCCGCACCTGTCCACGCTGGCGCCGGCCTGGATCGAGTGGGCCCGGCAGTTCGGCCGGCCGGGGGTCCTCGAGGAGGTCTGGCGGCCCGACGGCAGCCCGGACCCGGCCGCGCTGACCCGGCTGTTCGCCGAGGACGGCGTCGACGTCGCGCTGCTGTTCTGCGAGTACAGCCCCAAGGCGACCGGCTACCAGCTCTTCGACGACCTGCTGCCGCTGGTGGAGCACGACCCGCGGCGGTTCCGCCCGGTGGCCAACGTCAACCCGCACCTGCACTTCCCGATCGCCCGGGAGCTCACCCGCCAGCTGGACCTCGGCGCGGCCGCGCTGAAGATCCACCCGGTGCACGGCGGGTTCCGCGCCGACGACGCGGCGATGTACCCGGCCTACGCCGTCCTGGTGGAGCGCGGCGTACCGCTGGTCGTGCACTGCGGCACGAGCAGCTTCCCGGGGTCGACCAACGCCTACGCCGACCCGGTGCTGCTCGACGCCGTTCTGCGCGACTTCCCGGAGCTGCAGGTCGTGCTGGCGCACGGCGGTCGGGGTTGGTGGTACGACGCGGCGGCGTTCCTGGCGGTGTCCCGGCCGAACGTCTGGATCGAGCTGTCGGGGCTGCCGCCCAAGCGGCTGCCGGAGTACTACGCCCGCTTCGACCTCGCCCGGCTGGCGAGGAAGTGGGTCTACGGCACCGACTGGCCCGGCGTCCCCGGTCCGGCGGCGAACGCCCGGGCCGTGGCCTCGCTGGGTCTGCCCGAGGACGTCGTCCCGCTGGTGCTGGGCGGCAACGCGCTGCGCGTCTACTCGGGACTGGACCCGGCCTGAGCGGCCTACCATCGCGCCGTGGTCGACGGTCAGCCCCGCGACATCGCGTGGCGTCGCCGCCTGCACGAGCGGAGGGCGGCCGGCACCGCCCGGCTGACGGCCGCTCAAGAGCGGATCGCCCGGTCCAACGAGCGGGTGCAGCAGCTGCGGGAGCTGCTGGCGGCCTGGCCGGCGTCCCGGCCGGAGCCCACGGCGCTCGACGGCGGGGACGCCGACCCGGACCGGGCGCTGGCGGAGCTGCAGGACGACCTGTCCTGGGCGCTGGAGCAGCTGGAGATCCGCACCCAGGAGGTCCGGTCACTCCAGGACTCCCTCGCCGAGAGCGAACGCGAGCTGGCCGCCACCATGCGCGAGCTGCGGGTGCTCAACGAGGAGCTGCAGGAGCTGAGCAGCCGGGCTGCCGACCGACCGGTGCTCTCTCACCGGTCCCGGCCGCCCAGGCCCTTGAGACGCTCGTAGCCGGGAGGAGGTGCCCCGGAGCCGGCGGCGGGCGGGCAGCTCAGTCGCCCTCGTCGGGCTCGGCCTCCGCGTGTTCCTGCTCGGCTCGGTGGAGGTGCCGGTCGGCCCGCTCCGAGATCCGGTGCGCGTGCTCGCGGATCTTCTCCGCGGAGGGCAGCCGGTCGGCGACGTCGAGCAGGAGCTCCTCGGTCCGGTGTTCCGCGTCGGCGACGCGGCGATGGCTGTCGGCGACCTCGCGTCGCACCCTCGCGCGCGTCGCGCGCGCCTCCTCCGTCAGCTTCTCGACCTCGTCCGGGCTGACCACAGCTGCAGGATAGGTCTGCGTGGGGCGGGGAGGCGCGGCCGACAGTGTTCCGGACCTTGTGGGCGCCATCGGTCGGCGGGACCCTCGGCACATGGAGTCCGACGGGCGGACCCTCCACGAGGACGCGGAGGGGGCGGAGCCCGAGCGCGCGCGGGCCGAGCAGGTGCAGGTCTCCCGACAGCTCTGGGAGGACATCCGTCACCACCAGGAGCGGTTGCGGGAGATCGCCGGTGAGGTGGCCACGACGGAGAGCCACGTCGCGGCCACGTTCCGGGAGATGGCCGAGCAGGCGCGCCGCGAGGGCCGCCTCGACGTCGCGCGGCGGCTGGAGACCGAGGCTGCGGCGGCGCTGTCCGGTGCTGAACAGCAGCGCAAGCGCGCCGAGCAGCGCCCGGCCGGACCCTCCTCCAGGGAGCCCGACCAGGCCGGCACCGAGCGCCGCGCTGTCGCGGTGCGCCGCACCCTGGACGATGCGACCCGGCAACGGGAGGAGGCCGCCCGCCGGAGGGACGAGGCCGCCCTCAGGCGTGACGAGGCCGCAAGGCGGCGGGACGAGGCCGCGGTGGAGCGCGACCAGCGGGCCGTGGAGCGCGCCCAGGCCGCGGCACGCCGGGCCCCGGATGACGACCGTGCGGGGGACGACACCGACCTCAGCAGCGCCCAGCAGGACCGGCTGGCGTCGGCCCGGGACCGCGACGCCGCCCGCGGCGACCGGGAGGCCGCCGCGCGCGACCGGTCCGCGGCCGCCGCCGACCGCGAGCAGTCCGAGGTGGACCAGGAGACCCGCTACTGACCGGCCCAGGGACCCCTGGCGTGTCGCCGCGCCGGGCATCCGTCAGGATGGGGCGGATGCACTCGGGGGAAGGGGAGGTCGGCCGTGGGCAAGCACCGGGCACGTGACGCGGACCCCACCGACTTCGACGCGGCGACCAGCGCCCTCGTCGACGTCAGCGGCGACTACGAGGTGGACGCCGCCCACACGCGGATCGGCATCCGCGCCCGCCACGCCATGGTGACCACGGTGCGCGGGTCGTTCACCGACTTCGCCGGGACGGCGCACCTGGACGTGGCGAACCCGCCGGCCAGCTCGGTGACGCTGCGCATCCGGACGGCGAGCGTCGACACCGGCCAGCCCGACCGCGACGCCCACCTGCGCTCCGCCGACTTCCTCGACGTCGAGCGGTGGCCGGAGATCGTCTTCGTCTCCACCGACGTCGAGCAGGTCGACGACGAGACGTACACGGTGACCGGCGACCTGACCATCCGGGACGTCACCCACCCGGTGACGGTCGACTTCGCGCTGACCGGCTCGGCCAAGGACCCGTTCGGCAACACCCGCGTCGGCTTCGAGGGCGCGCTGGCGATCAAGCGCAGCGACTGGGGCCTGACCTGGAACACCCCGCTGGACACCGGCGGCGTCCTGGTCAGCGACCGCATCCAGATCGAGTTCGACGTCTCCGCGGTCCGCACGGCCTGACCGGGGCGCCGGCGGGTCGACCCCCGGCGTCCGCGGCTCGGCCGGCGCCGTCGTCAGTGGCCCCGGCGGTCGCGGTAGCGGGCGGCGCGCCGGGCGGCGGCGGCCCGACGGCGCTCGCTGTCGCGCAGGTCCCGCTGGTGCGCGACCTCCTCGCGCCGGGCGGTGGCGGTGCCGGCCGGGTAGCCGGCCTTCACGACCCGGTCCTCGGTGGTCTCGGGCATGGAGGCCAGGGAGTGGATGAGCCCGAGGGAGATCCCGCCACCGGAGACCGCCGCGCGCAGCCCCGGGGGAGCGGGCAGGAAGACCATGATCAGCGCGATCGGGACCGACATCTGGACGACCCGTGCTGCCACAGTGCGAGCATCACCAGGTAGTGCGGGTGGGTCAGGCCCACGGGTTCGAGCACCGGGCGGTGGACGGCGACCACGTTGCGGTGCACCAAGCACCGGAGTCCCTGCAGCGGCCTCAGAGGGCCGGCTTCATCGTCCCCTCGGTCAGGAACCGGGTGTGCCAGCTCAGCGCCTCGGCGAGCAGGTGGGGGGTGTGCCGTCCGGGGGCGTCGCGCATCGCCCGCTCGACGTAGTCCCGCAGCAACGGCCGGTAGTCCGGGTGGGCGCAGCGCTCGATGACCAGTTCCGCCCGGCGGCGCGGCGCCAGGCCGCGCAGGTCGGCCAGCCCCTGCTCGGTGACGATCACGTGCACGTCGTGCTCGGTGTGGTCGACGTGGCTGACCATCGGCACGATCGCCGAGATCGCCCCGCCCTTGGCGGTCGACGGGGTCAGGAAGAACGAGATGTAGGCGTTGCGGGCGAAGTCACCCGAGCCCCCGATGCCGTTCTGGATGCGGCTGCCCATCACGTGGGTGGAGTTGACGTTGCCGTAGATGTCGGCCTCGATCAGCCCGTTCATCGCCAGGACGCCGAGCCGGCGCACGATCTCCGGGTGGTTGCTGATCTCCTGCGGGCGCAGCACGATCCGCTCGCGCAGCGTCCGCGCCTCGGCCTCGAACCGCGCCGTCCCCTCCGGGCTCAGCGAGAACGCGGTCGCCGACGCCGCCACCATGCGCCCGGAGCACAGCAGCTCGAGCATGCCGTCCTGGATCACCTCGGTGTAGGCGGTCAGCCCCTCGAACGACGACGTCCCCAGCCCGGCCATGACCGCGTTCGCCACGTTGCCGACCCCCGACTGCAGCGGCAGCAGCTCGCGGGGCACCCGGCCGCGGGTCACCTCGTGCTCGAGGAACTCGACGATGTGGCCGGCGATGGCCCGCGAGGCGTCGTCCGGCGGGGCGAACGGGCTGTTGCGGTCCGGGGCGTCGGTCTCGACGACGGCGACGACCTTCTCCTCGGGGCAGCGCAGGTACGGGACGCCGATCCGCTCGTCCGGCCGCACCAGCTGGATGGGTCGCCGGGCCGGGGGCAGGGCGGTGCCGTAGTAGACGTCGTGCATCCCGTCGAGCGCCTCGGGCTGACGCGCGTTGACCTCCAGGACCACCCGGTCGGCCAGGTCCAGCCAGGTCTTGTTGTTGCCCACCGACGAGGAGGGCACCAGGTCGCCGTCGGCGGTGATGCCGCTGACCTCGACGACGGCGACGTCCAGCGGGCCGAGGAAGCCCATCCACGCCATCTGCGCGACGTGCGACAGGTGTACGTCGATGTACTCCATGCGGCCGGCGTTGATCTTCTCGCGGCTGACCGGGTCGGACTGGTAGGGCAGCCGCAGCTCGATGCCGTCGGCGGCGGCGAGCGCGCCGTCCAGCTCTGGAGCGGTGGAGGCGCCGGTCCAGACGTTGACCCGGAACGGCTCGCCCGCGTCGTGCGCGTCGTGGATCTCCCGAGCCAGGGCCTGGGGGACCACCTTCGGGTAGCCGGCTCCGGTGAAGCCGCTCATGCCGACGGTGTCGCCGTGCCGGACGTGCGTGGCGGCGACATCCGCCGGTACGACCTTGCGGGCCAGGCCCGCGTGCCTGATGCGGCCCGACTGCGCCATGGGCCGAGGCTACGCGGCGGTGTCCGACGGCCACACGGCCAGCAGGGTGCGGACGGCTGTCACCAGCGCCAGGGGCTGGTGGAGCATCGGGTGGTGCCCCGCCTCCGGCAGCTCGACCACCGGCAGGGGGACGGGGGCGAGCGCGGCCATCTCGGCGGCCATCTCGCGGGTCGGCGGGGCGCACGACCTCCTCGTCGGCCACGGTCGCGTCGGCGAGCACCTCGCCGAGCGTCCCGCCGTCCACCGTCGCGACGTCGAGGTCGAGCAGGTGGCGCAGCCGGGCGAGCACGGCCCGGGTGCCGCCGGCCCGCTCGAGGTCCTCGATGAACGCCGGCCCGTTGGGGCGGACGGCGCACAGCAGCGGCACGCGGTCGGCCAGCTCGGCGAACAGCCCGGGGACGTCGACGTCCACCGCGGCCTCGTGCGCCACCGCCTGCAGGTGCGTGATGGCGTTGACCGATCCGCTGATCGCCAGCATGACGGTGACCGCGTTGCGGAACGCGCCCGGCGTCATCACCCGGCGCGGGGTCATCCCCTCGGTGACCAGCTCGACGATGCGCGCCCCGGCGCGGGCGACGGCGTCCCACATGGCCGGGCCGTTCGCCTGCACCGGGCTGGCGTCGGGACGTCGAGCCGCCCGGCCGCCATGAGGTGGGCCGGCGAGGTCTTGTCGCAGGAGGCGAGGGTGACCATGCCGTCGAGCTGGTGCGCTCCGCGGCGATCAACGCGGCGATGGCCGGCTGCCTGCCCGAGTACCTCCCGGTCGTGCTCGCCGCGTGGGACGCGCTGACCGCCGAGGGGTACGCGGGCAAGGGCATCTGGCAGAGCCCCACCGGCACCGCGCCGCTGCTGCTGGTCAACGGCCAGGTCCGCGAGCGGATCGGGCTGAACTCCCGCGGCAACGTCTTCGGCTCCGGGTTCCGCGCGAACGCCACCATCGGCCGGGCGATCCGGCACTCCGCCATCAACGCCTTCGGCCTGCGCCCGCACCAGCTCGACCAGGCCACCCAGGGCACGCCGGCGAAGTACACCTGCTGCATCGCCGGGAACGAGGAGGACAGCCCCTGGGCGCCGTTCCCCACCGACCACGGCTTCGCCGCGGGGGACAGCACGGTGACCTCGATGCTCGTCCGCTCGGTCATCCACCTCGAGGCCCGGCACGCCACCGACCCCGAGCAGCTCGGCCGCGACCTCGCCGGCACGCTGGCCCGCACCGGCGCGCTGGTGCACGAGACGATCAGCGGCTGCCTGGTCCTCGGTCCCGAGCACGTCTTTGCCACGGCCGGGTGGTCGAAGTCCGACGTCCGGCAGTTCGAGTACGAGCACGCGGTCAACACCCGCGAGCGGCTGGCCGAGGTCGGCAAGGACGCCGTGTCGCGGGAGACCCGCTGGCGGCTGCCGGCCGGCCACCCGGACGCGGTGCCCGACACCGCCGCGGAGGCCGGGCAGGACGTCGTCCCGGTGCTCAGCTCGCCCGAGGCGCTGCTGGTCGTGGTGGCCGGCGCGCACAACGCCGGGGTCTCGGCGATCGCCGGGACCTTCGGGCCCCGCGGCGGGCCCCCGCGATCGCCCGCGTCCCGGCCGCCCCGGCCGCCTCGCCGACCCCGACCGCTGGGAGCGCCCGATGAGCACCGTGCACGAGCCCGCCCGCGAGACGCCGGTCTACGGCGAGTTCGACGTCGCCGTCATCGGCGGCGGCCCGGCCGGGCTGATGGCCGCGGCGTCCGCCGCCCGGGCCGGCCGCTCGACGATCCTGCTGGAGCGCTACGGCTTCCTCGGCGGCGCGGGCACCATGGGCGGGCTGTCCACCTTCTGCGGGCTGCACGCGAAGGTGCACGGCGAGCACCGGCATGTCATCCACGGCCTCGCCGACGAGCTGCTCGAGCGGCTGGTCGAGCTCGACGGCCTCGACGAGCCGCACCTGACCATCAACGACGGCATCCTCGCCCAGGCGTTCGACATCTCCGCCTACAAGCTGGCCGCCGACGAGCTGGTCACCTCCTCCGGCGCCCGGCTGCTGTTCCACGCCACCGCGGTCGGCGTGGTGATGGCCGAGGAGGGGGCGAGCGTCGACGCGGTCCTGATCGAGTCGAAGTCCGGGCGGGCCGCCGTCCGGGGCCGGGTCTTCGTCGACGCCTCGGGCGACGCCGACGTCGCCGCGTGGGCGGGGGTGCCCTTCGAGAAGGCGCCGCACCTGCTCTACCCGTCGCTGATGTTCCGGATCAACGGCGTGGACGTCGCCGCCGCCGGCCCGGCGCCGTGGCGCACCGTCGAGCGGCTGATGGAGGAGGCCGAGGCCGCCGGCACCCACCGGTTCCCGCGCAAGGAGCCGATCGTCCGGCCGCAGCGCAACCCGCTGGAGTGGCGGGCCGACCTCACCCAGCTGTCCGACCCCGACGGCAGCGCCGTCGACGGCACCGACGTCGACCAGCTGACCCACGGCGAGCTGCAGGGCCGCCGGCCCGGCGCGCGTCTACTCCTCCCGTGAGGAGGGACTCGCCGGCATGCGCAACGGCGAGGTCCAGCCGGGGGAGGTCGTCGTCCTCAGCGGGCTGGGCCTGCGCGGCTCACCCGGGATGGCGCTGACCTCGGCGTTCGTCTTCGCCCTCGACGGGGCCGGGCTGGGCGACCAGGTGGTCGTGGTCACCGACGGGCAGACGTCGGGCCTGGTCAACAAGGGCCTGGTCGTCGCCGAGGTGAGCCCCGAGGGGGCGGTGGGCGGCCCGCTGGGGCTGGTCCGCGACGGCGACCTCGTCTCCGTCGACGTCGACGCGCGCAGCCTCGAGCTGGAGGCGCCCGAGGAGGAGCTCGCCGAGCGCCGGGCGGCGATGCCGCCGCTGCCGCGGGCGGCCGGGTGCGGCTGGCTGTCGGTCTACGCCCGCTCGGTGGCACCGCTCTCGCGCAGCGCGACGCTGGGCGGCTGAGCCGCGGTCCGTCCGGCGAGGACCCAGGCCACCAGCGCGGCCAGCAGGCAGGCGACGCAGCCGATCGCCCCGATCACCGTGTACGCGCCGCCGGCCGGCAGCCCTCCGCCGGCCGGCGTCGCCACGGACAGCACCGTGGCGGTCAGGGCGCTGCCCACCGAGAAGCCGGCGTAGCGCAGCACCTGGTTGAGGGCCATCGCGCTGCCGGTCTCCCGGGGCGGGACGGCGGAGACGACCAGCCCCGCGGCCGCGGCGAAAACCGTGCTCACGCCGAGCCCGGCGACCGTCGTCACCACGACCAGGGACCACAGGTCCCCGCGGTAGAGGGCGAACAGCGCCTGCGCGCCGGCCATCAGCAGCGCGCCGACCGCCAGCACCGCCCGTGGGCGGACCCGCTCGCCGAGCCGCCGGGACAGCGGGCCGGCGAGCATGCCGGCCAGCGAGAACGGCAGGAGCAGCAGGCCGGCGACCAGCCCGGAGGCACCGAAGCCGTAGCCGCTGTCCGCGGGCGTCTGGGCCAGGATCGGCACCGAGCCCATCATGAGGTAGTTGGCCAGGCTGACCAGCAGCACCGAGGCGTGGCCGGCGGCCGGCAGCCGCCCGCGGGCCAGTCGCAGGTCGATGAGCGGGGCCCGGACCCGGAGTGCGACGAGCGCCCAGGCGGCGAGCAGCAGGAGCGAGGCCGCGGTCACCAGGAGCGTCCGCGGCGACGTCCAGCCCCAGGTCTCACCCTCGCTGAGGGTGAGCAGCGCACCGGCCAGGCCCGCGCCGAGCAGCAGCGCGCCGGCCAGGTCGAACCGGCGCGGGGGGACCGCGGCGGCCGGAGGGAGCACCAGGGCCCCGGCGGCGAGCGCGCCGGCAGAGATCGCCGTCGCCGTCCAGAAGGCGGCGGTCGCCCCCGCGTACGTGGCGATGGCGCCGGCGATGGGGAAGCCGAGGCCGACCCCGGAGACCACGGTGATCGACAGGGCGGCGATCGTGCGGCGGGAGCGCGGGGCGGGCAGCGCCTCCCGCGCCGTGGCGATGAGCAGCGGCATCAGGCCGAGCCCGAAGCCCTGCAGCCCCCGCCCGGCCAGGAACCAGCCGAGGGACAGCGGCAGCGCGGTGAGCACACCGCCGAGCACGACCACGACCAGCGCGGCCAGGGCGACCGTCCGCCGGTGCGACCCGTCGCCGAGCCGGCCGAGGACGGGTGTGGCCACCGCCCCCACCAGCAGGGGCATGGTGAGCGACCACTGCGCGACGTGCAGCGGGACGTCGTGCAGGTCGGCGACGGCCGGGATGAGCGGCGCGCCCACGCTGCTGGTCACCGCGACGACGGTGGCCAGCAGCACCAGGACGGGGATCAGCACCCCGGGGGAGCGCAGGCCCGCCCGGCGGCCGTCGCGGCGGTCTCGGACCGCCGTCGAGGACCCGACCACGCCGGTGGCCGGGTCGTCGACGGCGTGGGGGCGGTTCCTGGTCAGGCTGCGGCCTTCCCGGTCACGTTGTGCGGGTCGATGACGTACTTCTTCGCGGCGCCCTGGTCGAACTCGGCGTAGCCGCGGGGAGCGTCGTCCAGGCTGATGACGGTGGCGTTGACCGCCTTCGCGATCTGTACCCGGTCGTGCAGGATCGCCATCATCAGCTGCCGGTTGTAGCGCATCACCGGGCACTGGCCGGTGGTGAACGACAGCGACTTGGCCCAGCCGGTGCCCAGCGACAGGGACAGGGAGCCCTTCTTGGCCGCCTCGTCGATGCCGCCCGGGTCGCCGGTCACGTACAGCCCCGGGATGCCGAGCGCGCCGCCGGCGCGGGTGACGTCCATCAGGGAGTTGAGGACCGTCGCCGGCGCCTCCTGGGCGCTGGCCCCGTGGCCGCGGGCCTCGAAGCCGACGGCGTCGACGCCGCAGTCGACCTCGGGGACGCCGAGGATCTGCTCGATCTGCTCCTGGGGCTCGCCCTTGGACACGTCGACGGTCTCGCAGCCGAAGGCCCGGGCCGCGGCGAGCCGGTCCTCGTTGAGGTCGCCGACGATGACGACGGCCGCGCCGAGGAGCTGGGCGGAGACCGCGGCGGCCAGGCCGACCGGGCCGGCGCCGGCGACGTAGACGGTCGACCCGGTGGTGACGCCGGCGGTGTGGGCGCCGTGGTACCCGGTCGGGAAGATGTCCGAGAGCATGGTCAGGTCCAGGACCTTCTCCAGGGCCTGGTCGCGGTCGGGGAAGGGCAGCAGGTTCCAGTCCGCGTAGGGGACCATCACGTACTCGGCCTGGCCGCCCTGCCAGCCGCCCATGTCGACGTAGCCGTACGCCGAGCCGGGGCGGTCGGGGTTGACGTTCAGGCAGATGCCGGTCTTGCCCCCCTTGCAGTTGCGGCAGCGCCCGCAGGAGATGTTGAACGGCACCGAGCAGACGTCGCCGACCTGGATGAACTCCACGCCCGGGCCGGTCTCCACGACCTCGCCGAGGATCTCGTGGCCGAGCACCAGGCCGTGCGGGGCGGTGGTGCGGCCGCGGACCATGTGCTGGTCGCTGCCGCAGATGTTGGTGGTCAGCACCTTGAGGATCGCGCCGTGCGGCACCTGCCGCCCGACGTTGTCCGGGTGGACGCCGGGGCCGTCCTTGAGCACGAGCTCGGGGTACTCCAGGTCGCTGACCTCGACCTTGCCCGGGCCCTGGTAGGTCACGCCGCGGTTGTTCGCCATGGGGTCCTTCTCCTCGTCGTCGAGTGGACGCCGGCACCCTCGCGAGCTGCCGGCCGGTTCGGTCAACTGCTCTCCCGGGGGGCGGGAGGACGGCGCCGCCCTCCC